>NZ_JBJGYJ010000010.1:0-146446 GCF_054049935.1 Geodermatophilus sp. SYSU D00742
ACCTCAGACGCCGCCCGCACCAAGGCGTTGCGCCGGTGGCTGCACCTCTACAACCATCACCGCACCCACACCGCACTCGGCGGTCTTCCGCCGGCCAGCCGCGTGCCCAACCTGTCGGAGCAGAACAGCTAGCCGGCGCCGCTAGACCCGCACGCCGGCGTCGCGGGCGACCAGCACCCCGTGCAGCTCGGCCAGGCCGACGCCGGCCAGGGTGTCGCGCAGCACCAGCCCGGCCGCCGGCTCCAGTGGCTGCAACGAGGGCACGCCGAGCACCGCGGCGCCCGCGGCGAGCCCCGCGGTCACGCCGGCCACGGAGTCCTCGAGCACCACGCAGCCGTCGGGGTCGACGCCGAGCGCGGCCATGGCCTGCCGGTAGGGCGCGGGGTCGGGCTTGCGGGCGGGGACCTCGTCGCCGCACACGGTGACGTCGAACGGGGGCACGTCGGGGAACGCCTGGCCGATCGCGGCGAGGACGACGTCGGCGAGTCGCCGCGGGGTGGTGGTCACCAGCGCGGTGAGGACGGCGGCGTGCCGGATCTCCGCGATCAGCTCGCGGGCGCCGGGCCGCCAGTGGATGTCCCCGCCGAGCAGCTCGGCCACGCGGTCCTCGATCCACCGGCAGTCGGCGAGGAACTGCTCCTCGCTACGGACCACGCCGAGGTCGGCGTACAGGATGTCCATCGCCACCCGCATGCTGGTGCCCACGGTCCGCTGCCGGGCCCGGTCGGACATCCGGCCGCCGAGCCGGCGGGCCAGGGCGAACATCGCCTCGCCCCAGTACTGCTCGGTCTCCACCAGCGTGCCGTCCATGTCGAACAGCACCGCCTGCAGGGCGGTCCCCGCCGTCGTGTCGGTGCCGGCGTCGCTCCGCAGGATCTCCATCACGTCCACGGTAGGCGCCGGGTCGCGGCGACCGGCCGCCCGCCGGCCGTGAGATCGGCAACGCCCCGGGGCGCTCACTCGTCGTCGGTGCGGTACCCGAGGTTGGGCGAGAGCCACCGCTCGGCCTCGGCCAGGGTCCAGCCCTTGCGGCGCGCGTAGTCCTCGACCTGGTCGCGGCCCAGGCGGCCCAGCACGAAGTAGCGCGACTGCGGGTGGGAGAAGTACAGCCCGCTGACCGCGGCCCCCGGCCACATGGCCATGCTGTCGGTGAGCCGGATGCCGGTGGCCGCCTCGACGTCGAGCAGCTCCCAGATGGTGCGCTTCTCGGTGTGCTCGGGGCAGGCGGGATACCCCGGTGCGGGACGGATCCCGCGGTAGCGCTCGGCGATGAGCTCGCCGTTGTCGAGGTGCTCGTCGGGGGCGTAGCCCCACAGCTGGGTGCGCACCCGCTCGTGCAGCCGCTCGGCGAAGGCCTCCGCCAGGCGGTCGGCCAGCGACTCGAGCAGGATCGCGCTGTAGTCGTCGTTGGCCGCCTTGAACGCCGCGACCCGCTCGGCCACGCCCAGACCGGCGGTGACGGCGAAGGCACCCACGTAGTCGGCCAGCCCGGTCTCCCGGGGCGCGACGAAGTCCGCCAGCGACTTGCGGGGCGCGCCGTCGCGGCCCTCGGTCTGCTGGCGCAGCTGGTGGAGGGTGGCCCGGACGGCGGTGCGGGACTCGTCGGTGTAGACCGCGATGTCCTCGCCGTCCACCCGGTTGGCGGGGAACAGGCCGACGACGCCGGCCGCCCGCAGCCACCGTTCCCGCACGATCCGGTCGAGCATCGCCTGGGCGTCCTCGAACAGCCGGCGGGCGGCCTCGCCGGTCGCCGGGTTGTGCAGGACGTCCGGGAACCGGCCGCGCATCTCCCAGGCGGAGAAGAACGGCTGCCAGTCGATGTAGCGCCGCAGCTCGTCGAGCGACTGGTCGGGGAACGACCGGACGAACCGGCTCGCCGCGCCGTGCCGGTGCTCGCGGTCCGGGGCGCTGCAGACGTCGCGGGCCTGCTGCAGCAGCATGCGCGGCCGGGGCGGGGTGTAGCTGCTCCAGTCCAGCGCCGGCGCGGCGGCGCGCGCGGCCGCCAGCGGGAGCATGGTGCGGGTGTCCTGCCGGGCCGCGTGCCGCTCCCGCAGCGCGGCGTACTCGTCCTCCACGCCGGCCAGCAGCGCCGGGCGCTGCTCGTCCGACAGCAGGGCGGCGACCACCGGCACCGACCGGGAGGCGTCCTTCACCCAGATGACCGGGCCGTGGTAGGCGGGGGCGACCTTCACCGCGGTGTGCGCCCGCGAGGTGGTGGCGCCGCCGACCAGCAGCGGGATCTCGAAGCCCTGCCGTTCCATCTCGGAGGCGAGGGTGACCATCTCGTCCAGCGAGGGGGTGATCAGGCCCGACAGGCCGATGACGTCGGCGCCCTCCTGCTTGGCGGTGTCGAGCACCGTCTGCGCGGGCACCATGACCCCGAGGTCGACGACGTCGTAGTTGTTGCACTGCAGGACGACCCCGACGATGTTCTTGCCGATGTCGTGCACGTCGCCCTTGACGGTGGCCATCACGACCTTGCCGTTGCTGCGCTCTGCGTCGCCGGGGCGCTTCTCGGCCTCGATGAAGGGGATGAGGTAGGCGACGGCCTTCTTCATCACCCGCGCCGACTTGACCACCTGCGGCAGGAACATTTTGCCCGCGCCGAACAGGTCGCCGACGACGTTCATCCCGGCCATGAGCGGGCCCTCGATGACCTCGATCGGCCGGCCGCCGCGGGCGCTGATCTCGGCCCGCAGCTCCTCGGTGTCGGCCTCCACGAACTCGTCGATGCCCTTCACCAGGGCGTGGGTGATTCGCTCGCCGACCGGCAGCGCCCGCCACTCCTCGGTGGCGGCCTCCTTCGCCGCGCCGTCGGCGGCGTGGTCACCGGCGATCTGCAGCAGCCGCTCGGTGGCGTCGGGGCGGCGGTTGAGGACGACGTCCTCGATCCGCTCGCGCAGCTCGGCGGGGACCTCGTCGTAGACCTCGAGGGCACCGGCGTTGACGATGCCCATGTCCATGCCGGCGGCGATGGCGTGGAACAGGAACACCGCGTGGATGGCCTCCCGCACGCGGTTGTTGCCGCGGAAGGAGAAGGAGACGTTGGAGACGCCCCCGGAGACCAGCGCCCCGGGCAGGTGGGCCTTGATCCAGCGCGTGGCCTCGATGAAGTCCAGCCCGTAGTTCGCGTGCTCCTCGATGCCCGTGGCGACGGCGAAGACGTTGGGGTCGAAGATGACGTCCTCGGCGGGGAACCCGACCTGCTCGACGAGGATGTCGTACGCCCGCCGGCAGATCTCGGTGCGCCGCTGCAGGTCGTCGGCCTGGCCCTGCTCGTCGAAGGCCATGACCACGACGGCCGCCCCGTGCTTGCGGCACAGCCGCGCCTGGCGCACGAACTCCTCCTCGCCGGACTTCAGCGAGATCGAGTTGACGATCGACTTGCCCTGGACGCACTTGAGGCCGGCCTCGATGACCTCCCACTTGGAGGAGTCGACCATCACCGGGACACGGCAGATGTCGGGCTCGGCGGCCACCAGCTTGAGGAAGCGGTCCATGGCCGCGACGCCGTCGATCATCCCCTCGTCCATGTTGACGTCGATGACCTGCGCGCCGGCCTCCACCTGCTGCCGGGCCACGGCCAGCGCGGCCGCGAAGTCGCCGGCCCGGATGAGGTTGCGGAACCGGGCGGAGCCGGTGATGTTGGTCCGCTCCCCCACGTTGACGAACAGGGAGTCCTCGTCGACGGTGAGCGGCTCCAGCCCGGACAGCCGCAGCGCCGGGCGGGTGGCGGGGGGCGTCCGCGGCGCCACGCCGGCGACGGCCGCGGCGACGGCGGCGACGTGCGCCGGGGTCGTGCCGCAGCAGCCGCCCACCAGGTTGACGAAGCCGCTGCCGGCGAACTCGCCCAGCACGGCGGCGGTCTCCTCCGGCGACTCGTCGTACTCGCCGAAGGCGTTGGGCAGGCCGGCGTTGGGGTGGCAGGAGACGAAGGTGTCGGCGATCCGGGCCAGCTCGGCGACGTAGGGCCGCAGGTCGGCGGCGCCCAGCGCGCAGTTCAGCCCGACCAGCAGCGGGCGCACGTGCCGGACGGAGTTCCAGAACGCCTCGGTGACCTGGCCGGACAGGGTGCGGCCGGAGGCGTCGGTGATGGTGCCCGAGACCATCACCGGCCACCGCCGCCCGCGCTCCTCGAAGAGCGTCTCCAGGGCGAAGACGGCCGCCTTGGCGTTCAGGGTGTCGAAGACGGTCTCGATGAGCAGGACGTCGACGCCGCCGTCGACCAGCCCGTTGGCCTGGGTCAGGTAGGCCGCGGCCAGCTCGTCGAAGCTGACGTTGCGGGCGCCGGGGTCGTTGACGTCGGGCGAGATGGAGGCGGTGCGGCTGGTCGGGCCGATGGCGCCGGCGACGTAGCGGGGCTTGTCCGGCGTCCGCCCGGTCATGACGTCGCACTCGCGGCGGGCGAGGCGGGCGGCGGCGAGGTTGAGCTCGTAGGCGAGCCCCTCCATGCGGTAGTCGGCCAGCGAGATCGCCGTGGCGTTGAACGTGTTGGTCTCGATGACGTCCGCGCCGGCCTCGAGGTACTCGCGGTGGATGCCGGCGACGATCTCGGGGGCGGTGATGCTCAGCAGGTCGTTGTTGCCCTGCACGTCGACCGGCCAGTCGGCGAACCGCTCCCCGCGGTACCCCGCCTCGTCGGGACGGTGGCGCTGGATCGCGGTGCCCATGGCGCCGTCGAGCACGAGGATCCGCCGCTGGAGCAGGGTGGTGAGCTCGGCGGTGGCATCGGGACGGAGCGCGGGGAACTCGGGCACGGGCTGTCCTCGGGAGGGGTTCGGGCACGGTCACGAGAGCGTCCGGCGCCAGGGCTCTGGCAACTCCGACGGGCGGCGGTGCCTCGTCGTCCGCGAACTGCGGGCCCCATCGTCCCATCCCGGGCGCCCGCACGGTCGTCGCCCTCGCCCGGTCGGCTGATCGCACCACCTCGAGCCGCGCGTGGACCGAGGCCGACGCCCGGACCGACGTAGGCTTCCAGGGGTGATCGACCCGAAGTCCACCCCTGAGGACCTGCCCCGGTTGACCGACCCGATGGTGGTCGTCGCCTTCGAGGGCTGGAACGACGCCGGGGACGCCGCCACCGGGGCGCTGGAGCACCTCGAGCTCATCTGGGACGCCAGGCCGCTCGCCGCTCTCGACCCCGAGGACTACTACGACTTCCAGGTCAACCGGCCCACCGTGTCGCTCGTCGGCGGGGTCAGCCGCCGCATCGAGTGGCCGACCACCCGGATCTCCGTGGCGCGCCCGCCGGGTGCACAGCGCGACGTCGTCCTGATCCGCGGCATCGAGCCGAACATGCGCTGGCGGGGCTTCTGCGAGGAGCTGATCGAGCTGTGCCGCGAGCTCGACGTCCGCTCCGTCGTCGGCCTCGGCGCGCTGCTCGCCGACACGCCGCACACCCGGCCCACCCCGGTGACCGGCTCGGCCTACGACGCGGAGTCGGCGGAGCGCTACGGCCTCGACACCTCCCGCTACGAGGGGCCCACCGGCATCCTCGGCGTCTTCCAGGACGCCTGTGTCCAGGCGGGACTGCCGGCGATCAGCTTCTGGGCCGCCGTCCCCCACTACGTCTCCCAGCCGCCGTCGCCCCGGGCCACCGTCGCGCTGCTGCAGCGCGTGGAGGAGGTGCTGGAGATCCCCGTGCCGCTCGGCGCCCTGCCGGAGCAGGCCGAGGACTGGGTGAAGACGGTCGACGAGATGGCCAACGAGGACGCCGAGGTCGTCGAGTACGTGCGCTCGCTGGAGGAGCGCGCCACGGAGTTCGACCTGTCCAACGCCAACGGCGACACCATCGCGCGGGAGTTCGAGCGGTACCTGCGCCGCCGGGGCGGCACGAGCTGACGTCGGCCCCGTCGCCGCCACGAGCCCGGGCCGGTGGTCGCGACGGGGTCCTCCCGCCGGCGCCGGCGCGGGCCTCCCCCGGTCGCTGCCCCTCCCGTCCGACGTGCCCGGCGGTGGCGCCTGACGGCGCGCCGTGTTGGGGATAACGGTCGTACGTCGGGCGGCGTACCCCCGCCGGGCGGTCGCCGGGGGGCGGCTACTGCAGGCGGAGCAGGGGCCGCATCGCCGACGTCGCGTCGGCGTCGAAGAGCCGGTCGTGCATCGTGAGGGCGAACCGGTCGGTCATCCCCGACACGTAGTCGACGACCTGGGTGACGGGGTCGGCCGCGGTGTCCCGGTAGGACGCCGGGATGAGGTCGGGACGGGCCAGGTGGTGGTCGACCAGCCGCCGGGTGACGTCGATGGCCAGCTGCTTCTGCCCGGCCGCGGTCTCCGAGGCGTACACCCGCTGGAACATGAACGCCCGCAGCTCGTGCATCGCCGCGAGCGGCTCGGCGGCCATGACCACCGCTCCCCCGTCGGCCAGCGACCCCTCGACGACCGCGTCGACCATCGCGCCCACCATCTCGCTGCCCGGGTCGCCGAAGACCGCGCGGGCCCGGGTGGGGAGGTCGGCCACCCGCAGCACGCCGGCGCGGACGGCGTCCAGCGCGTCGTGGGAGAGGTAGCCGATCCGGTCGGCGTACCGCACGCACTCGGCCTCCCGGGTGGCCGGCGGCGGGTCGATCTTCCAGCTGTGCGCGCGGATGCCGTCGCGGACCTCCCAGGTGAGGTTCAGCCGCTCCAGCACCTCGACGATCCGCACGCCCTGGGCGGCGTGGTGCCAGCCACCGGGTACGTACGGCTCCAACGCGTCCTCACCGATGTGACCGAACGGTGAGTGGCCGAGGTCGTGGCCCAGGGCGACCGCCTCGGCGAGGGTCTCGTTGAGCCCCAGCGCCCGGGCCAGGGACCGCGCCACCTGGGTGACCTGCAGCGTGTGGGTCAGCCGGGTGACGAAGTGGTCACCGTCGGGATTGAGGAAGACCTGCGTCTTGTGCTTGAGCCGGCGGAAGGCCTTGGCGTGCAGGATCCGGTCGCGATCGCGCTCGAAGGCGGTGCGCAGGGCGTCCTCCGGCTCGGTGACCGCCCGCCCGCGGGTGGCGGTCGAGCGGGTGGCCGCCGGTGCGAGGGCCTCCTCCTCGCGCTCCCGGGCGGCCCGGTCCACCAGCCGGAAGCCGCCCATCAGGCGTCGGCCAGGGCCACACCGAGCAGCGCGTCGACGGCGTCGCAGACCACGCCCGGGGCGCCGTCCTCGAGCTCGTCGCCCGGCCCGGCGGCCAGCGTCGCCGCGGCCCAGGCGTCGACCAGCGCGATCGCCCCGGGGCTGTCGAGGTCGTCGGACAGCCGCTCCCGCAGCCCCTGCAGCACCGGTGCGGCGGGGGCGCCGGCCGGCAGCGCGACGGCGCGACGCCAGGTCGCCAGCCGGGTGCGGGCGGTGTCCAGGAGGTCCGGGGTCCAGAACCGGTCGGTGCGGTAGTGCCCGGACAGCAGCGCCAGCCGGATCGCCATCGGGTCGACGCCGTCACCGCGCAGGCGCGAGACGAACACCAGGTTGCCGCGGCTCTTGCTCATCTTCTCGCCGTCCAGGCCGATCATCGCCGCGTGCACGTAGGCCCGGGCGAACGGCTTGGTGGCGGTGAGCGCCTCGGCGTGGACGGCGGAGAACTCGTGGTGGGGGAAGACCAGGTCGCTGCCACCGCCCTGGACGTCGAACCCCATGCCGATGGTCTCCAGCGCGATGGTGGCGCACTCGATGTGCCAGCCGGGCCGGCCGGCGAGGCCGCGCGGGCCCGCCCAGGACGGCTCGCCGGGGCGGCGGCCCCGCCACAGCATCGGGTCGAGCCGGTTGCGCTTGCCGGCGCGGTCGGGGTCCCCCCCGCGCTCGGCGGACAGGCGCAGCATCGTCGCCTCGTCGTAGCCGGACTCCCCGCCGAAGCCGGGGGCCTGGGAGACGTCGTGGTAGACGTCGCCGGTGCCGTCGTCGAGGACGTAGGCCAGGCCCTCGTCGAGCAGGTCCTCGATGTGGGCGACGATCCGCGGGATGGACTCCACCGCGCCGACGTAGTCCTCGGGCGGCAGCACCCGCAGCGCGGTCATGTCCTCCCGGAACAGCGCCGTCTCGCGCATCGCGAGGACGATCCAGTCCTCGCCGTCGCGCTCGGCGCGCTCGAGCAGGGGGTCGTCGATGTCGGTGACGTTCTGCACGTAGTGGACCGCGTGGCCGGCGTCCCGCCACACCCGGTTGACCAGGTCGAAGGCCAGGTAGGTGGCGGCGTGGCCGAGGTGGGTGGCGTCGTAGGGCGTGATGCCGCAGACGTACATGCGGGCGGTGCCCTCGGGGTTGGTGGCGACCACCTCGCCGCGCGCGGTGTCGTGGAGCTTGAGCACGGGACCGGTGCCCGGGAGGGTCGGCAGGAGCGGAGCAGGCCAGGCGAGCACGCCCCGAGCCTAGATGCGGCTACCGGGCGGGCCCCGCGGACCTCATCCTGGGGCGACGACGTCCCGCGCCGGAGGAGCCACCGTGGAGCCCGACGAGTACCTGCCGGTCCTGCAGAAGACCAACGCCCGCTTCGCCGACGCCGCCGCCGAGGCGGTGCTGGCGCACGGCTGGCGGGCCCGGGTGCCCGGCTGCCCCGGGTGGACGCTGGCCGACCTCGTGTGGCACCTGGCCGAGGTGCAGCACTTCTGGGCGTGGGTGGTGCGCACCCGCGCTCCCGACCCGGGCACCTACGTGGCGCCGGTGCGGCACCCGGACGACGAGTTGCTCGGCTACGGGCTCGCGCAGTCCGCGGAGCTGGAGACCGTGCTGGCCGGCGCGGACCCGGCGGAGCGGGTGTGGACGTGGGCGCCGCGGCAGGACGTCGCCTTCGTGCTGCGCCGGCAGACGATGGAGGCGGTGGTGCACACCGTCGACGTCGAGCAGGTGCTCGGCGACGTGCGGCCCGTCCCCACCGCGGTGGGGCTCGACGGGCTCGACGAGTGGCTGGAGGTGATGGTGCCCGGCGTCTTTCCGGACGGGCCGCCGGAAGGCGCGCACCCGGTGGTGTTCCACGCGGTGGACGCCGACGCCGAGCGCACCCTGTTCCCCGGCTCGCGGCCGTTCCCGATCGCGGCGCTGACCGGCACCGCCGGTGACCTGCTGCTGGCCGTGTGGCGGCGCGTGCCGCTGGAGGTGCTCACCGTGGACGGCGACGGGCTGCAGGCCGCGGCGATGATCGGGCTGGTCCGGCTGGAGTAGCCGCCGGCTCCCGCCCGGCGACGGTCGTCCCGGCCGCGGGGGCCGCCGCCGTGCGGGTCCGGGGGCTCACGGCCAGGTGGTGGCGTGCCGGTCGAACTCCTCGGTCTGGACGCCGACCACGCAGAACACCAGCCCGGAGGGGTCCTTCATCTGCCAGAAGCCGCCCATGTCCTCGATCCGCCGGGCGCCGAGGGCCTCCAGCCGGGCGACCTCGGCGGGGACGTCGTCGGTCTCGATGTCGACGTGCCAGCGCGGCAGCGTCCCGACCCCGGTGCGCTGCACCTCCAGGTGGAAGCCGTCGGCGAAGGAGCCCAGGGCCGACCAGTCGTCGTCGACGGCGTCGGGCTCGACGGGGTGGCCGGTGGCGGCGGCCCAGAACGCCCGGCCCTCGTCGTGCAGCTTGGGCGGCAGGTCGAGGAGCAGGACGGCCAGACGGGATCGGTGCGGCATGTGCCCACTGTGGCCCTCCCGGGCTCCCGGCCCCAGGCCGACGGTCAGAACGGCGGCCAGGGCAGCGCGGGCCAGTCCCCGCTGGGCTGCGGGTGCCGGCCGGTGCGCAGCAGCTCGGCGACCCGCTGCTGGGTGCGGCGCACCTCGCGGCGGGTGAGGTGCTCGTGCAACTGCTCCCCGAGGTCGCCGAGCAGGTCGCCGGTCAGCTTCTCCAGCACCGCGACGGCCTCGGCGGGCAGCGGCTGCCCGGCCCAGCGCCACAGCAGGGTGCGCAGCTTGGGCTCGACGGAGAAGCAGATGCCGTGGTCGACGCCGTACACGTGGCCGTCGGGCGTCGGGATGATGTGCCCGCCCTTGCGGTCGGCGTTGTTGACCACGGCGTCGAACACCGCCATGCGCCGCAGCCCGGGGTGGTCGGAGCGGACGAACGCGGCGAGGTCGACGTCCTCGTCGCCGTCGATCCACAGCTGGACCATGCCGGGGCCGAAGGGTCCGTCGCGCAGGACCGTGGGCGGGACGACGCGCCAGCCGGTCGCCTCGGAGACCAGGGCGGCGGCGACCTCCCGGCCGGCGAGGGTGCCGTCGGGGAAGTCCCAGAGCGGGCGCTCGCCGGCCACGGGCTTGTAGACGCACTCGGCCTCGAGTTCCCCGGTGCGGATCGTGCCGACCAGGGTGACGTTGCTGGCGTCGAGCATCCGCCCCTCGAGGTCGATCTCGCCCTCGAGGAGCAGTGCGCGGGCCTCGTCGTCCCCGGCCGGCGCGCGCAGGTCCGACGCCGGGTCGGCGGGGCGCTCGGTCATCGGGGCGGGCGGCCGGTGCTCAGCGGCGGTAGCCGTTCTGCCGCGGGCACACGTGCCCGCTGGGGTCCAGCGGCAGGGAGCACAGCGGGCAGGACGGCCGGCCGGCGGCGATCACGCGGCGGGCCCGGACGACGAACGCCCGGGCGGCCGCGGGGGTGATGGTGACCCGCAGCGCGTCGGGCCCCTCCTCGCTGTCGGAGAGGATGGCGTCCTCGTCGACCGGCTCCTCGCCGGCGGCCACGGCCTCCACGACGACGGCCTGCGCGTCGCCGTCCCAGGCCAGGCCCATCGCGGCCACGCGGAACTCCTCGTCGACCGGCGCGGTGAGCGGCTCGAGGTCGTCGACCTCGGCGTCGGGCGGGACGACGGTGCCCGGCCGGGTGGCCACCTCGTCGAGCAGCTCGTTCATCCGGTCGGCGAGCACCTGCACCTGGGTCTTCTCCAGCGCCACGCTGACCACGCGGCCGGTGGAGTCGGAGGCCTGCAGGTAGAAGGTGCGGTCTCCGGGCTGCCCGACCGTCCCCGCGACGAAGCGGGCCGGGCGGTCGAAGAGATGGACCTGGCGCGGCACGGGCCCCAGGTTACGCGGGCGGGCGTCCCGGGCGAGCCGGAGACGCCGAGGTCACACGGTCGCGCCGGCCCCGCCGCCGACGACGGCGTCGGAGTCGGTCCTCCTCCGGCGCCGGCTCTTCCTCTTCGGCGGGATCAGCGCGGCGACGTCGCCGCCGGTGTCGTTCACGCGGACGACGAACGGGCGGGTCTCGGTGTAGGTGACGACCGAGAGGGACGCGGGGTCGACGACGATCCGCTGGAACTGGTCCAGGTGCAGGCCCAGGGCGTCGGCGAGGACGGCCTTGATGACGTCGCCGTGGCTGCAGGCCAGCCAGACCGCGTCGGGCCCCAGCGTGGCGTTCCAGGCCCGGACGGCGGCGACCGCGCGGGCCTGGGTCTGCGCGAGGCCCTCCCCCTCGTCGCCGGGGAAGACCGCGGCGGAGGGGTGCTGCTGCACGACCTTCCACAGGGGTTCCTTGACGAGGTCCTTGAGCGGCCGGCCGGTCCAGTCGCCGTAGCGGGCCTCGCCGAGGCGGTCGTCGGTCTGCAGCTGCAGGTCGCGCCCGCCGAGGACGGCGGCCGCCGTCTGCCGGCACCGCTCCAGTGGGCTGCTGACCACCGCGGCCAGGGGCACCGGGGCCAGCCGCTCCCCCACCGCGCGCGCCTGCGCCTGCCCGGTCTCGTCGAGCTGCACGCCCGGGGTCCAGCCGGCGAGGACGCCGCCGGTGTTGGCCGTCGAGCGGCCGTGCCGCAGGAGGAGAACGGTGGTCACGACGCCCGAGGGTAGAGGGCCGGGCCGGCGGTGATCATGGCGTCGGTGCCCGTGGACACGCCGGGCGCGGCCTGTCCACGGGCACCGCCGCGGTCACTGGGCGGCGAGCACCCCGGTGCCGAGCAGGACGAGGACCAGCCCGCCCAGCAGCAGCCGGTAGACGACGAACGGGGTGAAGCTGCCGCGGTCCAGGTACCGGAGCAGCCAGGCGATCACGGTCCAGCCCACGCCGAAGGCGAGCACCGTGGCGAGGACCGTCGGGCCCCACGACACGGTCTCGCCCGCGACGTCGCCGGTGAGGGCCTCGTAGGCCTGGAAGAACCCGGAGCCCAGGACGGCGGGCACGGCCAGCAGGAACGAGTAGCGCGCGGCCGCCGCCCGGGAGTAGCCGAGGAACAGGCCCATGGTGATCGTGCCGCCGGACCGGGACACCCCGGGCACCAGCGCCATCGCCTGCGCGAGGCCGAAGGCGATGCCGTGCCCGACGGTGAGCTGGTCCAGCTCGCGTTTCTTGGCACCCACCCGGTCGGCCCAGAACAGGATCAGGGAGAAGGCGATCAGCGCGGTGGCGACGATCCAGAGGCTGCGGAAGGTGGTCTCGATGCGGTCCTGGAACAGCAGCCCGAGGACGACGATCGGCACGCTGCCCACGATGATCAGCCAGCCCATGCGGGCATCGGGGTCGCGGCGCATCGACCGGTCGCCCAGCGAGCGCACCCAGGCGGCGGTGATGCGGCCGATGTCGCGGCGGAAGTAGAGCAGCACCGCGGCCTCGGTGCCGATCTGGGTGATGGCGGTGAACGCCGCTCCCGGGTCGCCCCAGCCGAAGGCCTCCCCCACCACCCGCAGGTGGGCGCTGGAGGAGATCGGCAGGAACTCGGTGAGGCCCTGGACCAGCCCGAGGACGACGGCTTCGACCCAGCTCATCGTGCGGTCGTCCCCCGGCGCGTCACGGGCGTGCGGCGGTGGTGGGGCGGGGCGGGTCTGCGGAGCACGGGAGGCCACCCTAGGCGGGCGCGGGCCCGATCCCGGCGCGCCGCCCCGGGAACCGCCGGTCCCCGGCCCGGGCACGGGGTCGCCGGTAGGTTGGCCCTCCGTGGAACAACGCGCGCTGGGGCGCAGCGGCCTGGTCGTCTCCCGCCTGGCGCTGGGCACCATGACCTGGGGCCGGGACACCGACGAGGACGAGGCCGCCATGCAGCTGACGGCGTTCGTCGACGCCGGCGGCACCCTGGTCGACACCGCCGACGTCTACTGCGACGGCGAGAGCGAGCGCACCCTCGGCCGGCTGCTGTCCGACGTCGTCCCCCGCTCCGACGTGCTGGTCGCCACCAAGGCCGTCGGGCGCACCGCGCCGGGCCCGATGGGCCGCGGCGCCTCCCGGGGGCACCTGCTGGCCGCCCTCGACGCCTCCCTGGACCGGCTGGGCCTGGACCACGTCGACCTGTGGCAGCTGCACGCCTGGGACGACACCACCCCGGTCGAGGAGACGCTGGCCGCCTGCGACACCGCCGTCGCCTCGGGGCGGGTGCGCTACGTCGGCATCAGCAACTTCACCGGCTGGCAGACCGCCCAGGCGGTGACCTGGCAGCGGGCCTGGCCGGGACGGGTGCCGCTGGTGAGCACCCAGGTCGAGTACTCGCTGCTGCAGCGCGGGGTGGAGCGCGAGGTGGTGCCGGCCGCCGAGGCGCTGGGTCTGGGGGTGCTGGCCTGGTCGCCGCTGGGCCGGGGGCTGCTCACCGGCAAGTACCGGCACAGCACGCCGGCGGAGTCCCGCGGCGCCTCCCCGCAGTGGCAGGCGTTCATCGACGGGCTGCGCAGCGCCACCGCCGACCGGATCGTCGAGGCCGTGGTCACCGCCGCCGAGGGGCTGGGCACCAGCCCGCTGGCCGTCGCCCTGGCCTGGGTGCGGGACCGTCCCGGCGTCACCGCGCCGGTCGTCGGCGCGCGCACCGCCCAGCAGCTCCAGGCCTCCCTCGACGCGGACGCGGTGCGGCTGCCGGCCGCCATCCGGACGGCGCTGGAGGACGTCTCGGCGCCCTACTTCGGCTACCCGGAGCGGAGGTGAGCGAGCTGGCGAGCCCACCGATGAGCACCGCGGCCGACCCGGTCTTCGCCGCGTTCTGCGCCGCCGGGCTGTGGCCGGGGCTGGGCAGGCGGACCGCGGCGGAGCTGCCCGCCGCGGGCATCACCTCCCCCGACGACGTCACCGCCGACCGGCTGCTCAGGCTGCCCCGGGTCGGCCGGCAGCGCGCCGAGCGGCTGTTCTCGAGCTTCCTGGCCGCCGCACCCACCTACGAGGTGGTGGCCCTGCTGGTCGGCGCCGGCCTCGACGCGAAGCTGGCTGCCACCGCCGCCGACGCCCTCGGCACCGATGCGGCCCGCCGGCTCCGCGACGACCCCTGGGCGCTGCTCGGCCTGACCGGGGTGACCCTCACCGACGCCGACCGGCTGGCGATCGCCGTCCTGCCCGGGGCCGACCGCCAGGACACCCGGCGCGGCCGGGCGGTGGTGGCCATGACCCTGCGGACGGCGACCCGCGACGGGCACACCGTGCTGCCCGCGGACCTGGTGGTCGCCGCGCTGCGCGCCGAGGGCATCGCCGACCCGGCGGCGGCGATCGTCGCGGCCGTGGAGTCCGGCGACGTGCTCGAGCACGAGCCGCCCGAGCCCGAGTACGACGAGGACGGGGAGGGCGGGGCGGACGGCTCAGCGCTGCCCGAGCCCGACCCGGCGCTGCGCATGCTGTCGCTGGCCCGCTACGGCATGGCGGAGGAGGCCGTCGCGGAGAACGTGGCCCGGTTGGCCGCCACCGCCGAGCGGATCGCCGACCCCGCCGCCGTCCGCTCGGTGGCCAAGGGGCTGGACGAGGCGCAGAAGCAGGCCGTGGCCCAGGTCCTCGGCGCCGGGGTGTCCCTGCTGACCGGGGGGCCGGGCACCGGCAAGAGCCGCACGGTGGCGGCGGTGGTGTCGCTGCTCCGGTCCCGGGGCAGCGAGGTGGCACTGGCCGCGCCCACCGGGCGGGCGGCCAAGCGGCTGGAGGAGCTGACCGACCACCCGGCGGTCACCGTGCACCGGCTGCTGGGCGCCCAGGGCACCTCCGGCGGTTTCGCCCGCAACGAGGAGTGGCCGCTGGACGCCGACGTCGTCGTGGTCGACGAGGCCTCGATGCTCGACGTCGAGCTGACCGCGGCGCTGCTGGAGGCCTGCCAGGACGGCACCCACCTGCTGCTGGTCGGCGACCCCGCGCAGCTGCCCTCGATCGGCCCCGGCCACGTCCTGGGGGACCTGATCGACTCCGGCGTCGTGCCGGTCGTGGAGCTGACCACCCTCTACCGGCAGGCCGAGGGCGGCGCGATCGCCCGCCTGGCCAACGCCGTGCGCGGCGGGGAGCTGCCGCCGGTGGACTCCCCCGACCGCGAGGTCGTCGTCGTCCCGGCGACCGGCTCCGCGGAGGCCGCCCGGCGGGTGGTGCAGCTGGTCACCGACTCCATCCCGCGCGCGCTGGGGATCGACCCGGCGACGGTCCAGGTCGTCACCCCCGTGCACCGCGGGCCGGCCGGCACCCTCGAGCTGAACAAGGCGCTCAAGGCGGTGCTGAACCCGGGCGACGGCACGGTGTGGGGCTTCGATGTCGGCGACCGCGTGGTGGCCACCGCCAACCACCTGGACCTCGAACCGATCGGGTTCGCCAACGGCGAGGTCGGGGTGGTCACCGGCACCGGCGAGGGCACCCTGGACGTCGACTTCGCCTCCGGGCCGGTCACGGTCAGCGGCACGGCGATGAGCGACCTGCGGCACGGCTGGGCGATCACCGTGCACCGCGCGCAGGGTTCGGAGTGGCCGGGTGTCGTCGTCGTCCTGCCGCCCGAGGCCGGCGGGATGCTGTCGCGGCCGCTGGTCTACACCGCGCTCACCCGCGCCCAGCGGCACCTGTCGATCGTGCACGCGACCGGCGCGGCGCTGGCGCGGGCGGTGAGCCAGGTCGACGCCCGGCCGCGGCGCACCCGGCTGGCGCAGCTGCTCGCCGAGAACGCCGGCTGAGAGAGGACCCCTGCCCCACCACTCGCAGGCTCGCGGCGGGATCCTGCAGGGGACCTCAGGCGCGGGCGGCCAGGGCGGCGCGCGCGGCGCCCAGCAGCTGCCGGGTGGCCGCGTGCAGCTGTCCGGGGCAGGTGAGCGGCCGGGCGAAGGGGATCTGCAGGTCACGGGTGCTGGTGAGCCGCTCGATGCGCAGCCGGTAGCCGAAGCGGTCGACCCCCAGCGGGCGGACGACGTCACGCGGACCGAGCTCGCCGGCCGGGATGCGGCTGCGCAGCAGCTGGAGCACCTCGGGGTGGTCGCGGTCGAGGTGGCGCAGCATCCCCGCCTCGACGCCGGCCAGCGGGTCGGGGCGGGCGGCGGCGAACCCCGGTGGGCTGATCTCGGCGCAGCCGCTGCCCTCCCGCAGCACCACCTCGGCCAGGTCCAGGCGCAGCAGCGTGGTCTCGCCCCCGACGTCGAGCAGCGGGCCCACCGGCCGGACGTCGGCGAAGTCGACCGCGGCCCGGCGCTGGTCGGCCGGCCGGACCGGGGTGAGCCAGCCGGACAGCCACAGCTGGGCGCGCAGCTGGTCGCGCAGCGGAACGGGCGCCCGGTCGCTGACCATCAGCACGGTGGTGAGGTCGGGCTGGTCGGCCAGGGCGGTGGCCACCTCCCCCGCGCTGGCCACCAGCACCAGCACCTGCCCGTCGCGGGTCGTGGCGTGGGCCAGCGGACGGCTGGGCGCCAGGCCGCGGACGCAGAGCGCGGCCGCCTGCCGGGAGGCGACGGTGCGGGCCCGTTCGGCCGGGTCCGCCAGCACAGCGGGCGGCGCGGAGCTCCCACCGGAACCGGTCGTCATGGGCGCTCCCTCGAGATCTGCGGCACGGGACTTAGGGAAGCCTAACCACAGGTGGCGTCGGGGGGAAGGTCGAGCCGGAGCGCCGCGCCGTCCGGACCGGGGCGTCTCAGATCGAGACAGCACGACTCCCCGGAGGCCCGTTGCCCCGGCTTCCGGTGCGGGTGTCCCATGGGCCGCACACCGGGCGCCGGTCCGCGGCGCCCGGTCCGACCAGGGGGCTGCCGTGCTCGTGACCACCTGCCGCCGCACCGCCGTCATCGGCGTCGTCACCGTTCTCGCGCTCGGCAGCAGCAGTGCCGTCGCCGGCGCGGAGGGCCCGGGGCCGCTGGCCTCCGAGCCGGTCGTGCCCACGCTCACCTGGACCGACTGCGGCACCGCCGAGGCCGGGACGGCGGCCGGCGTCCAGTGCAGCACCGCACCGCTGCCCCTGGACTACGACGACCCCGCCGGCGAGCAGGTGCAGATCGCGGTCGCCCGGGTGCCCGCCACCGAACCGGCCAACCGCATCGGCTCGCTGTTCTACAACTTCGGCGGGCCCGGTGCCTCGGCGATCGACTACCTGCAGGCCAACGGGCCCGGCGTGTTCGCCTCCCTCAACCGGCGGTTCGACATCGTCGGGTTCGACCCCCGCGGCGTCGGGCAGAGCAGCCCGGCCATCGACTGTCGCGTCGACCAGGTCACCGAGGGGCTCTGGGGGCACCCGTTCCCGACCCCGCTGGACCTGGACCCCGACGCGCTGCTGGGCCGGGCGCAGCGCTACGTCGACGCGTGCACGGCCAACAACGGCGCGATCCTCGAGCACGTCTCGACGGCGAACGTCGCCCGCGACATGGACGTCCTGCGCGCGGCGCTGGGTGAGGAGCGGCTGACCTACCTCGGCTTCTCCTACGGCACCTTCCTCGGCGCGACCTACGCGGCCCTGTTCCCCGACCGGTACCGGGCGCTGGTCCTCGACGGCGCCCTCGACCCGACGGCCTACGTGCACGACCCGGTCGGCGTCAGCACCGCCCAGAACGCGGCGCTTGAGCGCGCCCTCGGCCGCTTCACCGCCGCCTGCGCCGCCGACCAGGCCGCCTGCTCCGGGTTCGGTGGCAGCGACCCGCTGGCCGCCTACGACGCACTGCTGGCCACGGCGGACGCGACGCCGATCCCCGCGCCCGGCTTCGCGGCCAACCCCGAACCGGTCTCCGCCGAGGTCGTCCTCGACGTCACCCAGACGCTGCTGTACTCCAAGCGGCTCTGGGGCCTGCTGGGGGCGGCGCTGGCCGAGGCGGCCGCGGGAGACGCCTCGCGGTTCCGCGCGATCTTCGACGTGGCGGTCTACCCGGAGGAGCCCGACGGCTCGGACGACCCCGGCCCGGACCGGTTCGTCGCGATCAACGCGAGCGAGCGGCAGTGGCCGCGCGACGTCGACTCCTACCTCGAGCGCGGAGCCCGGGAGTGGGCCGCCTTCCCGCACTTCTGGGCCACGGCGGCCTACGCCGAGGTCGGGTTCGCGCTGTGGCCCCGGACCGACGAGGACGCCTTCGGCGGTCCCTTCGTCGCCTCCCCCACCGCCCCGCCGGTGCTGGTCATCGGGACGACGTACGACATGGCCACCCCCTACGCGGGTGCCGTGCAGATGGTGCGCCAGCTCGGCAACGCGCGGCTGCTGACCATGGAGGGCGACGGGCACACCGCGTACGCGGGCAAGTCGCCCTGCATCGATGCGGCGACCGACGCCTTCCTCGTCGACCTGGCGCTCCCGGCCGAGGGGACGGTGTGCCAGCAGGAGGTGCCGTTCACCGCCCCGGCGCCGGCTCCGGTCGGGGTC
Organism: Geodermatophilus sp. SYSU D00742; assembly: GCF_054049935.1. NCBI lineage: Bacteria > Bacillati > Actinomycetota > Actinomycetes > Geodermatophilales > Geodermatophilaceae > Geodermatophilus > Geodermatophilus sp. SYSU D00742. The sequence continues at coordinate 18,391 of NZ_JBJGYJ010000010.1, forward strand.
TCGGTGGCCGGCGAGCTGCTCGTGCGGGCGCCCCGCTGACGACCGGCCCGGCGGCCGGGGTCCGGGCCGGCGTCGTCGGGGAGCCCGCCGCCGGAGGACCGTGACGCCGGCGGCGGGGATCAGGTGAGGTCGGGCTCCTCCTCCACGGGGACGTCGGCCTCCTGCTCGAGGACGTCGGCCTCGTTGGCCTCGCGGTCGCCCACGGGCCGCAGGGGCGCCCCGGTGCCTCGTGGCCGGGCGACCAGTTGCTGCTCCAGCGCATCGGCTTCCGGCACGTCCTCCGCGGGCGGGGTGGCGTCGGCGGCGAGGGACACCTCGGGCGGATCGACCAGGTCCTGCTGCTCGGCGCGATCGGCGGCGGTCGCGTCGATGCCGGGGTCGGTCACGTCGTCCTCCCTCTCGTCGTGCGGGCGGGGTCGGACCCATCCTGCCGCCCGCACCGGTGCCCGGCAGTCCGGGAGGCGACGGACACGTGTGCATGTGGCGACGGGCAGGCACAATCGGGATGATGGAGGCGGTTGCCGGGGATTACGAGTTCGCGCCGCTGCGGATCCCGCCGGGTACGTCCCGGTCCGCGGCGGCGACCATGCTGAGCCTGCAGTCGGACGTCGGTGGCTGGGAGCTCGCCCGGCTCCAGCTGCACGCCGACGGCACGCGGAAGGCCATCCTGCGCCGGCGGGCGCGGCTGTCCTACCTGCCCAAGCCGCACATCTGAGCCGGCCGGGACGGCCGCGCCGGTCGGCCGTCCCGGGCCGGTGGGCCGGGCGGGCACGGGCTGCGACCCCGTGCCCGTGTACCCGCGCGTCCCTGGTCGGCGCGGAGTCGGCCGGGGTGCCCGCCGTGGCCCTGTCGTCGAACATCCACTCCCGGCCGGCCCGCGGCATCCCGCCGTTCGGCTCGGGCCTGTCCCCCGCGCGGGGCCTGCCCGGGCGGGCACGGGACCGGGCGCTCAACGCGCTGGCCTCGGCGCTGTGGAACCGCGGGCGGCGCGACCTCGACGGTGCGCGGACCGCCCTGGGGTTGCCGCCGCTGCGCGACGTCTGGGCCCAGTGGGACCGCGCCACCCGCGTGCTGGTGCTGACCTCCCCGGCGTTCGACCTGCCGGCCGAGCTGCCGGCCAACGTGCGCTCGTGGTCGTGGGCCTGTCGAGCACCTACATGCAGCAGGCCGACCTGCTGCGCCGGATCGTCCGGGCGCTGGAGTCCCTGCCGGTGCGGGCGGTGGTGCCCACCGGTCCGGCGGTCGACCCCGCCGAGGTCCCGGCAGCGAGCGCATCCGCGTCGTCCGCGCCGCGCCGCACGCCCAGCTGCTCCCGCTCCCTCAGGGGACGAGGACGACCTTGCCCACGGTGCCGCGGTCGCCCAGCCGCGCCAGCGCCTGCGGGGCCTGGTCGAGCGGCAGCACGTCGCCGACCATCGGGTCGATCCGACCGCCGGCCACCAGGGCCATGAGCTCCCGGTGCGTGCTGGCGATCAGCGAGGGCTCCTGGGTGCGGTAGAGGCCCCAGTGCAGGCCGACGACGCTGTAGTTCTTCACCAGCGCGTGGTTGGCCGGGGCCTCGGGGATCCGGCCGCTGGTGAAGCCGACCACGACCAGCCGCCCCTCGAAGGCGATGCACTTGCGGGACCGGTCGAAGACGTCGCCCCCCACCGGGTCGTAGACGACGTCGGCGCCGTGGCCGCCGGTGACCTCCTTGACCACGCCGACGAAGTCCTCGCTGGTGTAGTCCACGACGTGGTCGGCGCCGAGCTCGCGGCACACCTCGACCTTGCGGGCGCCGCCGGCGGTGGCGATGACCCGCGCCCCGGCGGCCTTGCCCAGCTGGATGGCGGCCGACCCGACCCCGCCGGCGCCGGCGTGCACCAGCAGCCACTCCCCCGGCTGCAGGTGCGCCCGGCGGTGCAGGCCGACGTGCCCGGTCTGGTAGGTCAGGTAGAGGGAGGCGGCCTTCTCGTCGGTCATGGCGTCGGGCACCGGCCAGGCGGCGTCGGCGTCCATGAGGGCGTACTCGGCGAAGGCGCCGGGCCCGCCCGAGGGGCCGCCGATCACCCGCTGGCCGGTCTCCACGACCTCCCCGCACAGCTCCACGCCGGGGGTGAAGGGCAGCGGCGGCCGCTCCTGGTACCGGCCCTGCACCATGAGGATGTCGGGGAAGTTCAGCGCCGCCGCGCGTACCCGCACGAGCACCTGTCCGTCGGAGGGGGTGGGCTGCTCGACGTCCTCGAGCCGCAGCACCGTCGAGGGATCACCGAGTTCGTGGACCCGCCATGCACGCATGGCGCCGACCCTGCCAGACGCGCGGTGACCGGTGTCACGGGCCCGGCCCGGTTCGCCGTCGGCGTCCGGCCGTGACAAGGTGCGGGCCGGCGGTCGTCGCCCTCCACGGCGACCGGGAAGGACGTCGATGATCTCCCAGCTCACCGATCGCCTGCGCTTCCTGCGGGCGTTCGTCACCAACCCCCGCCAGGTCGGGGCCGTCCTGCCGACCTCGCGCTGGGCGGTGCGCGACATGCTCGACCTCGCCGACGTCCCCTCGGCCCGGCTGGTCGTGGAGCTCGGCGCCGGGACGGGCTCCCAGACCGGCGAGATCCTCGCCCGGCTGGGCCCGGACGCGCGCCTGGTGGCCCTGGAGATCGACCCCCAGCTGGCCAAGCTGCTCGTCGAGCGGCACCCGGACCCCCGCCTCACGGTGGTGTGCGACTCGGCCGAGTTCCTCGACGCGCACCTGGACGGGTCGCTGGCCGACGTCGTGGTGTCCGCCCTGCCCTACACCTCGCTGGAGCCCGGGCTGCGCCGCCGGATCCTCGACGTGCTGCCCCGGGCCATGACACCGCAGGGCGTGACCCTGGTGATCCAATACTCGCCGCTGATGGAGGGCGAGCTGCGCCGGCGCTTCGCCACCGTGCGGCGCCGGATCTCCCCGTGGAACGTGCCCCCGGCGTTCCTGTTCGCCTGCACCGGGCCGACCGGCCCCGCCCGGTAGCGGTTCAGCGCATCGACGGCGGGCGCAGCGCCTCCGGGACGACGGCGGTCTCACCGGTCGCGGTCCGCGCGCTGGGCACGCCCTTGAACCGGTACGGGACGGCGCCGATGCCCGGCTGGACGATGTAGGCCGCGCCGGGCTCGCCCGAGGCCCAGGCCGCCAGCATCGCGTCGGCCACCTCCTCGGCGGTCAGCACCGGGAAGCCGGCCTTCTCGAACTCCTGGCGGATCGGGTCGATGATCGCGGTGTCGGCGAAGCCGGGGCACACGGCGGTGACGGTGATGCCCTCGGCGGCCAGCCGGGGCGCCATCGAGCGGACGAACGCCACCGCCCCGCCCTTGGCGACGCTGTAGCCGGGGTCGGTGGCCATCGGCGAGAGCCCGGCCAGCGACGCCGTCACGACGATCGCGCCGCCCCCGGCCCGCTGGAGCGCCGGCAGGGCGGCCTCGGTGCCGTAGACGACGCCGAAGAGGTCGACGTCGACCACCCGCAGGAAGCCGTCGACGTCGAGCAACCGGTCGGAGTCGAACCCGGCGATGCCGGCGTTGAGGAAGACCGCGTCCAGCCGGCCGTGCTCGGCCTCGACCTGCTCGACGACGGCGCGGTTGGCGGCGCGGTCGGTGACGTCGAGGACGGCGAACGCGCAGCCGAGCTCGGCGGCGGTGGCGCGGGCCCGCTCGCTGTCGAGGTCGGCGAGGACGACGGTGACGCCGCCCTCGCGCAGCTTGGCGGCCAGGGCCCGGCCGAAGCCGCCGGTCCCCCCGGTGATCAGCGCGACGGAACCGGGACCGGGGGTGCGATCGCTCACCCCGGCATCACACCACGCCCGCCTCAGGCCGCGCGCAGGAAGCGGTCCAGCACCCGGATGCCGAAGCGCAGTGACTCCACCGGTACGCGCTCGTCGATGCCGTGGAACAGCGAGGCGAAGTCGAGGTCCGGCGGCAGCCGCAGCGGGGAGAACCCGAAGCAGCGCATGCCCAGGCGCTCGAAGCTCTTGGCGTCGGTGCCGCCGCTCATCGTGAACGGCACCGGACGCGCGCCGTCGTCCTCGGCCCGGAGCGCGGCGACCATCTGCTCGACCAGCGGGCCGTCGAACGTCGTCTCCACGGCCTGGTCGTGGACGATCCACTCGCGCTGGACGCCCTCCCCCAGGAGGTTCGCCAGCTGCCGCTCGAACTCCTCCTCCTGGCCGTAGAGGAACCGGCCGTCGACGGTGGCGCTGGCGGTGCCGGGGATGACGTTGGCCTTGTAGCCGGCGTCGAGCATCGTGGGGTTGACCGTGTTGCGCAGGGCCGCGCCGATCATGCGGCTGATGCTGCCGAGCCGGGCCAGCGCCTCCTCCGGCTCGTCCGGGTCGATCTCGACGCCGTAGGCCTCCTCGACCGCGGCGAGGAACTGACGCATGGGCGGGGTGAGCACGGTGGGCAGCCGGTGCGAGCCCAGCCGGGCCACGGCCTGGCACAGCCGGGTGACGGCGTTGTCGTCGTGGACGAAGGAGCCGTGGCCGGGCTTGCCGCCGGCGGTCAGCCGCATCCAGGCCAGGCCCTTCTCGGCGGTCTGCACGAGGTAGAGGCGCAGGTCGTCGCGGACGGTGATGGAGAAGCCGCCGACCTCGCTGATCGCCTCGGTGCAGCCCTCGAACAGGTCGGGGTGCTCGTCGACGAGGAAGCGCGCGCCGAGCCGGCCGCCGGCCTCCTCGTCGGCGACGTAGGCCAGGACGATGTCCCGCGGCGGCTTCGTGCCCGTCCGTGCCCAGTCGCGGACCAGCGCCAGCACCATGGCGTCCATGTCCTTCATGTCGACCGCGCCGCGCCCCCAGACGTAGCCGTCGCGCTCCTCACCGGAGAACGGGTGCACGCTCCACTCGGCGGGGTCCGCGGGGACGACGTCGAGGTGGCCGTGGACCAGCAGGCCCGGCCGCTCGCGGTCCTGCCCCGGGATGCGGGCGACCAGGCTGGCCCGCCCGCGCTCGGACTCGTGGACGACGCTGCTGATGCCGACCTCGTCGAGCTTGCCGGCGACCCACTCCGCGGCCCGGCGCTCGCCCTTGCCGGTGGCGGTGTCACCGGTGTTGGTCGTGTCGATGCGGATGAGGTCGGACAGCAGTTCGGCGACCTCGGCCTGGGCGCGGGCGAGGGGGGCGGGCGTCGGCTCGGGCATGCCGCCGATCGTGCCACCGGCCCGGAGGATCTCCCGAGCGGGTGAGACGGTCCCCCACCGCCGACCGGGCGCGGTACGCCGCGGAGCGGAGCGGCCGGGGGCTTCGCCGATGCCTCGACGCGACTCGTCCGGACCCGGGAGGGGGTGCGTGATCGTCGTCCGGACGTCCGGTAGTCTCTGACTCGCACTCGTCCGGGTGGCGGAATGGCAGACGCGCTAGCTTGAGGTGCTAGTGCCCTTTATCGGGCGTGGGGGTTCAAGTCCCCCCTCGGACACCCTCCCGCCCCGGTGTTCCTGCAGGTCAGGAGCCCGGGGTGTTCCGCTGTCAGGGCTCTTGAGGCCCTCGTGATACCCGCGTGATACTCCGCGCCTGATCAGCCCTCGAGCAGCGCCGCGAAGCGGTCCGCGGCCTCGCGGCCCATGCCGGGGTGCACGTGCTGGTAGACGGTGAGCGTGATGGTGGCGCTGGCGTGGCCGAGGCGCTCCGACACCACTTTCACCGGCACGCCGTCGGCGAGCAGCAGGGTGGCGTGGGTGTGGCGCAGGTCGTGCAGCCGGATCACCGGCAGCAGGTCCTCCCCCAGCGCCTTGCGGGCCCGGGCGACCTGGCCGGAGAAGCGGCGGGAGAACCGCTCCGGGTGCCGGTGCGTCCCGTCGAGGTCGCTCAGGACGAGCGCTGAGTCCCGCACGAGGTCCAGCGCCAGCGCTCCGCGCACCGCCCGGTAGACGCGCAGCGCGGCCACGGTGCCCGCGTCCAGATCGACCACCCGGGACTGGCCGGTTTTCGTCGGACCCTCGACCAGTCGCTGACCGGCGCCCTTGTCCTTCACCACGCCGACGCTGCGCCGCACCGCGAGCCGGCCGGCGTCCAGGTCGACGTCTCGCCAGCGAAGAGCCAGCGCCTCGCCGCGGCGCATGCCGGTGGCCGCCAGCAGCCGCCAGCCCATGGCGAGATCGGAGTCCTCGGCGTCGGCCCAGCGGAGGAACCGGGCGAGCTCCGAGGCGGTCCACGCCTGCATCTCGGGGGGCCGGGCCTCGGACGGGCTCGGCGGTGTCGACCGGTCGGTCGGGTCCACCGCCAGCCGCCCGTGCTTCACGGCGTCACCGAGCGCGGACCGCAGGACCGTGTAGACGTAGCGCACGGTGCGCGCGGACAGGCCGCCCTGGCCGTCCGCACGCCCTGTCGTCTCCAGTGTGCGCATCCAGGCGTCCACCGCCGCGCCGGTGAGCCGCGCCAGCGGGGTCGCGCCGAGGTAGGGGTCGATGTGCAGCCGGATGTTCTTCCGGTAGGAGGACAGCGTGGCGGGGCTCAGCCGCTGCGTCTGGATCCACTCGGCGAGGTAGCTGTCCAGACGCTGCTTCGACGTCTCGACCCACTCCCCCGCCTCCGACCTGCGGATCTCCACTCGCAGCGCCGCCGCGGCATCCCTGCGTGTTCTGAATCCCCGCTTGAGGACGACGCGTCTCGTCCCGTCGGCCCGCTGAGCGGTGAACTTGATCAGAAAGCGCGGGCCGGCCTTCGTCTGGTACTCGCTGATGCTGCCCTCGCCCGCCTCGCGCCGCCGATGCTTGGCCATCCCACGACCTCTCGCCGAGTCGCGTGTCCCAGGTCCATCCCGGCCTACTCCCGGCGGGAGACCTCCGGGAGCCGCAGCCGCAATCTGTGGACGCCCAGGCGGCCTGTGGACCGCGACGTCGACGAGGGAGCAGCCCCGTGCGCACGGCCACGAGGGGAGCATCACGCGGCTTCTCCGGTTCTTCTCCGGTAGTGAGCCGGAGTCGTCGGATAGCCGCCCTCACGCGTCGGGGGATGTGTCGATGCACCTTCAGGGACTGGCAGTCACCGAACTCGAGGCCGCCAACCACACCTTGCCGGTCCCAGAACCCCCAGCCGTGGGCCACAGGTTCCTAGACGTCCACCTTCGTTCATCCGCGCAGGTCAACCGAGATACGGAACTACCGCGGACGATGGTGGACCGGCCTGAACGGGGCCTGATGGTAGTCAACGACACCACCGCCTCCACCTATGCCATTGCGGCTCTTCAACGACACATCCACCGGTTGCTGAGCGTCACGGGTCCTCGAGTGTCGAGCCTGGTGGTTCCAGGCATCACCAAGATGCCGGGCGAGCCGATGCGGGTCCAGCCCAGCCGCGCCAGGCGTCTTACCAGCGCAGATGGTTGGTTGGGCAACGCGTCGAGAGGTAGCACAGCGCTCACTCGCCCGATGACCTCCCGCCGTGGCGATCCGGCTGGAGAACCTGCTGGCGTCCTTCTGGCGTCCTTCCGGCGGCACCTGCGGGCCGCGGCGAAGGCGCCGCGGACGATCGAGCTCTACGGCCAGTCGGTGCGGTACTTCAGCCGCTGGCTGGCCGGCCGAGGGCGGGAACCGGTCCTGGACGAGCTCACGAGACATGCGATCGCCGCCTGGTTGGCCGAGCTGGCTGAGACGTGCGAACCCTCCACCGTTGGTACCCGGCTGCGCGGAATGCGCTGGTTCTGCCGCTGGCTGGTCACCGAAGGACAACTGGAGGTCGCCCTCACCGACGGCATCGAGCTCCCCAGCCCACTCGACAAGCCTGTCCCGATCCTCACCGACACCGAAGGCGCCGCCCTACTCAAGGCTTGCGCGGTCGGCCGCGGCCGGCCGGGCGTCTTTGATCGCGCCCGTCTTCCTCGGCCGCCGCGACGAGGTGGTACTGCGGCTGCTGCTGGACACTGGCGTGCGGGTGTGGGAGCTGTGCGGGCTCGACCTCACCGACGTCGACTTGGACCGGAGCTGGCCTACGTCACCGGCAAGGACTCCCGGCCGCGGGTGGTGCCGTTCGGCGCGAAGACCGCCCAGGCTGTCAACCGCTATGTGCGCGTGCGGGCGCTGCACCCGTACGCCCGCTCGCCGCGGCTGCTGCTCGGTCAGCGCGGTCCGATGACCTCCGACGGCGCGCGCGACGTGCCGCACGCCCGCGCCGCGCAGGCCGGCGTCCCCGATGTCCACCCGCACCGATTCCGGCAGGCCTTCGCCCACCGGCGCCTCAGCCTCGGAGACCGCCTGTGACCGGAGGAGCGGTAGCCGGACTGGGCACGGGCGGCTGAGGACTGGTTGGAGCCACGAGCGCCGCAGCGATCCACTCTCTGGACGTCGGTCAGACGATGCGCAGCGCGATGTGCACGTCCTCGGCGAGGGCGTGGGTCATGGCGATGACCAGATCACGTGCCGTCTCTTCGAGGTCCTCGACTCTCTCGGCCTGAGTGGTACCGACACCCGACACGTCGATCACCCAGTGGTCGCCCTCATTGATCGCGGTCGCGGTGTAGTCGGCCATCAGCCTTCCTGAGTCACGCCATCGGCGGGTGTCACTGACATGACACCTCCGCCGCCCGCCCACGTCCGTGAGGGTGATGCATAGCTCGCACAAGTACTACTACACGACTGCCACTTCGTTCGCCCCGACGTCAATCGGACAGGGACGCCGCTCGCAACTCCTTGATGAACAGCAGAGCGTCGTCGAACTTCTCGATCAGGCACGGCTCATACAGAAAGGCCTCGTCGCGGGGTTCGTTGACTCCGAAAGGAGAAAGGTCACCGCCAGTCGCTTCGATCGCCCGTAGTGTCAATGTGGCTATCTCATCATCCGACATGCCGTCTTCAATGCGATTCAGCGCCCACTCTTCATAGTTGAGGCACGCCTCACCGGCAGCAACCCCATACGATCCATGGGCAGGGGTGGCTCCGACAACGCCGATCAGGACAGAGGCGGTGACGCCGAGGCACGCTATAACGAACGAGACGATTGACGTCCAGATCAGCTGAGTCTTCGGGCTCACGAATACTCCTCCGTCTTGACCGTTCGTGCCCACGGCCGTACTGCGCGGGCGCGTCACCGCACAGGGGACCATGTCGGCCGACGAGACGTCGGTAGCCGCGGCGGAGAGGCACGAGCACGCCACTGACGTCTGCAGCCGGCCCGACCCGCGCCGTGGCGACGGAACTGGGGCTGTTTGCCGTCGCCCCCCAGTCACATTCGAGGGGTTCACCACGGTCTGCCCAGGTCCTATAGACGCAGGTCAGCGCCTCGGGACGTCCGTCGGCGTCCCGTCTGGTTCGCCGCCGTTCCGAGCGCGTTGCTGTAGCGGTTGCTGTCGTTCTCCCCGCGCCCGGGCGTGTTGATCGAATCCGCTTCTCGGGACGGACTCTCCCGACGCCCCGCCCAGCCGGACGCCTGATGCAGATCTGGTGGCCGAGCCGTCCGCCTCCTCCAGTCCTCCCCACCTGCTTGATCAAGGGCCCGACCCTCCGGTCGACCACGCTGGTCACCGGTACAAGGGCGGCGGTCGAGGAGGCTGCAGATCGCCGGCGGGCATCCGGGGTGCCGCTGTGTCGCTCCCCCGCGGCGTCGACGAGCCGCCCGCATCTGTCCCCTCCTCGAGTGGCACGGGGGGAACCATCTCGGAGCCCTTCGTCGCCCTTCGTCGGATCCCCCGACGTTCGGCTGTGCCACGCCCCTGCACGTCGGTCTCCGCGAGACTCCAGTGGTCCGGGCCCTCCACCGCGGTGCGTGGATGATGGCCCGATGCTGACCACCGAGGACCGCGATGACGTCGCCGTTCTGCGCATCGAGCACGGACGCGTCGGCGCCCTCGACGTCGAGCTGCTGAACGCCCTCACCGAGGCGGTCACCGCATCCGACCGGGCGCTGGTCATCACCGGCAGCGGCTCGTCCTTCTCCGCCGGCGTGGACCTGCGCCGGATCCTGGACGGCGGGCGGCCGTACACCGAGGAGCTGCTGGCGGCGCTGTCCCGCACGTTCCGTGCCGTGTTCGACCATCCGCGGCCGACGGTCGCGGCGGTCAACGGGCACGCGATCGCCGGCGGCTGCGTGCTCGCCCTCGCCTGCGACCTGCGGCTCATGTCCGGCGGGCGGATCGGGTTGGCCGAGCTGGCGGTCGGCGTTCCCTTCCCGACATCCGCCCTGGAGATCGTCCGGCACGCGCTCGGCCCCCGTGCCGGCCAGGTGCTGCTCGGCGCGCAGACCACCGACCGCGAGCGGGCGCTGGCCCTGGGGATGGTCGACGAGCTCCCCGAGCCCGGGCAGCTGCTGCCGCGGGCGGTCGCGGTGGCTGCCGAGCTGGCCGCCCGCTCACCGGAGTCCTACCGGCTGGCCAAGGCGCAGCTCCACCGCCCTGCGAACGCGGCGATGGAGGCAACCGCCGGAGATGACGCGGCCGTCCTCGCCGGCTGGGCCTCCGACGACACCCGGCTGCGGATCGAGGCCGCGCTGGCAGGACTCGCCCGGCGCTGACTGCAGTCCCCGCACTGCCAGACCGTCAGGACCACCTTCGTGGCGGTTCGCCGGCGTCCGGCAGGCGTGCACCACCTGCACCTGTACGAACGCAGCCCTGCACAGCCCGGCGGTCCGACAGGTCCGCTGCCGCGGTCAACGGATCGTGCGCCGGGTTCCTCGGCCGACGCCGGGGGCTCAGCCGGCGCGGACGGCCTCGACGGACCCGCTGCAGCTCGCCGAACCGCCCGTGTCCCGTGTCGCGGTCCCGCCAGCCCCTGGATCCCGGCAGCGGTCTGGCTGCAACAGCCTGTGGAAAACGCGACCGCAGGGACCTAGCACCGCGCCTTACTGGAGCGTCGCCTCGGTCCTCCAGTTCTTCTCCGGTATTCCTGAAGGGCGTCGACGGCCGGGAAGCCGCTGTGCGGGTGAATCGGCACGGCGACATGTGCGGCGTACGAGCTGGCCGCCACTGTACCGATGACCTCGGAGGGCCTACAACCCCCAGCCGTCGGCCGCGGGTCCGCGGCCGTTCGTCGGAGCCTATTCGCGCAGCTCAAACGGCATACGGAACGGCGGCGAACCGCAGCGGACGGGCCCGAACGGGGTGCAATGGTGGTCACAATGGTGGTCAAGGATCGCCATCCTGACCAGCGCGAACGCCGCTGAACGCGGCTGGGATGACTGTCGCTGAGCGTGACGGTGTCTCGGAGGGGCACACCCGGCAGCGCCCCGCATCGCAGCGAGTCCGGGCGGACCTCCACTGGACTTTCGCGAATGAAACGTCAGTAGTGGTAGCGCGCCTGGAGGACGACGAGCTGGTCACCGTCGACCGTGTAGACCAAGCGGTGCTCTTGGTCGATGCGACGCGACCAACAGCCCGACAGGTCTCCGCTGAGCCGCTCGGGCTTGCCGGCACCGGTCGCTGGGTCACGGGCCGCCTCGCGGATCAATCGGTTGATCCGCGCGAGCACTTTCCGGTCCCCGGCCCAGCTGGTGTAGTCCTCCCAGCCGTTCGCCGTAAACGCGATCCTCACTCAGCCAGCTCGTGCGGCTCCACCGAACCCGCCGCGACGTCGGCGAGGCTCTCCCGGAGGCGCTGGGCGTTGCGCGGCGACTGGAGCAGGTACACGGTCTCCTTGAGCGACCGGTACTCGTCAGCCGAGACCAGGAAGGCCGTGCCCTTCTTCGAGACGATCTCCACCGCGTTCTGATCGGCATTGACCTGCTCGATCAGCGGGAACAGCCGCTGACGCGCCTCGCTGGCAGTCACGGACATGGACACCCCATCGGCTAGTAGTACGAAAAACCGTACCACTATGGGCCGCCTTCGGGCGCGCCCGCCCGTGTCGACCGGGATTCGTGGTCGCGAACCGCCGCGCTCACCGGCACGGACGGCGCCTAGGGCAGCCCAGCCCCATCGCCGGCCGACCGGCTCCTGCAGCTCTCCCGAGTTCGACTCAGCCGAGCCTCGTCAGGACCACGGGTGGAGGATGCCAGCCCCTGGCGACGACGCGCCGGCGCGGGCCGCGCCGGTCGGCGGGTCCACCCTCGTGGTGAACCCGGCTGCATCCGCACGGCGTGGCACCACCGAAGAACCAGGTGCAGCGGCGGACACCCCCGGCAACCCCGCCTTCCGGGTCCCGCCGGAGAGGAGCGTTGTCGGTGACCACATCTGGCTGGCCCACGGAGACGGGCGCGGGTGGAGCGTGGGACGAGGATGTGCTGTCCCTCGACATCGGGACCGGCCCCGACGGTGTGGTGACCGTGTCCGCCGCCGGGGAGGTGGACACGTTCACCGCCCCGCTGTTGCAGGCGGCCCTGGAGATCCAGCTGGAGCGGCGACCGCCGGAGCTGGTGCTCGATCTGCGCGGCGTGCAGTTCCTGGGCTCGGCCGGACTGGCCTTGCTCGTGGAGACGCAGAAGGCAGCCGCCGCGCGCGACATCCGCCTCCTGCTGATAGCCACCACGCGTCCGGTGACCCGGCCACTGCAGATCACCGGGCTGCTCGACATCTTCACCGTCGTCAGCGCATGAGCCGCCCTCGGGATCGATGGAGGCCGTGGTCAGCCGCGGAGATGGACTCGTCACCCTGATCCGCGCCCTTCCCCGGTCTCGTCACTGGCCCCCAGCCGACCCGAGCGGCTTCGCCCACACTCGACGACCGGCACAGCGCTTGCCATGACACCCACCGGGTCGTGTACCGCACGTCGAGGACACCCGCACCGTCACCGACATCAGCACCTGCCCCGACTGGCGTCGCGGTCGGTGCGCTGGGACGGAGGGCAGATCGGACGTCGCTCACCAAGGCGCGGATGACAGCGGCGGTGGATGGCTCGAGCCTCGCCCATCCACCGCCGCCAGGACGACTCAGGCCTCGCTGTACCCGCCCTGCTCCTGCAGGAGCTTGGCGTAGTCCTCGACCTTCTTCGCGAAGTCCTCGTGGGAGAACACCATGCCCTCGGCGAAGAGACTGCCCATGCCCGTGATGTTCATCGAGTGGCGCATGTACTGGTTGAGCCACTTCTTGGAGAACCGCACGCCGACCTGGTCGTAAGAGCGCAGCTTCGCCACCATGCCATCGACCTCCGCGTCCAACCGGTCGGCCGGCACGGAACGGTTGATGAGACCCATGTCCAGCGCCTCCTGAGCCGTGGCGATGCGGTCGAGCATCAGGAACTCGCGGGCCCGGCTCAGACCGATACGCGTGGGCCAGACCAGTGATCCGCCGTCGCCCGGCACCACGCCGAAGCCCGAGAGGTGCGGATCGCTGAAGGTGGCGTCGTCGGCCGCGACGACGAAGTCGCAGGCCAGCGCGATCGACGCACCCAGGCTGTGGGCACCGGGGGCGTAGACCTTGGCGATCGTCGGCTTCTCGCAGTTGATGATGTCGCGGACGATGTCTTCGGCTTCCTTGAAGATCTTCAGCATGTCGTTGTAGATGGCCAGGTGCTTGACCCACTCGATGTCGTAGTTCATCGGGTTAAGGAAGCTGCGGTCCTTCCCGGTGACGACGACGACGTCCGCAGACGACTCGTGGGCGGCACGGAAGACCTTCGACAACCCCTCGTGGGTGGCGTCGTCCAGCCGACCGATCTCGATGGTGTAGACGCCGTCCTCGTCGGTGATGTCGATGTTGCCGAATCCACTCGCCACTGCGCTGCTCCTCCGGAAGGGATGGTCCGGCCCGGCACCGCTGGGAACTCGGTCGCCGACCCGACGGTCGGGGACCGGATGTCCTGATGGTCGACAGGTCCCGCGATCGCATCCTGCACCTGACCTGCGCCTTCGGTCCACCGGGGCGGCCAGGTCACGGCCGGGCCGGGTCGTCGTCTCCGCCGACATCACGGCAGCCAGACGCTCGACGAGGGCCCAGCTGGGTCAGATCCCGCTCCGGCACGTCCGGAGCCCGATGCCGTCCACCGGGCGCGGGCGACTGACTGCCGCCGGCCCGAGGGGCCGGCGACGTCCCCGGCCAGGACGACGGCTCAGGTGTCGAGGCCGGTGAAGCCGGGCGTGGCCTCCTGGCCGTCCCAGTTCACGCGGAAGGTGAAGGCCTCCTCCAGCGCGGCCCGGTACTGCTCGGCCTCGTCGTCGGTGATGGTGCCCGCGGCGAGCAGGTCGTCGATGGCCGGGCTCCAGGACTCCACGAGCGCGTCGACGAGCGTCTGCGGGTCGATGCCGAGGTCCTCGGCGACGGCGGCCAGGTTCTGGCCGGCGTCCATGCGGACGTGCAACTCGTCGTGACTGATGGTCAGCACCTCGTCGAGGACGTCTTCGACGGGCTGGTGACCGCGGTGCAGGTCCAGGCCGGCGTCGCCGTATGCCTCCTGGACCAGCTCGACCAGCTGCTCCTCGGTGGTGACCGAGGAGACGTCGACGCCGCCCGGCCCACCGCCCCCTCCGGGCCCGCCGCCGGGGAAGCCGGTGTCGGTGGTGCTGCTGTCGGCCGTGCTGCTGGTGCCGCTGGTGGTGGAGGCGGCCTCGGCGGTCGTGCCACATGCTGCGGCGGTCGGGACCACGGCGGTCAGCAGGAGGGCGGCGACGGTCTTGCGGAGCTTCATCGTGGGCTCATCTCGATGTCGGGGTGAGTCGGTCGGGCTCCACGGTGGCCGGCACCGCTCGGCCGTCGCTGAACATCCCCTGTGAACACGCTGTGGCAGTGAGCGACAACGCACAGTGAAAAGTTCTCAGCCGACGTCCAGCGACCTGCCAGCACCGGCCGTCACGGTCGGACGTCGTGACCACCCTTCCCGGCACCCGCGCGCTCGCCGTCGCCGCTGTTCTGACCGGCGGGCTCAACGCGGGCCTGCTCCTGCTCGCCCCCGGCGTCGCCCAGGCACACAGCCTGGACAGCAGCACGCTGTCGGTGCGCGTGGGCGAGGACTCGGTGGACGCCACGGTCAGCGTGGCGCTCGAGACCCTCGACGAGGCGCTCGGCACCGACGACACGAGCGCCACGGACGTCGACTCCTACGCCGCCGCGGTCACCACCTACCTCGACGAGCACCTCACCGTGACCGGCGCCGACGGCACGGCGTGGACCGAGACCTACACCGATGTCGCACGGGAGTCGGTCGAGGGCATCCAGTCCCTCAGCGTCGACGTCGCGATCGACCCCGGCGGCGCCGACCCCTCGGCGTTCACCCTGACCTACGACGCGATCATCGACGCCGACCCGAGCCACGAGGCCGTCGTCGTCCTCACCGACGCGGCCGGCGACATCTCCACCGCCGGTGTCCTCACCGCCTCCGACAGCAGTCTGCAGATCGGCGAGACGACCACCGGAGCCGCCTCCACCGGGCTGGCCGACATGGTCGGCTACGGCCTGCACCACGTGCTCGAGGGCGCCGACCACCTGCTGTTCCTGCTCACGCTGCTGCTGGTCGCACCCCTGGTCGTGGTCGCCGGCAGGTGGCAGCGCCGCGAGGGCCTCGTGCCCACGCTGCGCCGGGTCCTCGGCGTCGTCACCGCGTTCACCGCCGGGCACTCGCTCACGCTCATCGCCTCGGCACTGGGCTGGGTGGCCGTGCCCGGGGCTCCCGTCGAGGTGCTCATCGCCGCATCGGTCGGCGTGGCGGCCGTGCACGCCATGCGGCCGCTCGCCCGCCGGGGGGAGCTCCTCATCGCCGGCGGCTTCGGGCTGGCGCACGGGCTGGCCTTCGCCGGCATCCTCACCGACCTGGGCCTCGACGGCTCGGCCTCGGTGCTGTCGCTGCTGGCCTTCAACGTCGGCGTCGAGCTGGCGCAGCTGCTGACCGTGGCGCTGGTCTTCCCGTCGCTGTACGTGGTGTCCCGGACCCGGTACTACCCGGCGCTGCGCCTGGCCGGTGCCGCCGTGGCGCTGGCCGCCGCCCTCGGCTGGGCGCTGGACCGCCTCGGCGCGCTGGCCAACCCGCTCGCCGGCGCGGAGGAGACCGTCATCGCCCATCCCTGGTACGTGGTGGCCGGCCTCGCCGCCGTGGCGGTCTGCTGCCGGGTGGCCGACGGCCGAGCCGCGTCCCGGACGGCAGATCCGGCGCCGGAGGAGGCCATCACCCGGTGAAGCCCGCGGCGGTGACCTCGTCACCCCCTGGAACGACCGCCACATCCGACCGACCCGAGCTCCTGGAACAGCAGATCGGGGAAGACCCGCGCCGCGGGTTCGACCTCGTCCACTCCCGGTGCACCACGCCGAGCGGGTGACGCGGGGATCCTCCAGGGGCCCGTGCGCGGACTGTGACGATGCCCGGATGTCGCTGTGAACGGTTCCTGGGTCCGGACGGGAACCACTGCCTCACCGGTGACAGGGGCTCGGCGGTGAGCGAGCGCAGCGACCGCGGAAGAGACTGCCCGCAGTGGCAGGGAGCCCTCCGGCCGGCACCGGTGCCGACAACGTGCGCGCCGTCGCCGTCGCTGTGCCCGATCCGGTGACGACGTGCAGGAGTGAGCAGGTGGACGTGCAGGAGATCGGCCCGGCCGCGGGGTGGGACTCGACCCGTCCGGTCCCCTCTCGCTCGCGCCTGCGCGAGCGGCCGGACGGCCGACGACCTCGCCGAGGAGCGGATCGACGGCCTTCTCGCCCTGCTCCCGGCCGGGACGGCGTGCGCACGCCGACCGCAGCCGAGCCGCCACAGCACACGCTCACCGCGGCGCCGACCGCGGCCCGTGCGCCCAGGTGGTTGCGGCGGTGCAGCCGCTTGGTGCTGACGGCCAGGGCCGCCGCGGCCGTCGCCCTCACCGGAACGGCGCGGCAGGACGTGTCATCCGGCGTCGCCGGGATGGCGCTGCTGGTCACGCTCGGCGCGCCCGGCGGGTGGCTCGCCTGGTCGCCGAGACTGCCCTGACATCCGCGCCTGCCCGCT
This sequence comes from Geodermatophilus sp. SYSU D00742, assembly GCF_054049935.1. Taxonomy (NCBI): domain Bacteria; kingdom Bacillati; phylum Actinomycetota; class Actinomycetes; order Geodermatophilales; family Geodermatophilaceae; genus Geodermatophilus; species Geodermatophilus sp. SYSU D00742. The sequence continues at coordinate 35,156 of NZ_JBJGYJ010000010.1, forward strand.
GCTGGATCGGACGGCCCCCTCCCAGCGAGTCGGCGCGCACACCGTCGTCGTCGCTGGTCAGGTCCAGCGTGCCGTCGGTGATGCTGACGCCCCGTCGGAGGGCAGCGCATCGTCGGCGGAGTCCACCGCAACCGTGCCGCCGCCGACCACCACGCTCACGGTGCCCTCGAGTGCCTTCGCGAGGCGTCCTCGGCCACGGTCTGCTGCTGCCGCCGGACCCCACGTGCAGCCGGGGACTCCACATCGCCACGACGCCGGTGAGCGGCAGACGATGCCCGAAAGATGAGCTGCGGCACAGGTAGCTCTGAGCCTTCTCTGGCCCACGCCGATCGAGCGCGCAGCCGTTCCCACCGACGCGTGCCGCTGCGCCAGGTGCTGCGGCGACTGCCCAGCCGACGGCGGTCCACACGGTGCGGGCGATGCCCAACACAGCTTCGCGGCCCCCCTCGACTCCCACTGCGGACCGGGTCTCCACGGTGGCAGCCTCATTTCACGCGGGCCCCGACCGCGAGGACCGGCAGCAGTCGGTAGAGGGCGACGGTCTGCACCTCGCGGAATCCGGCTGCCCTCAGCTGCCCAGCCGCCTCCGCAGACGTCCCAGGCGCACGCAGCGGCGCCTGCTCGCCGCCACGCCCAGACGGCGAGGCCGAGCGGGCTCCCGGCCTCGGGCTGCCCCGCCACCACCACCCAGCCCCACCCATCAGCCGCCTGACCGCGCCCTGTTCAGTACAGTTACTCCGAAAACTCCTTCTCGTAGCCAGGCGACCCACCCTGGCCGCCTTCTTGCGCCGCGGCAGCGCCGTAGCCATCCTCCTGCGGAGCGCTCCGGAAGCACTCCAGCGCCGCGTCCACGAGGGTCTTCGCCTTCGTGCCCTTGGCCACCTCGTCGAGCTCTCGCTGCTTGTCCCATCTGTACACAGCGGACTGCACGCGAATCGAGGCGGCGTGGCGGCGCAGCAGCACGACGAAGGCCGCCTTCACCCCGCACACGTAGTCCGCGGGGGGTAGCCAGTCGGCCTCGATGCGCCCGAGTTCTCCTCGCATCTGTAGGAACTCGACGAAGCTGCGGGTCGGATCCGCCCGGGGACCGTTGACATCCTGCTCCAGGGCGGTGGCGCGCGTTCCCAGGTCCCCAAGGCGTTCTCCCAGCGTCGCGGGCACGTTCACGAGGCGATCGAAGGCTTGGTCGGCCGCGCGAACGCAGGTGCGCGCCGTGTCGCTCAACGTGCGTAATGCGTCGATCTCGGTGGGCAAGGCGGTGCCGTCCAACGCATCGACCCCGGCGCAATCCGCGGACGTTCCCGATCCCGCGTCGCCGCGGACCTTGTCCCAGCAGCCGGACAGCCGAGTTCGCTCGGCCTCCGGGATGGCGCAGACCAACGTGTCCTCGATGCGCTTGAGCTGGGTGCGGCGAGCGTCGAACGCTGCCTGCTGAGCGGCCTTGGCGTCCCGATACCGGTTCTGGATCCCGTCCATCGCGTTGAACTTCTGGTCGACCTCGGTCTCGTCCGCCGCGAAGAGCTCGGACGACCTCTGCGCCACTGCGGCTTCCACCTTGTAAGCGGTGTGGGGTCCGATCGGATCGGGGCAGTCACCGGGCCCATCGGTCCGGGCGGCCGTCCCGGCACGTGCGTGTTGTTCGGGTGATTGCGTCAAGGTGTGCCTCCTCGATCGATCGCCGGCACGGCCATGCTCGCCTCGCGCCGTCACCGCGGCATCGCCCGACCGTCACCGGGTGTCGGACCTGGAGGGCTTGTACGAGGAGGCACGCTGGTCCCGTGACGCATGGGTGACGGGTCGCGGGCGACGATGCCGGGAACGCAGGCCTGCCCCATGCGCCTGCGGGGTAGGGAACAGGCCGTGCCGTGGACACTTCTCCGGAACCACTGGCAACTAGCACGTCGCCCGGCACGCTGCCCGGCGCGTCGGCTCCCGACTGACGGCACATGGCCACGAAGGAGCGCGCCCGCACCCTCCAGCCGGCCCTGAACCGGCGGCCGCGGCCACCCGCGGTCACCGTGTCTACCCTGCCGGGCCGCGAGGCCGGTGGGAGGGCGGAGCCCGAGCGCGCACGACCCGGCCGTCTCCTCTCTCCCCCGGCCGCCGGCGGACGGCTGGAGCCGGCGCAGACAGGGCGTCCACCTGCCACAGCGTCGCCGGCCCGGCAGGCGCGCGCCGGCGCGCCGGCGCCGGGCATGGCCCGGCTGACCCGCAGTGCTCAGACCTCGGGTGTGTCCCCGGCGGCTCCGCGGGGCCTCGCCCCGGCGACCGCAGGGCTCTCCCCGACCAGCGCCTCGACCGCTCCCAGTGGGACCGCAGCCGCCGGTGGCGCCCCGGTGCGTGCGGGAGCTGCACCGGCGGGCGTCCCAGTCGCGACGGCGTCGAGTGCAGCGCCCGCGGCTCCATCAGCCGATCCTGCGCTGGCGACCGCGCCGAGCAGGGCGATTCCGGCAGCGCCGGCCGGCCCAGCGCCGCCGGCAGGCGGGGTGCCTGCGCCGGGCGGCGTCCCGGCAGCAGGCGTCGTTGCAGCCGAGGGCGCGGCCGGCCCGGCACCTACCGGTGGCGCCGGGGCGGCGTCGGAGATGCGCTCACCGCACGTGGACCCTGGTTTCCAGGCGACGGTGCACCGCATCGGCGCAGTCGCCGCGGCTCAGCGCCGGCACGGCAGCGCCCCCGCTGCCGCGAGCGCCGCGCAGGCTGCGGCACCCGGCCCGGCCGGCGAGGTCCGCGCCGCGGCGGCAGCGCAGCAGGTGCGACGGATCGACGCCCAGGAGCCCAAGCCGTTCGACGCACGGGCGTTCGCCACGCTGCTGCGGGCGCGACTGGAGCAGAAGAAGCCCAGGAACCCGGTGGAGGCTCGGGAGTTCCCGACATCGGGCGCCCTGACCACACTGGGCGGTGAGCTCACCACCGATGCCAAGGCGGGCGCAGCCAGCGCCGGGTCGCAGATCAAGGGCGAGTCCGCCGCGGCTCCGGACCAGTCCGGGATCAGCCCCAAGCCGGTGGCTCCCCTGCCCGGGCTGTCCGCCGGGCCGGCACCGGCCGACATCGGGACGGGGCAGGCCGTGCCCAAGCCGCGGGCCGAGGCCACCGTGACCGGCCCGATCGTCGCCGGTCAGGAGTCGCTGGCGGCGACGATGCGCAGCGCCAAGGTCACCGACGAGCAGCTCGCCGCGTCCAACGAACCCACGTTCACCGCCGCCCTCGCCGACAAGCAGGCATCCGCGGACCACGCGGCCGGCGTGCCGCAGCGGTACCGCGCCGGGGAAGCCGCCACCCTCACCTCCGCGCAGGGGCAGGCCGTGGCGGCCGGGCAGCAGAAGACCGCCGCGATGCACGAGGTACGCGCCGGCCTGCTCGGGCAGGTCGGGGACCAGCAGAAGACGACGATGGGGGCGGACCAGGCCGCCCGCGCCGGGATCGCGCAACAGTTCGAGGACATCTATGCGAAGACCGCGAAGGACGTCGAGGCCCGGCTGGAGGCGCTGGACAAAGAGGTCGCCGACGCCTTCAGTGCGGCGATCACCGACGCCCGGAAGGCCTTCGAGAGCTACGTCGAGCGCAAGTTGGACGAGCGGTACTCCGACCCGCTCGTGTGGATCGACGACAAACTGCTCACCTGGGGTCTGCCTGAGGGCGTCCAGGCCATCTACGACGCCGGCCGGACCGAGTTCCTCGCCGCGGTCGACGCGGCGATCGACCACGTCGCCGAGCTGGTCGCCAACGGCCTCAACGAGGCGAAGGCGTGTGCTGCAGCCGGCCGCAAGGAGGTGGCCGAGGCCGTCGAGAAGCTGGACCCGGCGCTGCGTGAGGTGGGCCTGGAGGCCGCCGCGCAGATCGGCGCCAAGTTCGACGGCCTCGACGCGTCCATCTCGGCGAAGCAGGAGCAGCTCGTCGACACCCTCGTCGCGAACTACCAGGACGCGGTGCACCAGCTCGACGAGCGCATCACCGAGCTGCAGAAGGAGAACGAGGGTTTCCTCTCCAAGGCCGTCAGTGCCGTCACCGGCACGGTCAAGACGATCCTGGAGCTCAAGGACCTGCTGATGACGGTGCTGGCGAAGGCGGCCAGCACACTCGACGTGATCATCGCCGATCCCATCCGGTTCCTCGGCAACCTCGTCGCGGCGGTCGGCCAGGGCGTGCAGGGCTTCCTGGACAACATCGCCACCCACCTCAAGCAAGGCTTCTTCCAGTGGTTGTTCGGCCAGTTCGCCAGCGCCGGCATCACGTTGCCGCAGACGTGGGACCTCAAGGGTGTCTTCCACCTGGTCATGCAGGTGCTGGGACTCACCTGGGCCAACATCCGCAAGATCGCGGTCGAGGTGGTGGGCGAGCCGATCGTCGCCGTCCTGGAGACCGCAGCCGAGCCGATCGTCCTGCTGATTCGCGAGGGTCCCGGCGCCCTGTGGAACTGGGTGAAGGAGCAGCTGGCCAACCTCAAGGCAATGGTGGTCGACCAGCTCGAGGACTGGCTGATCACCAACGTGGTGAAGGCCGGCATCGCCTGGCTGATCGGGCTGCTGAACCCGGCGTCCGCCTTCATCAAGGCCTGCAAGGCGATCTACGACATCTTGCAGTTCGTCGTCACCCGCGGGAAGCAGATCCTCGAGTTCGTCGCCGCCATCGTCGACACCGTCACCGAAATTGCCGCGGGCTCTCTAGGCAACGCCGCCAAGAAGGTCGAGGCTGCACTGGCTAAGGCGCTGCCGGTAACCATCGGCTTCCTGGCCAGCCTGCTGGGGCTCGGTAACATTTCCGAAAAGATTAAGGCCATCATCACCAAAATTCAGGCGCCCGTGCATGCAGCAGTCAAGTGGCTGATCACCAAGGCGGTGGCCCTCGTCAAGGTCCTAGGCAAGACGCTCGGTTCTGGGCGTAAGAGGGAAGAGCAGACCCCCGCCGAGAGGGAGGTGGCACGTGATGCGGCATTGGGCGAGGCGCAGGAGGCCTTGCAGGACGACAAGAATGATATCGCAGACGCGACGAAGGCGCTGACACGAATCAGGGATAAGCACCAAGTCCGGGTCCTCTCCGTTGTGATCGACAGCGAGAACGCCGAAGGGGCGGTTGCCCATGTCGTAGCAGAGAATTCGGCAGCCAAGACCGGCCCCAAGGTGACAAAAAGCTCGGCCGGCAAGGCCAAGGCCACCCTCAACCTCCAATCGGCAAGTCAGCGAAAGCCGTCCGGGCTCGATCCCGCCAATCCACCGCCCGGCGTAGCGGTACTTGACCAGACCGCTCGAAATGAGTTGGCTGCACGATGGCAAAACCGTGCGGCTAGCGAGGCGGATCCGAAGAAAAAGGCTTGGATGGAGGAAAACGCCCGTAGGGCATGGTCAGGCGACCTGCCGCAGGATGGACGAGCCTCCGAGCAAGAAGTGGTATGGCTACACGAAAGCGTCGGTGCCGCGACTCAAGTCCGACGATCCGTGCCGCGAGGAGTCGATCCTCAGGGATCCACGACCACTATCCCCGACTTGGAGTTGTCCAGCTGGTCCATCGAAACCAAGCGCTACATCATCAATCGCCCAAAGGGCCGAGCCGAGCTGATTCAAGAACTTAGACGTCAATATGCCATCCGGCTCGGTTCACTCCCAGCTCACGCCCAGCTGCAGGCCATCATTGTTGATGTGCGCGGCCAGTACCTCAAGCCAGATGCGATGCAGGCCCTCCGCCGTGAAATCTACGAGCAAGTCGTGGTCGCCTGCTATGCACAAGCGAAGGCCGCAGGAAAGTGGTGGATACTGACCAATGCCACACCTCCGGGGCCCGATAGTGTTACTATTCTCGCTGGAGATGTCGGCTGAACACTCCTGGGGCGATGGGCGGAGGGTGACAGAAGAATTCATAGGGTCACACCGGCCACGTTGGGCTAGATCCCCATCACGTTGCGCTAGATCCCCATACTGCGACCACTCTTGCGCAGTTCTGCAGTCGTGGCCTCACGTATGAGGCCGGGCTGCATCCTCTCGCCACCGGCGGAGAGCGCTGCAATTTCGGCGTTCACAACGATGTTGTCGATAGCAGCACCACTGAAGCTGTACTGCTCTGCCAGTTCCATAACTCCATATTCGCGTTCAAGATCGTCGTCTCTTGTGCTGGGGTGACACCGCCTCAGCGCGCGTCGCCACAGGTCTGCACGCTGCCGTGCATCGGGAAAAGGAAAGTCGACGATCACGTGGATGCGGCGAAGGAATGCCTCGTCGATCTGCTGGCGCAAATTCGTGGCCAGGATGACCGCGCCGGTGTAGCCCTCGATGCGCTGGAGGAGGTAGTCGGTCTCCATCATCGCCCAGCGGTCCTGCGCGCCCTTGACGTCACCGCGCTTGGCGAAGAACGACTCCGCCTCGTCGAAGAACATGACCGCGTTGGCGTCCTCGGCCTCAGCGAACACCTGCTGCAGGTTCTTCTCCGTCTCCCCCACCCACTTGCTCACCACCGCCGGGAGGTCGACTTTGAGCAGGTCCTTGCCCAGGGCGCTGGCCACGCAGGCCGCCGCGAGGGTCTTGCCGGTTCCGGACGACCCGGCGAACAGGCACACCACCCCGCTCGGCCGGCGCCAGGCATCCTCAGGGTGCCGCTCGGCGAGGACGTTCCGCAGCCGGATGCGGTCGACGAGGTCGTACAACTGCCGCTTCTGCTCGTCCGGCAGCACGATCTCGGCGTCGAGGTCCAGTCTCGGCGGCACGGGCACCCGCTGGGTGAAGGTGAGCAGCCGCCGACCCGTCTGCCGGCGGCACGCCTCCAGGATGTGGTCGACCGTGACCGTGGCTGCTCCCGGCCGCTCGGCGAACGCCAGGTCCTCCGCCGACGCCGCGGCGTCCTCGATCTGCGAGCGGGACAGCTCGAAGGTCTGGGCCAGCCGCTGAGCCGTCACGTCCGTGTCCGGGATCGCCTCCCCGGGAAGGTCGGAGAGAAGCCGCTGCCAGAGCGCCTTGCGCTCCGGCGCCCCGGCACGGGGCAGCGCCCACCGGACCATGCGCGTCGACCGTGCCCGCCCCTCCGGGTCCCACGGCGCGGCCTGGTCGAGCACCGTCAGCCCCGGGTACCGCGCCGACTCGTGGATCAGGGTGTCCCAGGCAGGAACCGGGCGGCCACGGTCGAACAACGCCTCGCAGTCCTGCCAGAACAGCACGGCTCCTCGCAGCCGCGCCTCACGCACCACGAGGCGGACCGCGCAAGGGCCGACGGTCTCCCCCACCTCTCCCGCCCCGGCGACGAGGACAGGTCGCACGATCAGCCGGCCGATGGCAGCAACCGTGCGGAGGTACGCCCGGGGATCACCGCCGCTGAGCACGATCCGGGGGCCGCCCTCGGCCGCCAGCCCGCGCACCAGCTCGGCCCGCTCGTCTGACAGCTCCACGACGTCGTGGTCGTCGTCCAGGACACGCACGGTTGAGCGGAGCCGCGGGTCGATCGCATCACTGCCCAGCAGGAACGCGGTGACGCGGTCGTCGACACGCACCGCACGCCGGGACGGGCCGTCAGCCGCCGACCAGTCGGCGACGACGACCAGCTCGTGGTCGACCAGTGGACAGCCGGGTTCGAGAACCCCCCGGGCCGCGAACTGACCGTGGTGCGCCAGCATCTCGTCGAGCAGGCCGATCGTGGGCGCCCACCGGCTGCCGTCGTCGAGCAGGTAGCCGTAGAGCCTGCTGTACCTGCTGTCCACTTCCGGCAGCAGCGCCAGCAGCAGGATCTGCCGTTCCCTGCAGCCCAGTCCGAAGCGTGAGACGAGCTCCTCCAGCCGCAGCGACCCACCCGCCAGATGAGTCGCGGCGACCCGCGCCGCGATGTCCCTGCGGTTCCCGCCGGCCATCGTCGCCTCGGCCGGGTCCGCGGGGATGCCGAGGTCGAAGCGGCTGCCGAGGTAGCGCTCCACCTCCCGGTCGTCGACGTAGGCCATCGACCAGTCGCTCTTGGTGGAGGCGACCATCGTCCGCCACCGCCGGGTCTGCGCCTTGACCAGCACGTCGGCGACGGCCAACTCCTCCAGCAGGTGTTCCCTGCTCGAGCAGTACGGCTGTGTCATCACTCCCCCACCACGAACTCGAGCCGCCGGAGGAGCGGCGGGTCGGTCCATGCGCAGACCGGCTCGAAGCCGCCCAGGTAGCCCGCCAGGTCCAGCACGACGTCGTGCGGAGCCGGGCGCAGCCGCACCGTCCACGCGTCCGGCCCGGTGCGCACCAGTCGGCCGGGACGTCGGACGAAGCGGGACAGCAGAAACGGCGCGGACGCCGTGGCGAAGCCGCGGAGCCACTGAGCCCACTCGCGCAGCAGCGTGAGGGCCAGCAGGTCGAGCGACAGGTCAGTCCCGGCGTCGCCGGTGTGTGCGTGCCCGACCGTGGCGAGCGCGGCCAGCAGTGCGTCCCGCCCCGGGTCCTCGCCGTCCGATGGAGGGGGCCGGACGGCGACCGCCGGTCTGCCGGCCGCGCTCGCCCAGATCCCTCGGAGCGCCTCCTCCTCACTCGGCCCGCGGCCGGGGACGCCGACCGGCCAGTACACGCCCTGTGCATCGCCGGCGATGGTCGCGTAACCGGAGGGGGAGGACGAGATCACGTGCAGTCGCACGGCGTCCGACGCCAGCCGCCGCTGCCCGAGCAGCCCCTGCAGCACCGCCGTCGCGAGGCCCCGCACCGCCTCGACGGGCAGCCCGTCACCGGATCGCTCCTGCGGATCTCCGACCACCGGCGCCACTGCCTGGGCGACGTCCTTCGTAGGGACGCCGGGTCCGGCCCAGCGCAGCGCCAGCGCCCGCAGCAGCGTCCCGGCAGCCACACCGTGCTGGCGGCACAGGTGTGGCAGGCGCAGGGCATCGAGGCTGCGCAGGAGCAGCAACACCCCGGCAGAGCAAGCGTCGACGTCGCTGCCCGGCTCGGGTTCCCTGCCCGCCTCGGGACGCCGACCTGCCTCGGGTCGCGCGCTGGGCGTCCACATGCCGGTGTCCGCGCCGTCGGCCGCCGCGTCGCACGTACCGGACTCGACGAACCGTCGTACCGCGGCGCGCAGCCAGTCCTCGTCCGTCAGTTCGGGACGCCGGTCGACGAGCGCGGCCCACAGCTGCACCGCTGCCGACGCCGGCCGTCGGCGGTCGACGACCACGGCGTGCTCCTGCAACAGGTCCTGGAGCAGTTGCTCGACGGCCGCCTGCCGCGGGGTCCGCGCCATGGCCGGCACGGGCAGCTCCGGTGGGACCGCCGACGGGAGTCCGGCCGGAGGTGAGCCGACGCTGCCGGCCTGCTGGATGCGTTGCAGTCCGCGTACGAGAGCCTCCGCGTCCAGCCAGTCCCAGGTCTGCGTGGAGTCCTCCGGGATGCCGGCCGGTCCCGGGTCACCCGGGGGCTCGGCGATCCGGCGGACGGCGCGCAGCACGGCGTCGGTGAGCGCGCCCGGGTCGGTCCAGTCCAGGTCCGTGCCGCTGGTGGCTGCCAGCTCCTCGCCGACCGCGGTCGGGTCGGCGTCCGGGCGGATCGACCAGCCGAGCTGCCCGACGAGCCCGGTCGCCAGCCGGGCGATGGTCTGCCACTGGACCACCCCCGGTTCGACCCGGGCCGTGCCGTGCCAGACCTCGGCCACCGTGTCCTCGCCGGCGGCAGCGAGCACGGCGCCGAGCGCACGGCCGCGGTGCAGCGCCTGCCACACCAGGCGAAACCCGGCGCCGTGCTCCTCGTGCAGCGCGCGGATCACGTCGTCGACCGCACGCCCGGCGAGCCGGCGGAAGGGGTGGAAGTACCAGCGGTCCCAGGCGTAGCCGCGGACCAGCTCGTCGAGGAAGCGGGCGACGTACTCGGCGGTCGACGGGAAAGTCACGACCTCCACACCCGGGGGCCCGGCACCGTTGACCGCACGGACGACGGAGGACACGAGCGCCTGGGCGAGCAGCGTTCCGGAGTCACGCGACAGCGTCAGCCGACCGGTGCAGGTGATCCGCCGGATCACGTGCACGGCCGAGTCCCCGGCCAGGGCCGCATCGACCGCCGTGGAGAGGGCAGCGGGGAGCTCGTCGCGGCACATCGTCTCCACCCGGTGACGTGCTGCCGCTGCCGCCGAGGGCTCCCCGACGAGGACCGCACGGCAGGTCAGGTGTCCCACGCTGCTGGGCCAACTGGGGGCCGCTCCACCGCCGGGGCCCGCGATCACGTGCTGACCTGACCCTTGAGGGTCGTGTCACCGTTGACGACGAGGTTCCCGTGCACCGTCACCGTTCCGTCGGCCGCGACGGTCAGGCACGGCGTGAACGCACCGTCCACGGTGGCGCCGACCACGAACTCCGTGCGGTTCACCGCTCCCGGGGGATTGCCGAGGACCAGCCGCAGCTGCTCCGGGGCGCCCTGGGCCGTCGGCTTGACGTGCTCGATCTTCCAGCCGGCCGGGCTGACGGCGACCTGCGCCGCGGGCAGCCGCACCGGCCCCTCGGTGACCGTGACCCCGCCCGCCACGGACAGCTCGCCATCGATGACCAACCCCGCCCGCGGCGCCGATCCCTTCGGCCGCCAGATGAGGACGTCCTTGGGGGCCTGCCCCTTCTGCGCCGGGGCCCGGACGGTGACCTCCGTGCCGAGGACGAGGGCGGCCGTCCCGTCGGGTGTGTCGACGCGCTCGGCCCGGACCCCGATGTACGGCCGGCCGTCGGTGCCGACGGCAGGAGCCGCGGTCGGGTCGGTGGGGTCGCGGGTCACGGTGCCGAGGTGGACCGGCCAGGGATGGGCGAGGTCGTGCGGTGCAGGCCGGGTCGCCGCCGAGATCGCGTCGAGCGGAGCGCCGTCCGGAGGCGACCGCCGGTCGGCACCCGCTTCGGCTGCCGGGCCCAGGACGATCCGCGGGCGCTCGAGGACCACGTCGCCCGGTGGCTGGACGGCGCGGTCGTACACCAGGGCGACATCGAGTGAGTCGACGCCGTAGAGGTCGAACGCCGATTGCCGGTCGAACTGGGTGCGCACCGGCAGCACCAGCTCGCGGCCGTAGCCGTCGATCGCGACGCCGGGGCCGACGGCGTCGCCGGTCAGCTCGAGCCCGAGCGCGATGCCCCACTCGTGCGCGGTGAGGTTGTGCCGTTCGCGGGCGGTCAAGTGGTACTCCTGCTCGCTGCGGAACAGCGCGCTGGAGAGGTTCTGGCCGTGGTGGTAGTGCACCGCGGTGGGGAAGCTGTTCATCCGGTCCTCCTGCTGCTCGTGGTCGCCGCGCCCGGTTCCCTCAACGCCGCGCCCGCCCGACGTAGGTGCCGGTGCGGGGTTGACCATCGGGCCCAACGCCGACCGCCAGGACCGTAAGGTCGATCGCGACGCCGGGTGGCACCGAGGAGACGTCGATCTCACGGGACAGCACGTGCCGGGCACCCGCGGCCAGGTCCAGCCCCTGGACGACGAACCCATGGCGCAGCCGTTCCTCACCGGCGACGACCGTCTCGTAGGCCGCGACGGAGTGCAGGGGGACTCCGGGCCCGGCGGCCAGGGCCACGGAGTAGCGCAGGGTGGTGCCCGAGAAGCCGGGCAGGCCGTCCTGCCGCGCGGTCAGGTCGAGGTCGGCGCGGGCGGCGAGCAGCTGCTGCGCTCGGGCGAGGACGTCCGCGGTCTGCAGAGCCAGCTCGGCCGCACTGGTCGCCGCGCCCCCGGGTCCACCACCCCCGCGGAAGGTAGCCGTACCGCGGACCAGGAGCCCGCCGGGGATGGTCACGGTGCCCGCCGCATCGACGACCAGCAGGTCCGGTGACGGATTCCCGGCCTGCACCACCCGGAACGTCTGCGAGGTCGCCGGGATCCCCGCGCGCACCTCCCCCACCTCCGCTCGCAGCTGCTCCGCCGCGCCGTCGGCGCGTTCGACCGCGGTCCGGTAGAGCGACCAAGGCGCCGCTTCGGCGGGAGGTGGGACGGGCTCGTCGAAGGCGAGCGCGGTGGCCTGGAGACTCCGGGCGCGGACGTCGCCCCGGACGTCTCCCCGCACATGGCCGTTCCCCGTCGCCTGCACCGTGGTGGTCTCCGTCAGGCCTCCGTCGGTGCCGGGCAGCTCGATGCCCAGCACCCGGTTCGGACGTCCGGGGACGGGCCCGAGGACGACCCTGCCCGTCCCCGCCGGAGCGGTGATCGTCTGCGCGGTCAGCACCAGCTGTTCGCGCCCGGTCACGTGTGGTTCGACGTCGACGCCGGCCGCACGGGTGGCCGTGCCGAGCACGACGGGCCAGGCGGGGCCCGATCGCCGCGACGGTGGCGGAGGCGGGTTGTCCAGCACCGCTATCCGGCTCCCGCGGCCGGTCCGGACGATCACCAGGAAGCTCGTCCCCTCCTCGAGGGAAACCGTGACGTCCGCCTCCAGTCCGAGGTACTCACCACACCCGTCCACCGCGAGACCTGAGGTGACGACGACGCTGTCCTTCCCATGCCCCACCAGCCGCAGCCCCGCGGCCACCCCACCGACCGTGCTGGTGGGTGTGCCGTGCACCCCGGTCACGTGCCGCTGCAGCGACTCCTCCCTGGCGGTCTGCTCCAGCCGGAGCGACTCCACGGTGAGCACCTGCCGGTCCCGGTACACCGGCCGGGCGGTCGCGGCCGGGGCCGGGGCCGCGTCGGGCGACCGGGGCGCGGTCACGTCGCCGGTTCCTTCCGGCGGCTCGACGTGCGCGGAGCCGGACCGGTGGCCGCCGCCCGGGGCGTCGGCCGCCGCAGCCAGGCCACCCGCCGGTGGGCGTCGTCGGGGTCGTCGGGGCCACAGGGGTCCACGTGCAGAACTGCCTCCACCGCTGATCCTCGGACGGCGGAGACCACCTCGTCGGCGAGCGCTTCCCGTAACGACGTGGCGTCCGCCGGCAGGTCCTCGGCCTGGCCGGTGACCTGCAGGCCGAGTCCCAGGAGCAGGTCCTGCGCGACGTCCCAGCGCTGCCACAGCGCCGACGACAGGCTCACCTCGCCGGGCGGGCTGGGCCAGCCGGGTGCGGTGAGCACGTGCCGGAAGGGCGGGCGGGCGTCGACGCAGTCGACCGCGCAGGTGCCGTCGTCCGATCGCGACGCCCAGACCCGGGCCAGGCGGACACCCGAGGCGGTGTCGCAGGCAGCGAACGTCGTCGTCAGGTGGTGGTTCCGCAACTCGCGTACCAGCTGGGCGAGCACGGTGACGGGTGACGCATCACCGATCCCGCGCGCCCGCACCCTGTCGCGGATCCCGGCCAACAGCGGGAGCAGGTCCGCGTCCTGGCGGTCGATCCAGCCGAGCAGCCACCGGCGGAACTCCTCCGGAATGGGTGCCTCCGAGAACGCGGCGGCGTACTCGCTGAGCACCTGCGCGCACGACCGGAGGCCGTCCCGCCAGTGCTGTGCCGCCAGCGTCGCCGGGTCGGTGCGGGAGTCGGCGACGTCGACCAGCTGCAGCACGCCGCCCTCGACGACGCGCTCGTGCTCGGGCCCGTTGTGCTCGCCGCACTCGCACGCCGACCTGACCCAGGTCGGGTCGACCGGCATCGCGGCGGGGAGCAGGAGGAGGTCCACGACCCGTCGCTCGGTCCCGTCGGCCGCCTCACCGTCCGGTTGCCCCGGATCGGCGCAGACCGGATCCGCCCAGACACTGCACACGTCCACGGTCAGCTGGTCGCAGACCACGATGTCGTCGCCGCAGCAGGACCGCGCGTACCCCGGTCCGACGACGAGCACCGAGGGCAGTTCGCCCCGGCGCTGCCCGGTCGAGGACGGGTCGGCCCGGCGCTGCCCGGTCGAGGACGGGTCGGCCCGGCGCTGCCCGACCTCCAGGCCCTGCGCGACCCCCCACCCCTCGACGAACCGGTGCAAGGACAGCCGTTGCCGTACCCAACGGGCGAGGTCGTTGAGGTGGTCGTCGGTGAGCACCATCCCGCAGTAGAACCGTGGCCGGGCCAGGCACGGCAGGCCGCAGCTCGCCTCGTCGATCCCCCAGTCCGAGCCCTCGTCCGCTGCTGGCGTCCGCGTCGCCTCCGGTGGGATCTGGTAGGCCGTCATGACCCGTCTCCCTCGTTCCTGGTGACCGTGAACCAGCTGCGGAACACCCCGCCGGGTGTGCCGTTCCCGCTCGGCGTCGTCCCGCGGAGGTGCTCGCCGTCGACCGGTTTGCCATAGCAGTCGAGGATGAAGTCGCACAGCAGCGTGACCATCACGACCTGCCCGTCGAGGCTCCCCCGCCACCGCCGCGGGCCCCCGGCCCGAGCCGGGTGCCACAGGTCGGGGTCGATGGTGAACACGGCCTTCGTCGGGGTCTCCAGTTCTGGTGCCCGGTCGAAGGGCACGAGCTCTGATGCGCGCTGGGCGCCGAGCATCTCCACCCGGAAGGTGAACTGGTTGATCCCCAGGGCCTCGTCCTGCGCCGGGCGCAGTGGACGATCGAACTCGACCTCAAGACGGCCCTGTCGGCGTGCGATGTCCCGCAGGTCCAGGGAGCTGCCGTGTTCCCAGTTGGTCCCGGTGATCCTGGTCGGCCGGCCCGGGGCGATGACGGTGATCTGGATCGGTCCGCCGCCCCGGCGGCTGAGCACCGCCAGCGGCAGCCATCCTCCGCAGCGGCACACCGGCCGCAGGCACCCGCCCCCCGGGCCCGCGGCCTCGTCCGGGAGGTCGTCCTCCCCGCAGTCCTCGGGCCAGCAGTGCGGCGCCTCGTCCCGGTCGAAGAGCCGGTACCGCACCCCCTCGCGGATACGGCTGGGCTGCTTGACGACGGAGCTCGGGCAACCGCTGCGGACGGCATGGCGCGGAGCCACCTCCTCCTCGTCGTAGTGCACGGCCAGGAGGACCTCCTGGCGATCGCCCCCGTGGTACGCCGCGGCGGCCTCGGCCTCCTCGGGGCGACCGTCGTCGCCGGACGCGGCGTCCGGGGCGACGTCCGGTGCAGCGTCCGTCTCCTCCCCCGTCGTGGCCACGCCCGCCGGCAGCGGCCAAGTGACGCAGAGGCGGCGGTCGAGGAGCAGTTCTCGGCCGGCACAGTCGAGGGCGAGGCCCTCCTCGATGAAGACCGTGGTGGAGCGGCAGTCGATGCGCTCGTGGCGCACCACCCCCATGCCGCACAGCACACCTTCGCCGTGCAGCACCCGGTTCAACAGCCAGCGACGGCGCAGGAAGTAGTCCTGCTCGTCGGTGAGGTCCCGCGCGGTGACGAAGCGGCCGGTGAACCAGCGCATCCGCTCGCGGGGGTCTGCCGAGTCATAGGGGTCCGCGTGCCACTCGGCGGCCACGTCGCTCCTCATGCCCGTCCTCCTCCTCGAACCGGTTCGAACCGCCGGTGTGGTAGTTGTGCCGCCGCCGTACTTGCCATCACGACACCGCCAGCAGGCCACCGCCGGATGGCGGATGCCCGACCGTCCCCTCGTCCGGGCCGGGCGGACCGCCCAGGACGGCGAGCGGGCCCAGCCGGGGCACCGGCGGGTCCTCGCCCTCGTCCCGGTACCGGTCCGCGGTGCTCCGGCACACCAGGCGCACCGGCGCGGGTGCGGCCAGCACCGAGTCCACCCCGAGCTGCGACTGCACTCCCAGGCACATGGCCGGCTCCACCAGGACCAGGCTGGCCTGCGCGTGGGCCGGGCTCTCCTGCTCGATCGCCCGCCGCAGCATCGCCCGGTCGGCGAGGGTGGGAGCGGAGCCGGCGGGGACGAGGACGGCGAACCGGTGCGCGTGCTCGGCGAAGACGTCCAGCTGCGGATCACCATCGGCGACGAGTCGCACCTGCCCGAGCTGGTCGTAGCGGTCGGGCTGCAGCCGGCCGACGCGTCCCAGGCCCCACAGCGGCCGCTGCTGCCGGTCGCCGGTGGGCAGCACGAGGTATCGCCGCTGCTCGAAGCCCTCCACGATCCGCGGGAGCCCGTCGTCGTCCGGGTCCGCTCCCGACATCGCGGTCAGGTAGGCGGCGACGTGGGCACGCACCGCCGCACGGGTCCCCCGCCGGGCCAGGTAGGTGCTGGCGGCATCGACCAGGCAGCGTTGCTGGGCCGGCGTCCAGGTGCCCTCGACGGCTACGTGCAGCCAGGAGGCGAGCAGGTCGACGAAGCGGTCCGGCGTCGTGCGCGGGTCGACGTACTGCGGTAGGTCCTGCAACAGGGCGTCCCAGGACTCGAGCAGCGTTCCGGGCATCGCCAGGAAGCGGGTGAGGAAGTCCGCCGCGGCGGCGTCCGCCGACCAGACGGCAGGCAGGAACCGCAGGTAGGACCGGCGCGGGAACTCGATCCGCAGGCTGCGCACCTCGGGCGAGGCATAGCCGTCGCCCTCGAGCTCGACCCGGATCCACAGGAACCGCCCGGGCCCGCTGAGCAGGAGGACGTCGGTCTCGCCGTCGTCGACCCGCCCGGTCTGCTGCCACTCCTGAGCGGGCAGGCTCGCCAGCTCCGCTGCCGGCCGTGCCGCGTCCGCCGTGTGCGTGCTCAGCCGCACCCTCGTCCGCGGGGCCACCCGCGCGTGCACCGCGACGCGGTGCCAGCTGCACCGGTAAGTCCTGCTGTCGAGAACGTCGCTGATCCACCAACCGCGCTGCGGCAGCACCGGATCCGTCAGCTCGTGGGACGGGGCCACCGGCCGCCCGTCCCGGTCGACCGGTCCGGACAGCCCGGGCAGCAGCAGGCCGTCGGGCAGCAGTTCGACGCCGGGCCGGAGGACCTCCTGCCCCAGCCCCGGACCGTCGTCGGTCGAGAACTCCGCCCCGCGCGCTCCCACCCGGACAGCCGTGGACGCCTCGACGTCCACGGTCCAGACCGCGCCGTCGCGTCCGGCGAGGCACCGCGCCCAGTTGCCGGGTGGCAGCGCGACGACGTCGACCTCGAGCGCGAGCTCCCCGGTGCGGTGCCACCACACGGTGGCGCCCGCATCGTCCGCGCCTGCGTCGGCCGGGACGCACAGCACCGCCGCGCCCTCGGGCAGGCCGCACACGGCGACCGGCCGCGCCGGCGGCGTCAGCACCGCACGGAGCACGCCGCGCCAGGTGACGACGAGGACCCGGGCGCGCTGCTCGTCGAGGAGGTAGACGTCCTCATGGGACACCGTCAGCGCGCTGAGGTCGTCGGCGGCGACGTCGAGGTCGGCCGGACCGACCACGGCGACGAACGTGCCGGTGCCCGGGTCCAGCCGCCGCACCGTGCCGTCGTCCCCGAGCAGCGCCGGAGGGACGTCCGCGGGTACCGTTCCCCCGCCGCTCCAGGCGGGGGCCGCCACCCAGGGCGGCAGCGCCATCGCCAGCCGGCGCACCCCCGCTGGGTCGGCGAGGTGCAGCCCCAGCTCGCTGAACGTGCCGACGTCCGCAGACGTCCCCTTGCCCCAGCCGACCGTCCCGTCGAGCAGGACCGATCGGGGCGGCGGTGTCATCGAGACCCCTGGGCGTCGCGACGGGGCACGACGATCAGCACGTGCTGACCCGAGTCGCCGAGCAGCTCCCCCTGTCCCAGGGGTACGGGCACCGTGATGGGCACCTCCTCGCCGTCCACCCAGATCGTCAGAGCGGGAACGGCCACGACGCCGTCGACGTCGAGGAGCGCCCGGAACAGGCTCGTGGGATGGAAGTCCTCACCGAAGTCCCGGGGCTGGCTCGGCCCGGCGGGCCCGGGCACCGGTAGCGGTGACAGGAAACCCTGCAGCGCCCGGCGCAACTCGTCGCCCACCGCATCGGGGCTCGCCGTGGCGCGGATCTCCACCCGCGCACGGACACGCACTTCGCGGTAGGTCGGGCCGTCGACGTAGACCTCGGCAGTGATCGGGCGCAGGGGGTCCAGGTGCCGGGCCACGGCCTCCTTGAGCTCTGGCGTCGGCTGCGGCAGCGCCACTCCGCCCTGCGGCGGGGCCGACGGCAGGACGAGCACGGTGACGGCCCCCGGGACCTGAACACCGGGGTACTCGGGATGCGCGGAGCGGATCACGGTGGCCCGGGCCACCCCGCCCACCCGCAGTGCCTCGTCGACGAGGTCCTCGGCGGTGACCGCGCGCTGCTGGGCCCGCAGTCGTGCAGGCGCCTGGCGGGTCAACTCCTCGGTGGTCTGCCGGTCCTGCCCGCCGACGGCCGGCCGCGGGTTGGTCACCGCGGACACGCCGGTGACCGGCCCGAGGAGCGCGGTGGCGGAGCCCGCGGCGATGTTGCTCCCGGCGCCGCCGCCGAACCGGTAGGACGCAGTGACCTCGCTGCCCGCCGGTGGGATGAGCGCGTGAGCGCCGTCACCGAAGACCAGCACCCCGGCCGCCGAGTCGAGAACGAAGTGGGTATCGGTCGGCGACGACGTGACCAGGTCTTCCCGGGCCGTCCACGGCACCGCCCGGGTGCCGGTGGTGACCACCACGCGCAGGCTGGCGGCGTCGATCAGGCCGTTGGCCAGCTGCATGCGCTGCCCCGGCAAGCCGTTGCTGGTACCGACCGGCTCGTCCCGGACGGTGCGCAGGCCGACCGCCGGCACGGTGTTGGCCTCGATCGCCTCCAGCAGGGGTGCGGCGCCATCGGGGTAGACGCCGCTGACCAGCCGGCCGCGCACCCAGTAGTGGGGTTCGGCCACCGCGCCGAGCGGGCCATGGGCCGTCGCCCTTGCCGGCGGGGCGTCCAGCACGACGTCCCCGTCCCTGGTGAGGGCCACCGAGGCGTCGTCACGGACCTCCAGCCGCGTCCAGCGCTGCCTCGGCGCGAGCTGGTCGAGGTACTCCCACTGGACGGTCACCGGCGGCGCGGGCCGTGAGGTGCCAGCGGCCACGTCGGAGGCGACCGCACCGC
Organism: Geodermatophilus sp. SYSU D00742; assembly: GCF_054049935.1. Lineage (NCBI taxonomy): Bacteria > Bacillati > Actinomycetota > Actinomycetes > Geodermatophilales > Geodermatophilaceae > Geodermatophilus > Geodermatophilus sp. SYSU D00742. The sequence goes on from NZ_JBJGYJ010000010.1 coordinate 53,837, forward strand.
GGCCGGCCGCGGACACGACGTGCAGCCGCAGCTGGGCCGGGAACGCGGACCGGGTCACGTCGGGTGGCACCGGTCCGAACCCGAGGTACACGGCGTTGCCCGGCGCGGGTGACTCCCCGAACGGGGCGAAGGCTCCCGAGACCCCGTGCGTCGTGCCGTCGAACACCTGGAGCGCGCTCAGCGGGAACCGCGTCACCCCCAGAGCGACCTCGGTCTCGAAGTACACCGGCCGGCCGTCGCTGCCATCCGCCGACACCACCGTGCCGAGCGGCACGACGATCGGGTCGGCGATGCTGCCGGCGTTCGGCGTGAAGGTCAGGTGCACCCGCGCCGGCAGGGCCGCGGCGGGCTGGATGCCGATCAGCTCGAGCAACTTGAGGTATAGCGCGTCGGGCACCTGGTTGAGCCGGTAGACCACCGAGTCGGCCAGCCACGCGAAGAGCTCCAGCAGCGTGGTCCCAGGGTCGCTCTCGTTCCAGTCGGTCCACTCCGGGGTGTACCGCGGGATCAGCAGCTGGAGGTCGCGCTTGAACTCCTCGTAGGTGCGCGCATCCAGCGGGGGTGGCCGGTCAGGCATCATCGAGCACCCCGCCCCGTCCGCGGCCGGCCGCGATCCCCTCGGTGATGAACAGCGGGTAGACCAGGTTGTAGAAGGCGTTGGTCGACCGGATGCGGTACTCGACCTCGATGAGCATCACCTCGGGACGGTCGGGAGGCTGCGTCACGGCGACGTCGATGACGTCGATGCGAGGCTCCCACCGGACGAGCGCATCCCGGACCTCTGCCCGCACCGAGCCGCGGACGGCGGCGGTGTTGGGCTGGAACACCAGGTCGTGCACGCCGCAGCCGAAGTCCGGCAGCATCACCCGCTCGCCGGGCGCGGTGGCAAGGACCAGCCAGATGCTCTGCCGGATGCGCTCGTCACCGCCCACGAGCGCGAGCCCACCGTCCTGGCCCGGGCGCACCGGGAAGCGCCAGCCGGCGCCGAGCACGCCGCTCATCTCAGCCCCCGATGAGCACGGTGCTCGTGGCCACGACCGAGCCGGTCGCCATCGGGACGGGGTCGTTGCAGGTGGTCGCCGGGTCGCCCGCCCGGGCGGCGGCCTTGCCCTCCACCCGCACGGTGGCGCTCCCCATGGCGACCTCACCCCGGTCGGTGGGCGGGACGACGAACGAGCCACCGATCGGCACATGCCGGGGGGTGTTCTGCGCCGTGGAGCCCACGGTCGCCGCCGCCCTGCCTTCGATGAAGACGGTCGCACTGAGACCGCCGGAGAGCGGGCCGGAGAACGGGTGCGGCACGGGTACCGGCGAGGTGGGACCCGGTGGCTGGATCAAGTGAACGTCGACGGCGACGATCCGGTCGCCCTGCTTGGCCGCTGGCATGCCCATCTGGCTGCTCCCTGGATGCGCCCGTGCTCAGTTGATGTTGACCTTGGTGCCGGTGATGGTCACCGTCCTGGCCGCATGCAGCGTCAGGTCGCCCCCGGCGGAGACGCTGACGTCGCCCGACGCCGTGACGTCGACCTTTCCGGCGTCGGCGTGGACCGTGATGGTGGAGCCGTCGATGACGACGGTCTGCTTGCCCGAGCTGTCCAGCACCTGGATCTTCTCCGCGCCCGGGGTGTCGTCCAGGACGATGCGCTGGCCGCGTGGGGTCACGATGGCGCGGATCGCGTTGTCCTCCGGCTCACCCATCCCCGAGGGAGGCTTGTCCTGCCCGTTCCACAGCGACCCCAGCACGTACAGCCGCCGCGGGTCACCGTGCTCGCAGGCGAGCAGGACCTCGTCGCCCTTCTGCGGGCGGAAGAACGTGCCGCGGTCCTTACCGGCCATCGGCACCGAGAGCCGCGCCCAGTCACTGACCTGGTTGTCCAGGTGCGGCAGGGTGACCCGCACCCGCGCCAGGCCGTCGGGATCGTCGAGATCCTCGACGATCCCGACGAAGACCCCGGGCTGGCCCTCGGTCATGAGCCCCCCTTGATCTCTTCGCGGCGGAAGCCGAACTGGGTCGTGTACCCGCCGTCGCCGATGGTGTGGGTCGTCTCGGTGACGAAGTAGCGACCGTCGAACCGGGTGCCGATGCCGGAGATCATCACCACACTGCCCGCCCGCAGGTCCGGCAGCCCGACGACCGAGCCGCTCCCGGTGACCAGCCCCTTCGCGATCAGCTGCAGCGTCTCCAGCGCGAGCTGCTCGGCCTCGGCCTTGCTGCCCACCACCGCCGTCGCGATGACCTCCTTCCGGTCCTGGAACGACCGGTAGAGGGTGGCGTTGCGTCCCTGCGGCCCCAGCCCGCGGGTCTTGAGGTCGTCGAGCGTGGCCGTGTGCTCGAAGCTCTTCTTGTTGGCCGCGTCCCAGCCGCGGACGACGACCGACCCGACCTGGTTGGCGGTGCTCAGGTTGGGCTGGAACTCGATGAGCGACTGGCCGTAGCGCAGCTCGTAGGTCGGCCGGGCCACCGTCGTCGATGGGGCGAACACCAGCCGGCGACTTTGCACCGTGCCATCGGTGCCGATCTCGTCGACGCGCAGCTCGTAGCCGATCCTCCGGGCGCGGTCGAGCAGGAAGACGATGTCGTACGCGTTGTCCTGGACGAGATAGGCGTTGCGCGGCTCGCGCATGCGCACGTCGGCGGAGGCAGGGGCCAGCGTCACCCCGAGGTCCGCGGCGATCAGCGTGGCGATCTCGGTGTCGGTCTTGTCCACGTAGGACCGGGAGCGCTGTTCCTTCCGCAGACGGTGCAGCAGGTTCATGCCGTGGATGGTCAGCGTCGGCTGGCCCGAGGCGGGGAAGGACGGGCGCAGCTCGACGACCTCGCCGGTGATCATCAACTGCAGGGAACTGTCGTGATAGCCCATCCACAGCTCCACCTGCGTCCCCGGGTCGAACAGGTAGTCGTCGCTGTACTTGAAGGCACGGCTGTCGGCGTCCCAGTTGTTGATCGTGACGTCGAAGCTGTCCACGTCGATCAGGCTGTCCTTGAAGCTCACCTGCGTGACGTCGCGGATGACGTCCCGTGGAGCGCTCGCTCCGCGGAGCCTCAGCTCGAAGGCGGGGACGTAGAAGTCTTGGTCGGCGTAGATCGCCTGGGTGCTCATCGCGCCGCCGATCGGAAGAGGTCGATCGGGGGGATGCGCAGCACGACACCGGGCTCTGGCTCGAGGACATCGACGCCGGGGTTGGCGTCGGCGAGGTGCCGCCACAGCGACGGGTCGCCCAGCTCCTCACCGGCGATCCGGCTGAGGCTCTCACCTCGGCGGACCATCCGCTGTTTCGTGTGGTCCGAGGACTCCAGCCGCAGTTCGGCGATCTGCTCGCGCAGGGTCTTGTAGCCCCGGAACGTGACGGTCAGCGACGCGCGCAGCGGCGTTCCATGCGGGTTGAACAGGGTGAACTTCTGATCGATGGTCTCCACGATCGCCTTGAACGACAGCCCGGTCCCCCAGGTGACCCGCACCCGTGGCGGGGCGTGCGTTTTCGGCTGGATGCGAACCAGCTCGTAGATCGGCCCGGTCAGCGTGCGCACGTCCTGGGCGTCGTCGTCCATGCCCCGCGCGGCCGTGTCGAACAGCAGCTCGAGGGTGAGTTTCTCGACCTGACCACGGATGAACTGTTGGATCGGCGCGTCGATGCCCGGAATGGCGATCTCGGCGATCTGCGCACTCTTGGCCAAGCTGTACTGGGTGGGGTTGTACTGCACCTCCATGCGCCGCTGCAGCCCCTTGGCTCCGTCGACCGCGCCGACGTCCAGCAGCTCGATGACGACGTGGTCCAGCTTCACGATCGCCCTCCGCCCAGCGGCTTGGGCAGCGCGCTGCCCCGGACGGCGTCCGCGCGCCGCGACCGGCTCTCCTCCCGCCGGCGCTCGGCCAGGCGCCGCAGGACGTGGTCGGCGATCAGGTCGAGCTGCTCGGCGGTCAGCGGTACCTCCCCGGAGTGCAGCACCACCTCGGCGGAGAGCTCCTCGATGTGCACGGGCATCAGGTCCTCCTGCGTAGCCCGCCGTGCACCAGCTCGACGGTCTCGACGGCTATCGCGGACTGGTTGGCGTTGAGGTCCGGCCCCGACCACTTGACCGGGAGCGCGTTGGAGAACTCCCACTCGGCCACGGCCTCGGCACCGTCGAGGGACCGGATGACCACCGATCCGTTGCGGGTCGTGACGCGGCCGGCGATCAGGTCGGCGTACCAGTCCCAGATGCGCCGGTCGACGATGCCCCGCTTCAGCACCAGGTTGGCCTGCTTGGTCCGGCCGATGAGCTTGTGCACGGCATCGTTGAGACCACCCTCGGGGTGGTCCTGCACCTCGGTCTCGATGATGAGCCCGGAGCAGTCGGAGAACCCCGCCGCCGGCAGGCCGGCCAGCCGGACCTCGAAGCGGAAGGCGAGGAAGGGGTCCTGCCGGTCGTCAGCGGGCACTAGAACCTCCCGAGACGGAGCGGACCTGGCGGCCCTGCTCGCCGTCGACCTGCACGCCGGCCTCGGTGACCGCCACTCGGACCGTGACGAACTCGGCGGGCAACGGCGGCTGCAGGCCGATCAGGCACAGCAGGCGGCCGGGGTCCGCGTCTTGCGCGCCGCTGTTCGAGGGGACGCACCGCACGCTGAAGGCGTCCTCGACGCGCGCCCCGTCCAGCGCGCCGCGCTCCCACAACGCGGTCAGGAATGCGCGGACCTCGCGCTCGACCTCGGCGGACAGGCTGCCGAGGTTCGGCTCGAACACGAGCCAGGCCAGCAGCGTCTCCAGTGACAGCTCCACCATGCTCACCAGGCGCCGCACATTCGTGTACCGCCACGCCGGATCCCCGGCGAGCGTCCGTGCCCCCATCAGCCGGATCCCTCGGCCCGGGCGCGTGGCCACGGTGTCGACCGACCGGTCGTTGAGCCTTCCGAGCGCCGGATCATCGACGACGTAGGCGACGTCGAGTGCGCCGGCGACGGTCTCGTTGGCCGGCGCCTTGTGCACCCCGACCGCGCGATCGCTGCGAGCGACGATCCCGGCCACGTGCCCGCAGGTCGGCCCGGCCATGACGTCGCCGGGCGCACCGAGCGGGTCCGCGGTGAGGATCCACGGGTAGACGAGGCAGCCGAAGGCGCCTGCGTTGCTGCGCAGGCCGAGGTGGTCGCGCCAGGCGATCGCCCCGTCGGGCTGCACGCGGGCGTCCGGCACGTCGAGCAGGGCGAAGCGGTGATGCCGGGCGCAGCTGTCGAGCAAGGTGGCGCACGAGGCCCCGACCTCCTCCCGGGTCCACCCCGGCGGCTGCTCGCCGGCGTCGGGCGGGGTGGTCGGCGGCAGGGTGGTCGGCGGCAGGGTGGTCGGCGGCAGGGTGGTCGCCTCCGAGCAGCACGGCACCGGCTGCGGTGCCGGTGGTACCGGGGTGCGCCGGACGTCCCGCGGGACGGCGTCGGGCAGTGCGACCAGGCTGACCTCGGCGAGGGCGTCGAGTGCCGCCAGGCCCAGAGGTGTGTCGGGACGGCCGCCGTCGCCGAGCAGGTGGCGCAGGCCGACGGTTGCGAGGCCGTCGCGCCCCCCGCTGAGGCGTGTCCCCCCGGAGCTGAGCCCCGGGGTGGGCGGCACGCCGAGCCGGATGATCCGCGAGCCACGCGACTCGTCGTTGACCAGCGTCCCGGCGAACCGGGCGCTGTCGCCGTCCAGGCTCAGGTCGGGCCATGCCTCGCGGCCCGCGGGCGAGTCGATCGTCAAGGTGAAGCGGTCGGCGTCGACGTCGACCACCAGCCGGGTCCCGTTCGCCCAGCCTCCCCCGCTCGTGGCCGTGGCCGTGACCGAGAGCGTGCCCGGTGTCCCGGGCAGCGAGGCCGTGGCCGGCGCCGCCGTATCCGGGTCGACCACCCGGACGACCCAGCAGGTGTCCCCACCGTTGGCGAAGAACCCGTCGACGGCGTGGGCCAGCCAGAAGCGGGCGTCGTGGCCACCGAACACGGCGCGGAACTGCGAGGAGCTGCCGATCCGGGTGGGCTCGTGTGCCGGTCCCCGGGAGGCGAACCCGACGAACGCGGCCACGTCGGTGCGGCGCGCTGCCGGGACCGGCCGGTCGGCGGACACCCACTCGATGTCGACGCCCGGGGCGCCGCGCGGGAGAGCACCGGCCGTGGCTGGGGCGGTCATGCGAGTTCCAACCCCTCGTGGCAGATCTCGAGGGTCTCGATGGCGATCTCGTTGTTCTTCGCGTTGAGCGTGGGCCCGTCCCACTTCGACGGCCAGGCCTCACGGAACTTCCACTCCAGGGCCTTCTGCCGCGCCTCGTCCAGCAGCGTCACCGATCCGGACCGGCGATCGGTCTTGCCGTTGATCACCTTCTTGCGCCACTCCCACAGCTCCTTGCTGGCGGTGAAGCCGCGCTTGAGCACGATGTTCGGGTTCTTGCGCAGGCCGGGGAGTTTGCGGACGGTGATGTCCTCGGCGCCGGTGCGGTACTCGATCGGCGGGGTCTCCGTCTGCAGGCCCGAGCACTCCGAGAAGCCGCCGACCACGACCCCGTCGATCTCAACGAGGAAGTTGAAGGCGGTGTACGGGTCGTTGCGGTCGTTCGTCGGCATGGCGCTGCTCCCGTGGCCGTGTCGGTGGGGTCGGAGATCAGGACGTCGCCTCGACGGTCCGCTGGGTGAACCGGAGGATCACGAACTCGGCCGGGCGGACCGGCGCCATGCCGATCAGGCAGATGAGCCGGCCGTTGTCGATGTCGTCCTGGGTCATCGTCGTGCGATCGCAACGGACCTGGAACGCCTCGTCCGGGGTGGTCCCCATCAACGCCCCGCCCCGCCAGACGCTGGTGAGGAAGTTCTCGATGCTGCGGCGCACCCTCGCCCAGGTGAACTCGTCGTTGGGTTCGAACACCACCCACTGCGTGCCCTGTTCGACCGACTCCTCGACGAACATGAAGAGCCGGCGGACGTTGACGTACTTCCACTGGGCGTTGTCGGCCAGGGTGCGCGCTCCCCACACCCGGATCCCCCGCCGGTCGGCTCGGAAGTCACGGATGACGTTGACGCCGCGGGGGTTGAGGACGTCCTGGTCCCCCTTCGACGCCGTGTACCCCAGCGGCTTGCGGTTGCCCGGGAGGTCGTTGGTGACGATGCCCTTCAGGTCGACGTTCGCGGGCGGTTTGTGCACTCCCCTGGTCTGGTCGGTCGCCGCGTACACGCCGGCGACATGCCCGGCCGGCGGGACGAGCAGCGTCGCCTGCGTGACCGGGTCCATGACACGGATCCAGGGGAAGTAGAGCGCGACGTAGGAGGACGTGAACGGCGGGATGATGGCACTCGGGTTCACCTGGTCGCGCCGGGTCTGCAGGATCCCGAATCGGTCGCGGAGCTCGTCGCACTGCTTGCGCACCTCCTCGGTGAGGCCGGCCGTGACCGCTTCATCGGGCACCACGAGCAGGGACACCTCATCGACGGTCTTGAGCCCTTCGAGACCCTGGCGCTCCTCAGCGGGCTTGGTGGCGTCGCCGAGGTAGTCACTGACCGCCAGGGACGCGCCCTCGGCTCCGTTGGTGAGCGGGGTGAAGGCGGCGTTCGTCGGCCGGGCGATGGGCTTGCCCGTCTCGAAGGCGGCGGTCACCAGTGACGAGCTCAGGACGGCGGTCTCCAGGTCCTGGACCAGGACGTCGTCGTAGTCCTCCAGCTGGGTGGGCTCTCGACGGTTGGGGTCCGACCGCTTGGCCGGGTCTGTCGGGTCGATGAACTGCGACTGCTGGTACGGCCGGTCGTAGAAGGCGATAGTGACCCGCACGCGCGCTGGGTCGGCCGGACGTGGCGTGGCCGTGCTCTTCGGGTCCCGTGCGGTCGGATCGGTCACCCGGACGAAGATCTGGTCGTCGAGCTTGCCGGGGCCTGCGGCTGCGATGGTCATCCGGTTGCTGCCGGCGAGTTGCAGCTGGGCGCGCCGGGCGCCGGCGCCCGCGACGCGGGCCATGAACAGCCGCGTGCCACCGTTGTCGAAGAACCCCCGGGCCGCCCAGGTCGTGTACACGGCCGGGCTCGTGGCATCGGCCAGGCCGCCGTACCAGCGTTGGAACTCCAGCCACGAAGTGACCAGGCGTGGGTAGACCGGCCCTCTGAGCGTGGGACCGACCATGCCAGCGGTGCTCGTACTGACACCCTCGATGGGGACTGGGCCAGTGCTGACCTCTTCGGTGTAGACCCCGGGGGCGAGGTATTCAGGCATCCCAATGGCTCCGTCCGTGACTATCGGAAGATGAAGGGCGGCACGGCGGCCGTGCTGGAGACGGGCACGCCGACCGTCGTCGACGAGGTCTCTCCGTTGGGTGTGCGTGCAGTCACCGAGACCGGACCGGCCCGGTCGTCGGGCAGGACGACGACGAACTGACCGCTGGCATCGGTGACGTAGGTGCTCCCGGGGAACTGCCCCCGGGTGGCGCTGGCCTCGACGCTCGCGTCCGCGATCCCCGGCCCGCGCGGGGTCCGCAGAACCGCGCCCCACAGCAGGCTGTACCGTTGCGGCCGGTCAGGGAACGGGTAGCCGTAGCCGGGGTGGAGCAGCACCTGGACCGGCACCGGCGCGTCGGCCGGCGCGGACGGTTCGAGGTTCACCAGGCGGACGGCCGGCACACGAACCCGGCGATAGGCCGGACCCTCGACCACCAGAGCGACGTCGACGTCCCCTCCCACCGGTCGCACCCGCCGCCCTTCAGGCGTGATGAGGATGCCATCGCTCAGGAAGTGACCGGATGCGGTCTCCAGGACGTGCAAGGTCCAGCCCGGCGCCAGCTGACGACTCGCGACGGCAGGTCCGACAGCCGTCACACTGAACCGGAGTCCGCCTCGCGCGCGCCGAGCTGCAGCGTCTCCGTCGATGCCCCGCAGACGGACGAACGTGTCGACCGGGGTGAAGACCGCGGACGCGCTGCGGGTGCGGACATCGACTGTTGGAACGGTCATCGGGCACCCACGGTGTCGACTACGGGCGAGAACCCGTCGGTCATCTCCAGGACCGGATGGACGGTGGCGCTCTGCAGGCTGTCGATCCGGGTGATGCGGACCTGATAGCAGACGGACAATCGGTAGGGCTCCTGCAGTGCCTCCCAGATCCGGCTCAGTTCGTCGAGGGTGCGCCGGCACAGGGTGATGCCGAGATCCTCAGCAACGCGAGCCGTGGTATTGAGCAGCGTGGTCCGCGCACTGTCGTACAGGGCCTGCATGCTGCGTCCGAGGATGAGCAGATCTGCCTCGCTGGACGGGCCGAACGGCGTGAGAAGGTAGAAAAGATCGAGGCTGAGAGGCGGGAACCGCTCCTCATCGTCGGCCGTCCGCAGCCGCGGGCTGTTCTTCGTGAATTCGTTCTCGGCGATCTGGTACAGCCACAAGGACAACCGGTTGCCCGAGTCTCGTGCGGCCTGCGTGGGGTTGAGGAAGACGATGGCCTCCTCCGTGCCGACGAGCGGACGCACGGTGGTGTCGGTGGAGATCGAGTTCCAGAGCAGGCGTCGGATCCCGCTGCTGACCGCCGCGAGGACGAGGTGACTGCTCACGATGGTGAGCTTCCGGCGCGACCGTCACCGTTGCGTTGCGGCCGCGCCGCGTCGTCCGGCGTGTCCGACGACAGTCACCAGCCGGGCTGTGCGCTCCCACGACGGAGGCGTGTTCGCAGGCTCCCCGCTGGTCCCCCAACGCGCCTCGCGGCGTCGCCCAACGCGCAGCTGTTCGAGGACGTGTCGACCCAGACAGCTGGTGGAGGCGGGTGCGACGTGTTCCACGGGGAGCACCCGCAGGGGTGTCGACGTGAGCGTATCCACCGTGAGGCCCCGGGGTGGCGTCGCGCGGTCCTCGGTCGGCCCTGTCGTGGACCTGCCCGCGGAGCACGCCGAGCGGACAACGGGACCGTGGGACCGTCCCGAATTGGGACTGATCGGACTCCCGCCCCATGGCAGGGTCGTTGGGCAAGCGCGCCACACGGACGAGGACTTGCTCGAGACCACGTCGGACTCGCGAGGCGCAGACCGCGTCGCGGTCATCCTCGAGACCTCTGACGGGTGCACCCCGAAGACGTCCATCCCCTACCGGTCCCTACCTAACACGTGCTGTCGCCTCGGTACTTCGCCCCTCCCGGCGCGCTGTCTCCGGGTCACCGGCCGCGGGCCATCGTCGTCCCGGTGGCTCGGGCCCAGGTCAGTCCGACTAGATCCGGGGTCCGGATGCTCCTCCATCGCCTGGACGGCTAGGGCGTAGGAGCACCCACGCAGGCGCGGCGGCGACGAACAGGGGCGCGGCTGACGGGCTGTTGAAGCGGGCGGTGGTCGGAGCGGGCAGGTGCCCCGTCGCCCCCCAGCCGATCGTGAACCCGTGCACCCCGGGAGCCATCAGGTCCGACCCCTTGCCCAGGTGGCTCCCCCAGTGGGTCTCCGGGACGTGGTCGCCAGGCGCAGCCGGCGCGCAGCACGTCCCCTCACGAGCAGAGGCACGTCTGCCGGACCATCATCTAGCAGCGCAACCAACCCGCCGCCACGCTGATCAACCACCGCCAGTCAGGCCGTCGCCGACCGGGCTCGATCGGTCAGTCTCCGTACACTCTGGTCACGCGGGTCCCCGCCTGACCAGGGTGCGCTGTCGTCCGGCTGCGGGAGCGGCGGCCGCCTGACCTTGCCGTCGCCGAGCCGGGCCATCGCGAATAGATCCGCGGCTGGCTCGACGCCGAGCTCCCGACGCACCAGGGTCCGGTAGGCGGTGAGACAGCGGAGCGCCTCAATGCGGTTGCCTTCGGCCAGGTGGGCGGCCAAGAGGGCTCGCTGCGCGCTCTCACGGAGCGGTTCCACGGCGACCGCGGTGACGGCGACGTCGACGGCTTCGGCGCAGCGGCCGGCGACCAGCAGCCGATGGCTGAGGGCCTCGAGGGCGTGGAGCACACGCTGGCGGAGCCGCTCACGCTCCATCAGCACCCAGTCCTCGTACCACCCGGGGAGCAGGTCGAGGGCCTCGGTCCAGTAGGGCGACAGGGCCAGGTCCTGCGTCGGCATCGAACCGTCGATCAGCCGCGTCGCCCACGCGCTCACGAGCTCGAAGTCGACGGTCACCTCCTCGCGCAGCTTCACCGACGTCTTGTCCGCCAGCAGCACGCCGATGTCGGCCCCCCGTAGCCGCCACAGCGCTGACCGGAGGTTGCCGGCGGCCCGCTCCTCGCTACCGACCGGCCACAGGGCTCCGGCCACCCGGCGTCGTTCGACGCGACGACGGTTCAGCGCGAGGAAGACCAAGAGCCGCTTGCCGCCCTCGGGGACCTCGTACCGGCGACCCTCGGCGCTCACGTAGGGCTGGTCCCCCAGGAGGTGCAGCACACAGCCGGTCGCGATGGCGTTCGCCGGTACCCAGGCTTCAGAGGGCAGCACGGTCATGACATCCCCGCTCACATCCTGCGCGGTCGCTGGCCCGCTCGACCCTAGGGATCCCGCGTCACCGACCTGTCACACCGGCGTCATCGGACTGCGCGGGCGGTTCGAATGCGGCGAGGAAATCGCGCACGAGCTGCAAGATCTCCCGCGGGTCCCCGAGGTCGTGGGTCCGGTCACCCCTGGGGTCGAGCACGTCTGGGGTCGTCACGACCCGGTACCAGACCCCCGTACTCTGGACCTGCACGCGGATGTAGCAGACGCCGGTGCGGGCGGGCGCCGGCCCAGGCGCTGGTGAGAGGTCAGGGCGGCGCAGCTCGCCCCGTCCCGGGCGACCGGGCGCCCGCTCGACGTCACCCGGCACTCCGCCGGGACGCAGACCACGGCGAGGGTGGGGCCGGCGCCCGCCCGACCCGGTCGGACTCATGGCCGACTATCTCCCCCGGGCGCGGCCCCGAGCGCGCCGGCCGTCGTCGTCCCTGCCGAACAGCGCTGAGCGCAGCTCCGGACTCCGACCTCCCGCCGAGGCGACGACCTACAGCCGCTGCTGTCCGAGGCCGGGCTCGTCCACACTGCCACCGGGTCAGCGTCCCGACCTCTCGTCACCCACCTGTCACTGGGCGCGGCCGCCCGTCGCCCCGGGAGCCAGGGCGACGAGGGACGCGAAGACCACCACGTTGCTCAAGTAGCTCCGGCCCTCTTCGTCGAACGTCCCGCCGCAGGTCACCAGCCGCAACACCGGTTCAGCGGACGGACCGTAGACGGCCTGGGTCGGGAACTCCGTCTTCGGGTAGGTGCGCACCGAGTCGACGGCGAAGTCGACGCCACGGCCGTCGGAACGCTTCACGTGGATGGCGTCACCAGGTCGCAGCTCGTGGACCCGGTAGAACACCGCGGGTCCGCGGTAGGTGTCGACGTGCCCCAGGAGAACGGCGGCTCCGGGGTCCCCCGGCGAGGCGAGATGCCGGTACCAGGCGGCCGGGGCTGCCGTGTCCAGGGGTGGGACGCCGACGGTGCCGTCCGGGTTCAGGCCGACAGGGACCACGTCCGTGTGCACCCCGATGCGTGGGATGTCGAGGTGGACGGGTTCGGACCGCGGCTGGTCCGGGCCCGGGGTCGCGGCGTGCGTCCCACCGGCGACCGCGACCGGGTCGCTGGTCGGGTCTTGGGAGCCGTCGGCGTCCAGGACCGGGGCGCGGGCAGGCGCGGCCTCCGGCGAGACGAAGAGACCGAACAGGAGCAGCACCAGGCCCGCTGCGCCCAGGATGGCGCCGGCCCAGCCAGCCCAGCGGCGCGGCGTCGGTGACGGGTGCCGCCAGCTGCCGAGAGGGCAGCGATGGGGGCGGCCGGTCACGGGCCTCTCGGGCCGGGCTGCGGGGATCCGTGCGCGACGCTCTCGTCCTCTCGGCGCCGCGCCACGCAGCCGGCCAGGAACGCCGCGCCGACCAGGGCGGCTACCCCGGCCGCGACGAGGACGACGCCTGCGGACGAGGACGTGCCGCCCCCTCCGGTGTCCGGTGCACCGACGGGAGTGACGGACGCGGGCGTGCCGCCCGGGTTCGAGGCACTGCCGGTGCCGGCCCCGCCGGCGGGCCCGGCGGGCCCGGGCGGGCCGCTGGGTCCGCTCGGCCCCGGCGGGCCGCTGGGGCCGGGCGGGCCGCTCGGTCCGCTGGGTCCCGCGACGCCGGAGGATCCTGGCGGGCCCGGGGGACCCGAGGGCCCGGTGACCCCAGACGTCTCGCCGGCGTTCCTGCCGCCCCCCTCAGGGGGTGGCAGGAACAGCCCGGCAAGCGCGACGAGGGCGATCAGCACCAGCGGGATGAGCAGCCAGGACGGACGTCGGCGTCCCGGTGGCGTGGCCGGAGGACCGCCGGGTCCGTAGGGCGGCTCCCCACCACCGTGCCCCGAGCTGCCCGCACCAGGGCCGGGGCCCTCGGCCCCGTAGCCGGAGCTGCCCTGCCCCGGGTCCGACCGATCGCCTCCGTAGCTCGGCCGGTCTCCTCCGTAGGTGGACATGGTGGCATCCCCTCGTGCGCGACCGGGGCTGCCCGCCGTGGCGCAGGCGGACGAGGTTCTTTCCCTCGGACCAGCCTTCCGGGCCGCCGTCACCGGAGAGTCACCGCACGGGAGTTAGATGGCCGACGCCTCGTCCTCTTCCACGTCGTCCTCCAGGCGGCTGTCGTGCCGGTATGTGGCCAGCCGCACGGTGCCGAACTCCAGGGCGTCCGTGAGCTCGGGGGCCGATTGACCGGGCACGACGGGCACCACCGTGACCGTCACCTGGCTGACCGGCCCCAACCGGCGCAGCGCCTCGGTGATGGTCACGACCTTGGTTTGCGGGAGCAGCGGGTGCGGCATGCGCATGTCGAACTCGTCGACGGTCCTGGCCTTGGGGTTGCAGTGGCCGTCGTCGGTGCCCACGCAACCGCCGTGCCCGAAGATGGTGAAACAGCCGGCGTAGCCGGCCTCGGCGGTCGTCGGGGTGTCGGCGTTCGCCTCCGGGTTGTCGACATACACCCGTGCGGTGAACGACGGGCCGGAGTGGTCGACCTCGTGGAAGATCAGATCCGCCCGGTCGAAGGAGGGCCTCTCCGCCGCTGCTGCGGTGCTCGGGACGACGAGGTCGAGCGGTGGCGATGTGTAGATCTCCATGGCCTTCTTCAGGTGTTCGGTGCCGAGCTGGTCGACACGGCGTAGTCGTATCCGAGTGCGGTCGTGTCCAGTGTCTGCTCGACGGTCATCGGGAACGGCGGCAGTGCTGTACGCAGGATCGACGCCGGTGGCCGACCGCCGGGATGACTCAACTGCCACAGCCGCCAGAGCCGGTCGACCATCGCGTGATGTGCCCAGAAGACCGGGTCGAAACTGGAGAACTCGACGAGCCGCATGTGCCCGAACCGACCACCGGTCCACAGGTGCACCCGGTTGTGCAGCTCGTCCATCACCTGGGTGAAGGACCAGTAGTCGGTCTGCTCGAGAGCCACCTGCACGTCCTGGGCCGTGGGAAGGGGAGGCGTGCCGGGTGCTCCGGGATCCCGCTCCGTCCACTCCCCCGCACGGATCGGCGGCCGGGCATCAGCGCCCTGCCGGAGCGCCACGGGATCCACGCGCGCCGAGAAGAGCGGGTTCGTCCGGCCCTCGGGATCCTGCTCAACGGCGAAGATCGCGGGGATCGTCGGCGTCCGCCAGTCCCACCACGGCAGCATGGCGTCCGGGACCTGGTCGCGCAGCGCACGCTCGAAGAAGTAAAGGTAGGCGCGGTGCCAAGGGAGGAAGAACGGTCGCCCGTGCGCCACGGTGCAGTCCATGGGCCGAGGGAGGCCGTGCAGACCGGCGAAGTAGTTGTAACCCCGCTCGTCGCCGATGGCCATCGTCGCGGTGAACGCCTCGCGCAGTAGCGCGGCCTGCCCGGGGGTGAGCCGGCGAGCGCTTCGCCGCCACCGCAGCGGCGGATTCGCTGACCGGGGCGAGGTTCCCACGGCCATGGACGCCCCCTCCCATACCGGGCCGCGATCGTTACCGAGGCTCGGTGCACCGACGGGCTGCCGCCACGGCCGATGGGGACGAGCTGCGCGGCGTGCTGACGGGGCCATCGGCCACGTCCGGACGACGCTAGGCGAGCGCCGTCACACCGGCGTCACGCGCGCCGGGGCACATCCGGTCAAGGTGCCTACGGAGCGCACCCGACAGGGAGGGGCGACCAGCCGCACCATCCATCGCGTCGAAGGCCAGCGGCCTCGTCGGCGAAGGCACGCGGGACTCGAGGACACGCACCGCCGCGACCAGAGGGAGCAAAGACCTCCGCAGTGCCGTGATAACGAACGGATGGCGTCGTGACGGGCTCCATCCCACGGCGTGGAGCCGGCGGCGGCCGCACGACGACGTGACGGCCGGGTGACACGGGTTGCCCTACCGTCACTGGCCCCGTCGCCGCTCGGGGGAGCTCCACGGAGGTATCGACGTGAACGTCGAGGTCGCCACCTTCAACGCGATGAATCTCGCGCGACCCGGAGAGCGCTTCTACGCCAACGAGGAGCCGTACTCCCAGGACGAGTACGACCAGAAAGCCAACTGGACAGCCACCCAGCTGCGCCAGATGCAGGCGGATGTCGTCGGATTCCAGGAGGTGTTCCACGAGGAGGCGCTGCGCGACGTGTGTGACCGCTCGAAGTCCTTCGACGGCGCCACGGTGGTGGCCCCGGGCGCGGACGGGGTCAGTGGCCCACGACTGGGCCTGGCCAGCCGGCTGTCGCTGGACGGACCGATCTCGACCGTCGTCGACTTCCCCGCAGGTGTGCACGCGACGGTCGACGGCGTCACTCTGCCCGTGGGGACGTTCAGCCGCCCGGTCGTCCGCGCCCGCCTGGTGTTGGACTCGGCGAAGGGGACGACGACGACGGTGTTCGTCGTCCACCTGAAGTCCAAACGGCCGATCCGGGATCCACAGGCACCGGAACACGATCCCCGCGAGGAGGCCCTCGGCAAGGCACGAGCGCTCATCCGTCGTGCTGCCGAGGCGGTCGCCCTGCGGTTCCTCGTCCTCGACGAAATCATGGGCAACGCCGAACCGGTGATCGTGCTCGGGGACCTGAACGACGCGGCGCGAGCGGTGTCCACGGACATCGTTATGGGTGACGCCCCGTCCAGGTCCTGGCCGAAGTCGGCCGGCGACCGCAAGGGCTACGTCGACCGGCTCCTCTACTCGACGTACGAGCTCAACGCTCAACAGGTCGGACGCGACGTCAGCTACACGCACATCTTCAACGGACGGTACGAGAACCTCGATCACATCCTCGTCAGTCAGGAGTTCCACGACCGGAACCCGCAACGCATCGGGGACGTGATCAACCTTCGGTACTTCAACGACCACCTCGTCGACAGCCAACTCAGCGACGACCGTTCCGCTCGTGTCGCCTCCGACCACGGACAGCTCGTCGCGGAGATCAGACTGCGCTGACGATCGTCGCCGCACGCCCGTTCCTGTCGTCCCCCCGCCCAATGACCATCCCGGCCGTCGACACCTCGCCGACCAGCTCCGATCTCAGTGCCCCGCACCCGGGGGGCCGACGTTGGTTCAGGAGGACCCGCACCCTGGTCCACCGTGACGCCGGATTGACGCGGGGTGACGACTCGGCGAGCACCGTGCGTGCTGAGCGACGGCTCACCCACCACTGATGTCCAGCCAAGGAGGGCACGGGATGACTGAATACAAGGCCACCAAGCCGATGGCCATGCTGCTGCAGGACCCCTCCATCAGGGACGCCGACGGCGAGTACCTGCACGAGGACTGGCCGTTCCCGCTGGACACCGACTATCTGCTCGGCACGGGGTCCAGCAAGTTCGTGGTGCGTGACACCGACCAGTACGACAACCCCGTCTTCGAGTCCGGGGACTGGGCGGACCCCGGACTGACCTTGACGTACGGCAAGTTCAACGAGGGCCGCACGGAGCGTCCGATCCTCGAGAACGCACAGTTCCACCAGGTGAACGCCTTCGCCGTCGCCGGCCACACCTCCGGGCCGTCGAGGACTCACTGGGCCGGCAGATCCGCTGGCGCCACGGAGGTCCCCTGGTGATCCGGCCACACGCCTTCGAGGGGGCAAATGCCTACTACGACGGGAGGTCCCCGTCGCTGAACTTCGGCTACTTCCGGTCCCCCATCCGAGCGGCGACGGTGTGGACCTGTCTCTCCCACGACATCGTCGCGCACTAACTCGGCCACGCCGTCTTCGACTCCTTCCGGTCGTTGTTCCTGTACTCCTCGGAGCTGGACGCCGCAGCGCTGCACGAGTCCCTGGGCGACCTGCTCGCGCTGTTCTCCGCGCTGGAACACCCACCCGTCGTGGAGCGCATCTTCGCCGAGTCCGGCGGGGACATGCGCCGGCCCACCCTCGCAGGGCGAGCGGACCACGCTGGACGACCGTCATCACGACGACGGCAACGACAGCCGCGACAAGCAGCCAACCCAGCGCCCAGAACCACCGGACGCTGCCACGGATCCGCCACGGCAAGCGCCACATCAGGGCTCGTACCAGCGGGAGCAGGTCCTTGAGCCTGTTGCCGGCCATCTTGTCGGCCCAGTAGAACTCGTACAGGTCGGTGACAGGTCGCGTCGTGGTGGACGCGACGACGTAGCGGCGCAGGTCGTACGACGAGGACAGCTCGTCCGGTTTGCTCCAGTACCGCGGCCGGTCATCGCGCCGCGCGGGGACGGCAGCATCGGCGCAACCCCGAAGGGTGCTCATCGGTCGCTGCTCTCCCATGCCGTGGATGACGACGACGGCTTGCCGCGGTGACGACATGCACGTGCCTCCTGCCCTACCGGTGGGATCCGCCTCGCCGCAGGCCGTGCCACCGGGCTCCGTCCCCAGTCGTTACCAGGCAGGCGCCGGTCTCCCGCCGCGGGCACTGTGTCGGGGCCCTGCACGTGAAGGCCGGCGTCGCGCCGGAGGTGTCGCGGAGCGCCTTCAGGCGGGCGACCGCCGAGGCGTGACTGCTGTCGGTGACGTCGTAGTACTCGTGCCACGCCTCCGACGATCGGATGCTGATGGCCGGCCGATCGAAGCGGTGTGCCCTGATGGCGTCCAGCAGGTGCCGGTCGTCCGGCGGCTGCCCTTGGAGGGCGGGCGGGGGGCCGCGGAACCATCGGCGTCGCGGTGGATCGGCGGTCATGTCCCACGGCGACCGGGGACGACCGGTCCGCTCTACGCGGCGCGAGAGCAACCACACCACCACCAAGTCCAGGGAGAGCACGGCCGCCGCGACGGTGAGCGACAACAGCGCGGGGTACGTCGACGGCTCGGGCCGCTCGCCGGGCTGCTTCTCGGTGTACGAGATGAATCCGGCCGCCAGCACCGGCAGGGCGATGCACATGGCGGCCACCGTGCGGACCCCGACGACGAGGCGGGACGCGACGCCGCCCGATTCACGATGGGCGACGAGGGTGGCCGCAGCCGCCGCGGTCGTCAGGAGGAGGACGACCATGTTGTTGGCCTGGTCCTCACCCGGCTGCTCCTGACGAGCCAGGTGCCACGCGGCGGAGGCCAGGACGGCGCAGACGGCGAGGCCGGCGATGGCCATGGTCGCCAGCCACCCCGCGGACTGCACCCGGAGATCGACCTGCGCACGGCACAAGGACCCGCGCGGGATCTCCACACCGTGGAGTCCGATGGTCAGCGTGTCGTTCTCCTCGTGGTCGGCGGTCAGGCGGTGCGTTGGTTCGTTGGGGCGACCGGCCAATAGGGTTGCTCGGCCGATGCGGACGCCGGGTGGTGCGGTGATCTCCACGTGGTAGCTGGCCGCCCGCTCGGCGGAGGGGACCTGGAAGCGGACTCGGGTCGACGCCCACCCCAGCGCCGCAGCCATGCGGTCCCAGCGGTACCGGAGGGGAACCCGTTGGTTGGCCCGGTACTCCCACGCCTGGGACTCCTGCGCCGGCGGGATCAGTTCCGGGCGCTGGTAGATCCAGCGGATCGGCTCGACGAAGGACACGTGGAGGAGCCGGTGCCGACCGGCCTCGACGGGCAGAAAGGCGTAGAGCGTGAAGGAGTTGCGCAGCTTCCGGGCGGCGGAGAAAAAACGGTTGATGCCCGGAGCGCTTCCAGTGCCCCTTCCCCAGCCGGGTCGACCCGCCGGAACCGCTCCCAGCACCGACGGACCTCCTCCCGTCGGCCGACGACCAGCTCCTGGATAAACGAGGTGACGATCGCGGCGTCGTCTCCAGCCACCGCGGCGGGCTCGCGGGCGGCGGTGGCCGCAGCAGCGAGGAGCACAGCCTGGTCGAGCTGCTGGGCCAGGCGCAAGCCGGGCATCGTGACCGGTTGGCCGTCCTCGGTCTGGACGTGGAAGTCGACCAGGGTGCGCCGACGCATGAGCGTCAGGGGTAGCAGCCAGTACTCGACGTTCGAGTCGTCGACGAACACCGGCGCGTCGTCTCGGACTCGGAGATTGACGGTCATTTTTCGGGCGACGTTCCGTTCGTCCTGGAAGGCGATCGTCTCCACGCGTCGCAGGACCCACTCGCCGAACTGCAGCTGGGCCAACAGCATGCGCCGGCCGACCTCGGCGCAGAAGGCCCCAGGCGACTCCCCGGCAGCAGCTCGGCGGCTGGCCTCGAGCGCGAGGGCGACGGGGCTGGCCCGCCACCTGAGCTGTGGACCCGCGGGTCCCCGGAGCGGCGAGCTCGCGCCAGGTCCGCTCATCTCGGTCCCTCCGGCGGGATGTGTCTTGAGGACTCCAGCCGCGGTCCCGGATGACGTTAGGTAAGCGGTGTCACGCCCGCGTCACCGCGGCGTCACGGCCAAAGGGGATGCACCGAAGCGGCCCCTCGATGGGCAGAGACCCCGCACAAGCCGGGCCATCTCCTCGCTGGGCGAGACACCGAGCTCGTCGGCCAGGAGCACGCGGAACTGGTCGTAGGCCCGCAGCGCCTCGATCAGGTTCCCCTCCGCAACGTGCACTCGCACCACGGTGCGGTGCGCACTCTCCCGGAGGGGCTCGGCACGGACCGCTGCGTAGGCGGCCCGGAGCGCATCGCCGTAGCGCCCGGCCGCCGCCAGTCGTGCCGCAACCAGTTCGAGGGCGTGCATGCGTACCTGGCGCAGGCGTTCCCGCTCGAGCAGCACCCAGTCGTCGTACCAGCCGGGCAGGAGCTCGCCGCGTAGGCCGACATCGGGGACCTCGACCTCGTCCAGGCCGCGCTCCGGATCCCGGACCCGCTCGGCCCAGTCGCCGAGCTCACGCACGTCGACACGGACACCGGCCGCCAGTGACAACGCGCTGCCGGAGACCTCCACCAGTCCGGGAACCACCTTGTGCAGCCGCCACAGGGCCGAGCGGAGACTGCCGTGGGCGTGGTCCTCCGGCACGTCCGGCCACAGTTGCCCGGCGACGGCCGACCTCGGTGATCGCCTCGACAGACAGAGGTGAGCGACCAGGCGTTGCGCGCCCGGCGGAAGGCCCTCGAGCGGTCCCAGCGGTGTTCTTTCCCCGAGATCGACGGAGAACCCGTCGAGCAGTGTGACCCGCGGGGCCGGGACGACAGTCACGTGGGGCACCCCCCTCGGGCACCTCCAGACGACGTGCGGACGATGAGGTGCCTTGAATTCGGGATGCTGGGGGCATTCCGCTCCCGGCGTCAATCCGTTGTGGTTCCGTAATCAAGGAACTGGTTGAGCCAGTTACGCACGGCTTCGACAACGTCACTCGGAGAAGCGGCGAGACTGACGGCCTGCTCGGCTTCCGCCGCGTCCAGCCCCACGGCGGTGAGCCTGGCTCGGAACTGATCCCCCTCCTCGAGCCAGACCCGAACGAGGAGCGCAGCGCTACGGTCGTCGGTCACGGCCACCCTTCACATGAGCTAGTCACGCAGCGTCAAGGTGCGTGCGGTAGACGGGCAGGTCATGACCGTCGACCGAGGAGAGACACATTGTTTCCCGTGACAGTGGGTGAGTGCACTCCCCCGGCTGGCTGAAGTCAACGGCGCGGATGGGTGGCGCCTCGAATCGGGTCAGCGCCCACGACCAGGTGCCGGATCCACACCGCGCCCCGCCTGTTGACGGGCGTGAGCGCGACCCGCGCCGCATCGCCGTCCGGACGTTGTGCAGACGGCAGCGCGTCACTTAGACCTGCGATCGGGATTCGCCCCTCCCGCGCAACTGCGGAACGCATCGCTGAGGGCCACGCGCCGTCTTTGTTGAGCATGATCGTCGTGACCGTTCGGTCAGAAGTCCCACCGGACCCGGTGGCGAATCGTCCCGAACAGGGCGCATTGCGGTCTAGCGGGTCGTCAGAAGCGCGGCGACGATCAGCCCTAGGTGTAGTGCCCACGGACGTTGTTGACGGCGTGGCGGGTTGATCAAGAAGGAGACCTCCGGACGTAGTGGGTGTGTCTAGGACTCACCACGCCGGAGGTCTCGTCTTGGAGGTTAGGCCGCAGCTGTCCGTCTACGGACGCTGGTTGCTCGTGCAGCGGGTCATGTCGGGTCGGCCGGTGGCGCATGTCGCTGCCGAGCTCGGGGTCAGCCGGGCGACCGGCTACAAATGGTGGCGCCGCTGGCGCGAGGAGGGCCCGGCGGGTCTGGGCAACCGCTCGAGCCGGCCGCGCAGTAGCCCGACGAAGACCGTCGAGGACGTCGAGCAGCGAGTGCTGGCCCTGCGCCGGGAGCGGCGGCTGGGACCGGCGCGGATCGCCGGCATCCTCGGCCTGGCGCCGTCGACGGTGCACCGGATTCTCTCCCGGCACGGCATGCCGCGGCTGGCCTGGCTGGACCGCCCGACCGGCACCCCGGTGCGCTACGAACACGACCGCCCCGGCGAACTGGTGCACGTCGACATCAAGAAACTCGGCCGACTGCGCCACGGCGGCGGCTGGCGGGTGCACGGCCGTGGCAGCGACAGCGAGCTGCGGGCCAAAGCCGCCCGCAACCGAGGCGAGCGGATCGGCCACGAGTTCGTGCACACCGCCGTCGACGACCACTCCCGGCTGGCCTACAGCGAGGTGCTGCCCGACGAGCAGGCCGCCACCGCAGTGGCGTTCTGGGCCCGAGCGCAGGCGTTCCTCGCCGCGCACGGAGTCACCGTCGAACGGGTGCTGACCGACAACGGGGCCTGCTATCGCTCCCGGCACTGGCGCGAGCACCTGGCCGCCGCCGGGATCAGCCACAAGCGCACCCGGCCCTATCGACCGCAGACCAACGGCAAAGTCGAACGGCTCAACCGCACCCTGCTCACCGAATGGGCCTACGCCCAGCCCTTCGGCTCAGGCCAGGAACGCGCGGATGCCTTGCCCGTCTGGCTGCACACCTACAACCATCACCGCGCCCACACCGCGCTCGGAGCGCCCACACCGCGCTCGGAGGCCGACCCCCGATCAGCCGCATCCCCGTCAACAACCTGCCGGGGCACTACACCTAGAGCGCGGAGCGTCGGGGCTAGCGGGAGGCACCATTGCGCTTCAAGGACGACGGTCCCCGCTGACAGCAGACCCATCCTTGAGCCGGCGGCCGAACGTCATCTCCGGCAGATGCTGCTCGCGCCCTCCGTGCTTCAACGGCTCGGCGCCCGCCGGGCGCGCAGTCGACCGCTATGACAACAGCTTGGGACAGGTCGCCGTTTGGCGGCACCCCGCCGGCAGGTGGCTCGGTGCCGCAGCCGCCACGAGGTCGTAGAAGTCATAACCTCGCCACGAGTGGACAGCCCTGCGATGAAGCACGGTGAGACAGGACCTGAGACCGGTTCTTGGTCATGGCCGCCTCCACCAGGTGCTGGCATACAGACTCAACGTGTAGGGGCCAACCGACTGCAAGTGTGGACCAGTCCACATTGAATCCTTATCCTTGCCCCCCAGTTTCTGCGACTCCGCGAGGTAACCGTATACGTCGGACGTGATGATTGAAGGGCCTTTCCCTAGGTCGCGAAGCGCACTCAACTTGGCTGCAACATTAGGAGCGCGACCCACAGAGATCAGGTCATTGTGCGTTGCCTCCCCTGCAGAGTTGCGCACACCAGCACGAGAAATGAAGGCCTCGCCGACATCGACGCCGACTCCATGGCTCACGGTCCACTTTGCGTCAGTTTTGGTGTCGTCTAGCCGCTTGGTGACGATGGGGTTGATGCACTCACTGACCAGCCAGTTGATCTTCAATGCTGCATTGGCGGCGTTGTTGCACGTACTTCCGCCGGTGAACACCCCCATGACACGGTCGCCATCGAAGCTCTTTATTCGACCGTGATTCTCTCGAATAACCTGGCTCGATCCGTTGAGAAACATTCGAATGACCTTCGCGGCGAAGGTATCCTTGTAACGTTTTTGCAGAAGCGTCGACTCCGCCAGATCAGCGTAGAGATACGCCGCCTGCACGCGAACTGCTCCGTCGGCGAGCTTGACATCAGCCGTCTTTGGGACCTCGTCACTCTCCTCCTCATCCCAGGCGGTCGTCATCAACGTCGACATTGACTTGGTGAGTTTGTCCGAGAAGGTCGACATCGGTTCCTCTCCGTGGGGATTCCGGGCAGTTCATGGTAGGGGGCAGCCGACGGCCGCGGGCGGGCCCCGTGGCCCCCCGATCTCAAGATCGAGGGGCTAGGTCCACATCGCACGCGCCTTGGGCGACTTTTTGCTTGTCCGGTGACGAGAATCGTTGTGACGGATAGGCCAGCCGCCGCGCTACCTCCCGAATGGGTCGTCCAATGATTCTGGGCCGGCCCTCTTGCGGACGCGGAAGGCACTTGTAATTGCCCACCCACGCCATGACCGGCGGCTTTCTCATGTGAAGACGGTGAGGGCGTAGGCCAGGACGACGCAGGAGATGCCGGCCACGCCGAAGACCATGGAGACCTGCAGTCGCTTGTGCTTCGTCCAGGCGATGGCGCTGGCGACCTTGAGCTGGTGGGCCAGCTGGTCGAGCACCGTCGCTCCGGTCAGCAGCTCCTTGATGCGGTCCTCTTCTAGTCCCTTGAGGTGTCCGAAGAAGATCCCGTGATCGTGCCGCTCTCGTGCCAGGAACTTCTCCCGCAGCCGGGGCATCACTACGAGGACGACGAAGCCGAGCGCGGCGAAGAGACAGACCAGGCCGAGCGAGAAGATCACGAGCACCGGCACCCGGTCGATGATCTCCTTCTCGACGTCCTCGCCCGGGTTGACCGCCCGCTCACCGAAGAAGACGAACAGCGCCGCCTCGATACGGAGGATGAAGCTGGCCTTCGTCTCCGACTGGCTGGTCCAGGTCTGGACGGCCTGGTGAACCATCCAGCCGTGCTGGATCGGGTCGTGGGACATCAGGGCTCCCACCAGTAGTTGGAGGCGTAGGTCCTGATGTACTTGCCGCCGTAGCTCTTCACGCCCATCTGCTGCCACATGTTGACACCCTCGGCATAGCGGGTCGCGTCGATAAGCGAGTTGTGGACGGTCTCGCTGACGAACAGGTACTTCTGGTAGACGCGCTCCTCGCTGAGCTTGGCCGCGATGTTGGGTGCGCTGCCGATGGAGATCAGGTCGTTGTCGCCGAAAACACCGCCACGCACGAGCAGGGCCTCGCCTGAGTCGATGCCAATGCCGTGGTCCATCGTCCACTTGAAGCTGTCCCACTTGGCCTGCAGCTTCGGCTGGATCACCGACCGCACGGCCCAGTGGATGTTCATGGCCGCCTGAACGGCGAGGTCGTCGGCGTTGGGTCCGACGAAGATCCCCATGACCCGGTCGCCGTCGAAGGACCGGATGGCACCGCCGCGGGCTCGGATCAACCGGGTGGCAGCGTTCAGGTAGCAGCGGATGACCTTGGCGACGGCCCAGTCGTAGTAGCTCTGCGCCAGACCCGTGCTGTCGGCCATGTCGGCGTACAGGTAGGTGGCTTTCAACCTCACCGCACCGTCGCGCAAGGTGATGTCCTCAGCCTACGGCACCACCCTGCCTGTGCGCTCGACCCACTCCGGGGCCAGCACTCCGTCGATACCGTCCTGGACTTCCCTGCTCAGCGCCACGCCTAGGTCCCCGCTCGTCGGTGTCCGCAGGGTATCGGGAGGGTCGGACAGTCCCTGTGGTCACGACATCACGTACTAGTTACAGGAAGCTCGAGACCTCGGCCGGCTCGCTAGTGCCCTGACCACGAACGTTCGCCGGAATGGCGAATGACAGCGCTGTGATCAGGCTGCGGTTCGCTGCCGGGGCTGGCCCCAGCCCCGGTGGCGCTCGCCGCGGACTCGGGCGCGTTCACGGCGTTGGGCGGCGAGCACGTCGGGATGGCGGGCGTGGGCGTTACGCCAGCGCAGATGCTCATGCAGAGCGCGGGTGAGCACCACGTGGTTGGGATGGTCGGAGCCGGCGATCACGAAGGAGCGCAGCGACCCGAAGTGCGGCTCGATCGGGTCGGCCCAGGAGGCGTAGATCGGGGTGAAATCCAGTTCCACGGCGTGCCGGGCTGCCCAGGCGCAGATTTCGGGCCCTTGTGCGCCGACAGGTTGTCCAAGATCACGTAGATCGGGTCGCCGTCGGGCCGAGCGGCGCGGATCGAGCGCAGCCCGGCGAGGGTGTTCGCCGCGCGCTTGTGGGCGCGGACCACGCCCCACAGCCGGTCCTCGCCAATTGAGTAGCAACCGTGGAAGTACCGCACCCCGGCGGTCTTGTGATAGTTCGCCGGCAGCCGGGCCGGTCTGCCTTTCGGCGCCCACCCGACCCCGGAGACCGGCTGGATGGTCAGCGGACCGAACTCGTCGAAGGCGAAGGTCCGGTCCGGATACCGCTCGAGGACGGTCTCGATGCGGGCCAGTTGGCCTCCCGCTCGGGATCGGGGGACTCCTTCCACGTCTTGGTGCGCTGGAAGGTGATCTCGTGGGCGGCCAGCAGCCGGCGGGCCCGCTCCCGGCCGATGCGCACGATCCGCCGCGGGTTGTCGAGCAGGTAGCCGACCAGCTTGCGCAGGCTCCAGTGGGTGAACGGCTGGCCCAGCCTTCCCGGGCGGGTGGTGGCCGTCTCGATGAGGAAGGCCTCGTCCTCAGCGCTGATCCGGCGGGGACGGCCACCCGCCCAGCGAGGGTCCAGCGATCTCATCCCGAGCTTGTTGAACCGGTGAATCACCTCGCGGACGGTGTCCTCGTCGGCGGCGACCAGCCGGGCGATGGCCGGCACGGTGTTTCCACCGGCCGAGGCCAGCACCACCATCGCCCGGCGGTAACGGATCACGCTCTTGGCCGCCTTCGGCTCACCGCGGCGCACGATCCGCAGCAGCCGCTGCCCTTCCTCGTCAGACAGGCGCCTCGCCTTCACGCGTTCGGCCATGCTCCAGCATCGACCCACCGGCAAGGTTTGTGGTCACGGCACTAGCAGGCCTGCCAGCGCGGGCGCACAGGGCGCTAGCGCCGGTACCGGCTGAGGACCTGCAGATCGCCGAAGCGTGAGCCCACCACGGGAGTACCGGTGAGGTCAGCGGTGAGCAGCATCAGGGCGGTGCCTGCGGAGTGCTGGGGCGACCTGGCCGAGGTCGACCAGCCGCTGATGTAGGCGGGGTGGGAGCACCCAACGGGCGTCAGCTTGCCGTCCTCTCGGGCAGGCCCGGCCACGGGACGATGCGGCCGGCGCGGTGCCACTGCAGGCACTCCCAGCAGCCCCCACCGACCGCGGGCAGTGTGGTGACCGTGCCGCCCCTCAGCCGGGGGTCGGGGCGGCAACCAACCGCGGGGCGGCCCACGTGTCGCGGACGGGCCAGCTGATCAGTACCCCGCTCGGTGCGCAGGATGGACGACGTCGATCACCTGCAGCTCTCGGCGCAGCGCCAGCGCGGACCGTCGCTGCTCAGCGCGCCGCTCCACTGCCCTCGGCCAGCCAGCCGGCCCAGTAGTACGGCTCGGGACGCCGCTCGCGCACATCGAGCTGCGCCGCTCGCAGCGCAGCCGCGGGGGATGACCCGGAGCGCAGCCGGCCATAGAACGATCTCATCAGGGCTGTGGTCGCCTCGTCGTCGACTTCCCAGAGACTGCTCACACATTGCGCCGCTCCGGCGGCGAGGGCGGCGGTACGCAGCCCGAGCATCGTGCCGTCGGCGAAGTCGACCGCAGCGACGCCTGTCTCGCACGCCGACAGCACTACCAACTCGGTCCCGGACAGGTCGAGCAGAGCGAGCTCTGAGGCAGTCACGACGCCGGTGCCGACCTCGTTCGATGTGTCAAGCCCCGCCAGCCACCGGTTGAAACCGGTGAGCAACAGCGCCGAGCGGGTCAGCTGGCCAGCTGGACCCATTGTGCGCAGCCAGCGCACCCGACTGCGATGCACATCCACAGCGCTGGGAGCTTGCGACGGCGGAGCCTCGCCGAGCCAGCGCCAGTCCTCCTCGGCGTCCTCGACGACCACCTGGCCACCGACCGACCGCATCAGCGTGACGCGCGGTTCAGACTGTTCCTCGATGCTGCGGATCGCATCGAGAAACGAACCGTGGGTGGCGACGTGTAGCACACGCGGACGGTGCACGCCGAGCAGCAGGCTACGCGTGACGTCACGGCCGAGGACCGGTGCGACACCGAGCTCGTCCGCAACCGCGCGCGCCTCTTCCGCGGCGTGCTGGAGCCGCGGCAGCCGCATGGAGAGGAAGTACGGCACGTCCTCCGTCACGTCGAGATCGAAGTCCGGGTCGCCAAGCACGACCGGCGGCCCGGCGCTGCCGTCGCCGGCGACGTCGCGCAGCACCCACCAGCGGACGCTGGGCACCACGTCAACCTCGTGCCGGTCGAGCAGCGGCCGGCCGAGCTCGTCTGGCATCGCGCCGATCGGGACGCGCCCCCATAGCCCGGTGGGAGCGACGACGACGCGGTCGGCCAGCACCCGTGCGGTGAGCGTCACCCACCCGACCGGGCCGCTGGCCGCCGGCGGATCGATCGCCCGGTGCGGCGGGGTCGCGAGCTGCTCGACCAGCGCGCTAAGTTGGTCGTTGAGCGGCGCCGCCGGACCGAGGTCGTCGAAGCGCAGCGGACCGTCGGCGGCCACATGAATCGCGACGTAGTGCTGCTCACCGTCCGGCCACCGGCCGGCCACCAGGTCCACCACGCCCGTCCCTGCGTCGACGCGCGCTTGCACGTCGGCGGTCCGCACCACCGCCGGCTGGGCGCTGGCTCCGAGTTGCCGCATCAGCTCGACCTCGGCGGCCGCTAGCCGGTCCAGCGCCTCGGCGTAATGACGGCGGGCTCGCGTGATGGCGCCAGCGCCGGCGCCATCGAGGTCGATGTGCGCTGCCTCGGCGCGCAGCTGCCGCACCTCATCGAGCAGCGCCGCCGTGGCGCCGCGGTCCTGTCGAGCGAGCAGCCACGCCAGTCCCTGCCGCTCGGCGAGCACGCCCTTGCGCGCCAACAACAGGTCGTAGAGCCAGGTCGGGACCACGTCGTCGATGGCCCCGGCGAGCACGTGGCCGACAACCAGCTGGCAGCGGTCAAAGTACGGATGGAGGATCAGTCGCGCCTCGGACTCCGGACGATCGGATCGATGTCCCGGGTGCAGAACATGCAGACCGTGGCGTCGACCGGGACGAAGCTCTTGCAGTGGTCGCACTCCCTGTTCCCCTGCGCGCCGGCGGTCTCGCGGCCGGTGGCCCGCCGGATGGCCTGCACCAGGAACATGATCGTGAGGGCGAGGAGCAGGAACGAGACCAAGGCGGTCAGGAAGGACCCGTAGCGGATCCCCGCGCCGTTCACCGTCAGCACGAGCGCGTCGAAATTGGGCTGTCCGAAGATCGCCGCCACGAGCGGCAGGATGACGTCGCCGACCAGGGATTCGACGACCGTCGCGAAGGCCACCCCGATCGCCAGACCGACGGCCAGGTCGACGAGGCTGCCGGAGAAGGCGAAGTTCCGAAAATTGCGGAGCAGCGTGCGCACGAGTCCTCCTGGGTCAGGGAGCGAAGCGTAGAACGCACCGGGCGGTGTCGCGGGCCGGTGCCACAGCCGGAGTGCGGGCCGGCCTCGCGCTCGCGCGTGGGTCCGGCGCCCCGTCGCGCGGTCCCGTTCTACGCCAGCCGGTCACGGGCGAAGGCGTGTGCGTATGTACCGTGTCGCCCCCTCGGACACTCCTACGTGGGGATTCGTCGGTTCGGCTCTCCGGCGGCGTGCCGCGCGGATCGTCGCAGCCGGAGGCTCGGCGACGAAGCCGTCAACCACCTGCGCGAGCCGACACTGCGGTCAGCCGGAGCCGGACCCGAAGGCGTCCCTCAGGATCGTCCTCGCCGTTGGCGAGTCCTCGGTAGCCGCGGTCGAGCAGAGGACCGTCCCCGGGGCCACCCGCCGCCACCACAGGCCCTCGACGTCGAGCACCATCACCCTGCCCCGCACTTCTCCGTGGCTCACTCCGCGCTCGGCGGCGACCTCCTCCGCGGTGTCCCTGACCGTCGCCCACGGGAAGTGGCCCCCACCACGGAGCCGGGAAGGGCTGCTCGGGCCGGCGTCAACCCAGCGACGCGCCTCCGGGTAGAGCGCCAGGGTCGCCTCCCGCAAGGCCCGCTGGTCGGCGAGCGACCAGAACTCCGGCGCGTCCCAGACCCGCCCCAGGTCCTCGGCCCGAGCCCAGAACGACGAGTCGTCGTCGTCCGTTCCTGTCTGCTCCCGCCCCTCCACCTCGAGTAGCGCATGCCACCAGTCGGCCCACTCCCGGCCGGCTCGCCGACGTCGGTCATCGTCCAGGACCAGGGACCCCTGCGGAGGCAGCCCGACGAGGCGGGGCGGGGCCTCGACCTCCGTCGGCACCTCGAGTGCGGCGACGTCCCGGATGTAGAGCAGGACGTGCGCCCGGTCCCCCTCGGTCTCGGTGAGCTGCCACGACGCAGATCCGGTCATCTTCACGGGGTGCCCCCTCCCGGGATGCGGGACCGACATACGCCTCCAGCCAACACCCGCCGGTGCGCGTTCACCACGGGGACGAACGGACTCGACGGCGTCCACCGCATCGCTCGACGAGATGGGGTCCGGACCCTGGACATCCGTCAAGCCGAGGACACTGCGCCGGCTCCCACGTGGGGCAGTCCCGCACTCGGGAGGCGAGCCTCCGACGGGCCGAGGAGGCGCGGGACCGGGCGATGCCGACGCGACAGCGGCACGTGCTCAGCTGGCAACGGCAGCCGACCGCCATGGGCCGACGGACGTGTCACCAGCAGTTTCTCCCGAGCGGATGACGAACGTGGTGGTTGACGGCCCCGGGGCGCCCTGCGAATGTTCGGCTCCCTCATCGGCCGCACCGACGGCCCTGATCCTCGACCTGCTAGGGGAACGATGAAACGTCTCGTGTGTGCAGCGGCCACCGCCAGCCTGGCGATCCCGACGCTGCTGATCAGTCCGGCCGTCGCTGCACCGCTGGCTCCGGTGCCGGTGGCGCGGCAGCTGGACAACCCGCGGCAGCTGGACTTGACCGCTGACGGGGTGCTGGTCATCGCGGAGTCCGGAACCGGCGGCGATGACTGTGCCGTCGCGGGCGGGCAGTTCGTGTGCGTCGGCACCACCGGGGCGGTCAGCATCGTGCGGCGCCCGAGCAAGGTCCAGGGGGTCACCGCGGAGCGCGTGGTGACCGGTCTGCTGTCCGAGGCCGGTCCGTCCGGGATCGGCGCGACGGGCAACGACGGGGCGAGCGCGCGGTCCCTGGACCGGATCTTCGTCGCCAAGGACGTCGACGTCCCGGACGACATCGCTGGGCTGCCGGAGGAGCAGGAGGGCAAGCTGCTGCGCGCGGCGGCGGGGCAGCCGGCCGCAGTGGTCGCCGACATCCGCGCCTTCGAGACGGCGAACGACCCGGACGGCCAGGGTGTCGAGTCGAACCCGTACGCGGTGCTCGACCTCGGCGACCGGGTGCTGGTGGCCGACGCCGCCGGCAACGACATCCTCGCCGTCGACGATCGCGGCGAGGTCAGCGTGTTCGCCGTCCTGCCCAACATCAGCGGTGGCGCCTGCGACACTCGGACCAACCAGGGCGGCTCCTTCTGCGACCCGGTCCCGACATCGCTGACTTTCAGTCGTGACGGGGACATCATCGTCGCGGGCCTCGGGTCGCTGGTTCCCGATGCGGGTCGGGTCTGGGAGCTGGACCGCCGGAACGGGGCGATCCAGCAGACCTGGACCGGTTTCACCGGCGTGACCGGTGCCGCACAGGACCAGGCAGGCAACCTGTACGTCAGCGAGCTGCGCGGCGGCGCCGACCGGACCGGTCAGGTGGTGCTGGTGCCCAAGAACGGCGCACGGGCCACGCTGCCTGTGCCGTCGCCGGCGGGCGTGGTCGTCGACCAGCCCGGCAACGTGTACGTGGCGGTGAACTCGCTCTCCCCCGGCACCGGGACCGGTACGCCGGGCACCGACGGGCAGGTCTGGCGGCTGACCAAGCGATCGTTCTAGGTACTGCCCGGGGACGTCGGTCGAAGCGTGTGACGGCACGGATCGACCGATCTTCCTCGGGGAGGACCTCCGGACGTGGACTGGAGCCGCCGCCGGCATCCACCCACGATCCGGAGGTCCTCGCCTTCCATGCCGCCGCCGACCTGCTCCACTCCACGGACTGCGACCCGGCTGGTGGGCCGCACGGCACGACCTGGCGGCACTCCCTCCCACCAGCAGCCACCGGCTCGTACCGGCGACGCAGACGTCCCGCTAGGACGGCTCGCTCCTGAGCCCGCTGCCCGCGCCGAGCACCCCCGGCACACCGCTGCCACGTACGTCCTGCGCCCGCTGAGCTGCCGAGGTGGTGGTGATCCAGGCGTCGATCGTCTCCCACCAGCGGTACAGCCAGTCGGTCAGCTGTGTCTCGTCCTGCGGCACCTCGGCGGCCGGGATGAACCACCAGCGCAGGTGCAGCGTCTTGTCCATGGGCAGGTTCCGCCACAGGTCGTGGACCGTGCTCAGGTGTTCCAGTCCGGTGTGCGCGACGAACACGACGTCGGCGTGCGGGGCCGCGTGCAGCGCCGCGATGACCCCGCCCGGACGCGGCGGCAGCAGGTTCTGCATCTCCTCGGCCCGGCGTACCGCGGCGAGCAGCCCCCGGTCGCGCAGTCGCTCGATGGCCCGGATCCGGCGCCGCGCCGTGAAGTTCGCCCCCTCGGGGAAGATCAGCAGCGCGTCCTCCTCACCCAGGTCACGGGCCAGGTCGGCGATCGCCTCCTCGGAGCTGGACCCCGCCGGATCGGCCGAGACGAAGTGGTTGGGCAGCCGGTTGAGGTAGACGTCGATCAGCGGGTCCGCCTGCAGCACGTCCTTGAGCACGATCCGCGGCTGGCGCAGGTGGTCGCGGTTCATCAACGTGTGCACGAGCAGGAACGAGTCGCCCGGGCCGGCGTGCCGGGAGAGGACGACCATGGCGTTGGTCGAACCGGGCACCCCGTCGTCCAGCGGCGACCAGGACGTGCCGTCGGTGACCAGCCGCAGTGCGAACAGCCGCTGCGCCACCCGCATCAGCGTGTCGAGCAACAGGCGCAGCACGGTGTAGTGCGCCGCCCGGGCCCGCGGTGTGTGCAACCGGCGGCCGAAGCCGCTGAGCACCCACAGGACCGCCGCGACCGCGAGCCCGGCCGCCTCCAGCGCCAGGTAGACCAGCGCGAAGGCCAGCAGCCGCAGCGCGCGCAGCCGGCCCGGCAGGAAGACCGAGACGACCACCGCCACGGCCACGAGCGCGGGCGCCAGGACGACCGCGGCCAGCAGCGCGGCGACGAGGAGGGGACCGGTGACCCGGCGGACGTGGCGTGGCGGCAGCACCTCAGGCTCCCCCGTGCCGGGACGCGCCGATCCGGTCCAGGTGGGTACGGGTCGCGCGGTACGCCTGGTCGATCCGGGCCTGCACCCGGGAGAAGTCCCGGTAGCGCAGGCTGACGGCCCCGGACGGAGCCGGGTCCCCCGAGGGCAGCACGTGCACCGTGACGTCGGGTGGCAGGGCGGCCATGTCCGCGGCGAAGCGGTGCCGCCGCGCGATCTCGAAGGCGACCTGGGCGACCTCCCACGGTCCGGTCGGTGGGCTCAGCGGACGGTCGATCCGCCCGACGTGCAGCACGAAGACGACGTCGGCGCCGAGCGCGACGGCCCGGCCGACCGGGATGCTGTGCACCAGCCCGCCGTCGAGGTAGTGCTCGCCGTCGAGCTCCACGGGCGGCAGCAGCCCGGGCACGGCGCACGAGGCGAGCACCGCCTCGACCAGCGCACCCTCGGTGAACCAGTGCTCGGCGGCCCGCTCGATGCTGGCCGCGACGCACTGGAACGGCACGCGCAGCTCGGCGAAGGTGCGCACCGGGAGATGCGCGGTGAGCAGGTCCCGCAGTGGCTCACGCGGGTGCAGGTGCGTGCGGGTCCGCACCAGCGTGCGCGCCCGGCCCAGCACGGACCCGGCGAAGATCCGCTGGGAGGACAGCTCCTCCCACACGCCACGCAATCGATCCACGGTGCCCGGCGCGGGGTCGGCGGCGACCAGCGCGCCGTTGATCGCGCCCACCGACGTGCCCACGACCAGGTCGGGCCGCACACCGTGCTCGAACAGAGCCTGCAGCATCCCGACCTCGGCCGCGCCGAGCACTCCCCCGCCACCGAGGACGAAGGCCGTGCCCCCCGTGCCGGCCGGCGTTCCTGGCGAGGCCATGGCCCGCATCGTGTCATCCGAGGCGGGGGGCGGACAGCGCGGATCGGGACCGGCCGGGACAGCGGTCGGATCGGGCCTGCTCCGATGCGCTGGCCCGACCAGGAAGCCCCTGGATCCGCGGGCGGAGACACGAGCAACGTCCTGATGCGGGGTGGGGTGAGGCCCCGGAGACAACGGTCGAGCACCCGGCGCCCCCGGCGCCCTCGCCTGCGCTCCGGCCGCCGTGCTGGTCGCTCCGCCGCACGTCGGCGGTCACCGTGAGCGGCCGGAGGCCGACGTCGCCGGTGCGGTGGTGGGCTACTGCACGGCGACGTGGCCGAAGTGCCGGCGGTGGTCTCCGGGGGTGGTGTTCAACCGACGACGGAACGCGCGGTTCATCGTCTCCGGCGTCTGGAACCCGCAGACGCGAGCGATGTGGTCGACGGCGTGGCCGGTGGTCTCGAGGAGCCGGCAGGCCGCCTCGAGCCGCAACCGCTCCACGTGCTCGCTCGGCGTCACCCGGACCTCGGCCTTGAACACCCGGCTGAACTGTCGCTCGGACAGGTGCACGCGGCGGGCCAGGGCGGGCACCGAGAGGTCCGCGGTGAGGTGGTCGGGCAGCCACGCCAGCAGCTCCCGTACCGGTTCGCTCTCCGCCGCCTGCGCGGCGAGCAGCGTGGAGAACTGCGCCTGCCCACCGGAGCGCCGCAGGTAGACCACTAGGTGCCGGGCGACCGCCGCCGCCGCCCGCGCGCCGTGGTCGTCGGCGACGAGGGCCAGCGCCAGGTCGATGCCCGCCGTCACCCCGGCGGAGGTCCAGACGTCGCCGTCGCGCACGTAGATCGCGTCGCCGTCGACCGACACCTCGGGGTGCGCGGTCGCGAGCAGCTGGCACTCCGCCCAGTGGGTGGTGGCCCGTCGCCCGTCCAGCAACCCGGCGGCCGCGAGGACGAAGGCCCCCGAGCAGACCGAGGTGACCCGTCGGGCGCTGCCTGCCAGCCGCCGGACGTGGGCCAGCAGGTCCTCGTCCGCGCGCGCCTGGTCCATGTCCCGCCCGCCGGCGACCACGAGCGTGTCGACCGGCTCCACGACGCGGGAGAGCGCGGTGGTGCCGAACGACAGCCCCGAACTGGCCAGCACCGGACCGCCCGACGTGCTCACCACCTGCGTGCGGTACTCCGCCGACGGCAGCAGGTGGGTGGCGCTGGAGAAGACCTCGAGGGGGCCGGTCACGTCCAGGATCTGCGCCGACGGGAACGTGACGACCGCGACGTCGAGGGCAGCCACCCCCGCACTGTACGGCTCGGCATGTCCGAGATCGTCAAGCCCACGTCCTGGCGCACTCGAGGCTCCGGCCCCATCGTCGTCCCGTGCCCGGAACGCAGGTCCGCCCTCCGGAACGCCAGTACGCCCGATCGGGCCTCGCCCACCGGGAGCCGCCGGGAGACCGCATGCCACCCACTGCGCCGGCCACCTCGTCCGGCTCCACTCACCGTCGTCTGCGCGCACCGCTGGTCTGGGGTGTCGTCCTCGGTGTCCTGCAGGCCGCCTCGCCGCTGGCGTTCTCCTGGCTGGACCCGGCGACCGTCTACGCCCTCGGCCTCACCCTCATCGCCGCGGTCTACGTCGGCTTCGCCGTTGCCGACGGGCGCCGGCACGTGCTGGTCGTCGAGACGGTCGTCGCGTCGGTCTTCGTGGTCGCTGCCGCCGCCGGAACCGGCTCGGCCTGGCTGGTCGTCGCCGGCCTGGCCGGACACGGCTGCAAGGACCTGTGGCAGCACCGCACCGGCTTCGTGGCCGGCACCCGCTGGTGGCCGCCGTTCTGCGCGACGGTCGACTGGGTCGCCGCCGCCCTGATCGCGGTCGCGCTGACCGTGCACCTGCTCCCGACCTGACCCGGCCGCGACGGATCCGGCGCACATGCCGGTTCCAGCAGCGGGAGCACCGTCGACCGTCGGTCCCGGACCGACCGAACCCGACCAGGAGACCCCACCCGTGCCCGCTCCCGCCCCGACCGCCGAAGCCACCGGGCCCACCGTCGGACCCCCGGCACACACCGGCCCCGTCCGCCGGATCGTCGCCGGATCACTGCTGACCGGGGGGTTGCTCGCCGCCGCACTCCCCCTGGTCGTGTTCGCCGGTGCGCCCGAACACGTGATCACCGGGTCGGCCCTGCTCGGGTTCGCCGCCGGCTGGGCGCTGCTGGCGGCACTGTCGGCGCGGATGACCAGCCAGCCGCAGCGGTGGGCACGGGTGCCGGCCGCCGGCCTCGCCGCGACGGGGCTCGGGCTCCTGGTCGTCGCCCCCGGCAACCCGGGGCTGACCGCCGCCGGATGGGTGTGGCCCCCGGTGCTGCTGGCGCTGGCCGTCTGGATGGGCATCCGGCTCCGCCGCGCCCTGGCCGCCGGCAGTGGCCGCTGGTTGCTCTACCCCGTCGTGGTGGTCATCGCCGCCGCGGCGGTCGGCGGCGCCCTGGAGACCGTCGGGCCGGCCTCCGACGATCCTGGCCGCACGATGCCCGGGCAGACCCACGACGTCGGCGGCTACCGGTTGCACCTGGACTGCACCGGCTCCGGCGGCCCGACCGTGGTGCTGTTCAACGGGCTGGGGCTGACGTCGGCCAACTGGGCGCGCGTCGCCCCGGGCGTCGGGCGCAGTGCCCGGGTCTGCGCCTACGACCGGGCCGGGCAGGGCTGGAGCGAGGACGGACCGCAGCCGCAGGACGGCCACCAGGCCGCAGCCGACCTGCACACCCTGCTCGAGAGCGCCGGTGAGCGGGGTCCCTACGTGCTGGTCGGGCACTCCATCGGTGGGGACCACGCGATGACCTACGCCGCCCGCTACCCCGAGCAGGTCGCCGGGATGGTCCTGCTGGACGCCACCGACCCCTACCGCGTCGGCGGCGGTCCCCCCAGTGCGATGGCTGTCCTGCCCAGCCTCGCCCGCCTCGGTGTCGGGCGGCTGCTCCCCACCTCGTACTGGTCCGTCCTCCCCGAGCCGGCCGCCGGGCAGGTACGGGTGTTCAGCTCCGGTCCCCGCGGCTGGCGCAACGTCCGCGACGAGATCGCCACGATGCCCGCCCTGCTCAGGCAGGCCCGTGCGCTGACCACCCTCGGCGCCACGCCGCTGGTCGTGGTCACCGCCGCCGGGAACGAGGACGACCCGGCCTGGCTCGCCGCGCAGGAACGCATGGCCGCGCTGTCGACCGACAGCGCGCACCGGTACGCAGCTGCCGGGCATGGAGCTCTGCTGGACGAGGCGCGCGGCGCCGCCGGCTCGGTCCAGGCGGTCGAGGACGTCGTCCGGGCCGTGCGCGCCGGCACGCCACTGCAGTGACCCCCGGCGGTTCCCCGGCATGGGCCCGCGCGCCGCTCCCGGCGCCCCGGCCGGACCAGCGCCGGACGCCGCGGCCACCCCCGTGACCGTGTCGGACCGTCCCGACCCCGGGCACGGCGCCTGGCTCCGCAGCGCCGGACATGCGCGGCGGGGCGGCGACGTCGGCCCCACCCGGAGGGCGGCGTCGGCACGACTGCGTCGGTCATGCCGGCGGGCGCCGGTGCCGCGGAGCGTCGGCCGGCGGCCGGGCTGCAGGGACGCTGCGCGTGGTCGGCGCCGGCGCGGGCTCGTGCCGGTGGACCGCGGTCAGCCCTCCGGCCGGGTGACGGGCACCCGCCAGGTGACGACGGTCCCGCGGCCGTCCGGCCCGGGACCGACCCCCGCCTCGCCGCCCAGGCGCTGTGCGCGTGCGTGCAGGTTCGTCAGACCGTTCCCGCGTGGTGAGGCCGAGTCGACGCCGACGCCGTCGTCCCTGACGGTGAGCTCCAGCAACCCGTCCCGGACCCGGAGGCTGACGTCGGCCCGGGTGGCGCGGGCGTGGCGCGCGACGTTGCTCAGCGACTCCTGGAGCACGGCGAGGACCTCGACGGCGGTCTCGTCGGGGACGAGGGTGTCGACGGGGCCGGAGAACTCCAGCGACGGCGTGAACCCGAGTGCCCGCACACCGCCCTCGACCACGCCGATGGTCGCGCCCCGCAGTGTCTCGCCGGAGTCCGACCCGTGTCGGCTCAACTCGAAGATCACCGTCCGGAGCTCGCGGATGATCCGGTCGGTCTCCTCGATCAGGGGGTCGGCCACCGGAGCGAGCTGGGGGTGCCGGAGACCCGCGGACGCCAGCCGCAACCCCAGACCGAAGACCCGCTGGATGGTCAGGTCGTGCAGGTCGGCGGCCATGCGGTCGTGCTCCTGACGGAGGGTGAGCTCGTGCTGGGCCGCCACCCGCTCGCGGCCGCTCGCCACGACGCTGACCCGCATGCGGTCGACGGCGTCGGCGAGGAGGGACAGCTCCTGCGGGCCGCGGCGGTCGATGCGGTGGTCGTAGTCGCCGTCGGCGACGACCCGGACGTCGGTGAGCAGTCGCTGCAGGGGCCGGGTCAGGCGGCGTCGGAGGAACAGCCACGTACCGAGCCCGACGGCCACGGCGAGGACGGCCGCGCTGATCGCGATCACGTTCGCCAGCGACTGGGCTCCCCGGATCCTGGCCAGCTGGGCCGTGGTCAGTTCGACGGTGCGGTCCTCGAGGGCGGTGACCCGCCCGCGCAGCGCGTCGAACTGCGCCTTGCCGTCGACGGCGAGGGACCGGGCCTCCGCATCCGCCAGGGGACCCGCACCGCGGACTGCGTTCCCCGGTTCGGCGACGGTCCGCTGCCAGCGCTCGCCGGCGGCCTGCACGTCCTCCAGGAGGGCGAGGCCCTCCGCGTCGTCCGAGAGGAGATCGGCCAGCCGCGACTGCAGCCCGTCGGCCGCGGCGCGGCCCTGGTCGTACGGCTCGAGGAACACCGGGTCACCGGTGAGCAGGAAGCCGCGGTGACCGGTCTCCTGGTTCACGTAGGCGGTGACCAGGTCGGAGGTGGCCTGCCGGGCGGGGAGGACCTCGTCGGACAGCGTCCGTTGCGCGGCGGCCACCGTGGCACGGGCCGCTCCGGTGACCACGGCACTGACCACCAGCATGCCGATCAGGACGGCGACCACGACGTGGACCACGGCACGCAGGGAGCCGAGGCGCGGGTTCAGGGCCACCACGTCGTCCCCACTCATCCTGCTCGGCTGCGCGGCCGCGGGCGTCGGGGAACCTACTCCCGGCCGCGACGTGCCAGAAGACCGACCTGGTCGGCCGGTCCGGTACGACGACGCCGGGCACCGCGGGCCTGCCCGGTGGCGGTCCCCCGCCGGCGCGCACCGTCCCGCCGCGATGGGTGACGCCGCCGCACGTGGTCCCGTCGCGTTCCCGGGCGGGGCGGACGCGAGGACCCCGCCGCTGCCACGGTGGCCCCCGGGCTGCTCCCGATCGACGCTCCCACCCTGCACGGCAGCGGCCGCCCCGTCGAGGGCGGAGGTCCCGACCGCCCGCGGCCTTCGACCGGAGCCGGAGCAGCCACGGTTCGGCGAGGCTCGCCCAGGATCCGGCGCCAGGGCCCTGCCTGGCCGATGACCGAGGGAGTCGACCGATGCGAGCGCAGATCTGGACCTCGGCCACGCGGGTGCCGCGCGGAGGTCGCCGGACCCGCCCACGACCCCCCGACCGGGGGCGGACCGGCACCCTCCCGCGCGTCGGCCCGCGGCGCACGGCAGACGGTGACGCCCGGGCCGTGCCGGTCGGCGTCGCCGCCGCGACGGGATGTGCCCGGTGACCGGACCGACCACCGTCGCCGGCCGACGGGTCGTCGCCGGTGTCGACGGGTCCGAGTCGTCGGTCGGGGCCGCCGTGTACGCCGCCGGCGCGGCCCACCGCCGGGGCCTGCCGCTGCTCCTGGTGCACGTGACCCCCTGGCAGGCGGCCGGTCAACCGCGGCCGATGAGCGCCCCCGAGGTCCGGTCGCGGTTCCACGACAGCGCCACCCACCTCGTGGAGGCCGCGGCCGACGCCGTCCGGCGGTCGACCGGGATGACCGAGGTGTCGGCCTCCGTGGTCGACGACCACCCCGTGGACGGCCTGCTGGCCCTCTCGGCCGAGGCGGCCCTGCTGGTGATCGGCCGGCGCGGCCTGGGTGGGGTCCCGGGCCTCCTGCTGGGCTCGACCGCCGGCGCGGTGGTCCAGCACGCGCGGTGCCCGGTGATCGCCCTGCCCGACGAGCCCGGGGACGCCGACCGGCGCCACTCGGTGGTCGCGGGCGTGGAGGGACGGCCGGGCGACGAGGAGGTGCTCGCGTTCGCCGTCGCGGAGGCCGCGTCCCGCACGACCGGCCTGACGGCCGTGCACGCCTGGCGCGACGTCACGCTGGAGGCCGCCGTCGGCGGCTTCGGGCCGCTGGTCGACTGGACCGGTGTCGAGGACGAGGAGCGGCGGCTCCTCGCGGAGGCCGTCGCCGGCTGGCGGGACGAGGCGCCCGACGTCGAACTCCGCGAGGTGGTCGTGCGGGACCGGCCGTCGACCGCCCTGCTGACCGCGGCGACCACCGCCGAGCTGCTCGTCGTCGGCCACCGGCAGCGGAGCTGGGTGGCGCGTCTGGGGTCGACCACGCACGGCGTGCTGCACCGCGCGTCGTGCCCGGTCGCCGTCGTCCCGCTCCGGGCGTGACGGCTGTCGGGGCCGGCCGCGGACACCGTCCTCGTCCCCGGCACGCTCGGCCTCCCGGATGGCCCCCGTGCCGCACGACCCCCACGCCCTCTGGTGCGAGCCCCGTCCCGGGGACTCCTGCCCGGTGCGTATCGACCGAGTCGCCTCGGGCTACGACGCGTCGCGCGACGTCAGGTCCCCGAGCGAGACGACGTACTCCTCCGTCTCCTGGTCGACGCGGACGGCGTACGTGGTCGGGTAGTAGGCCGTCTGCTGGTACGCCTCGGGCAGCTTGAGCGGCTCCTCCGAGTTCGGTCCGGTCAACAGCCAGTCCCGGGTGATCATCGGCTCGACGAAGATGTACCGGCCGTCCCACACGCCGTTGATGATGATCCGCGTGAAGTCGTACTCCCCGGGGACGAGGCTCGTGTCGCTGGAGTCCACCAGGTGCACGCCCATGCCGGGGACGGCCTGCGCGGCGGCGGGCGCGCCCGGCGGAACCGCGTAGTCCTGGGGTACGTACCTCGCCTCGGGGAGGGTCTCGGCCTTGACGGCGTAGGCCGGGTCGTCCGGGGTGATGCCCTCCATCGTCGCCATGTCGACCATGTCGAAGTGGAAGTCGAAGTGGGCTCGCCCGAACAGCTCGGCCGGCTCGTGGCCCTGGGGGTTCCAGTTCAGCATGACGTGGTCGAACGCGGTGTCCGCCGCCTCATCGGGGAAGTCGAGCATCAGCGTGGTCCCCGCCTCGGGTAGTCCCTCCAGGGCGGCGGGCGTCAGACGCAGGCCCACCTCCGTCGGGCGTCGACCGTCGTCCAGCGTCACGTAGGTCTCGACCGTGCCGTTCCCCAGTTCCTGAGACGGGCCCGAGTAGGTGCCGCCGTCGGACGGCGGCGTGCTGCTGGACCGCGCGACGTCGGCGCCGCAGCCGGCGAGAGAACTCAGACCCGCACAGGCGGCCACGGTCAGTACTGCGCCGCGGAGGGTGCGGTGAGCGGCCATAGCCCTCACCTCTCTGGATCGGGTGTCGAACAGACGGGGTGCTGACCGGCTCCGGCCGTCTGGGGCCCGCACCGACGGCCACGACGCCGCCCGCGCGGGGACCGGCGCCTCCGTGGGCGAGGGCGGGACGGGTTCCGGACACGCGGTCGGACCGGGAAGCGGTGCGGCGGGGTTGACCGCGCTCCCGAGGCGGCGCCGACACGACGGGGGACGCCGCTGTTCCGGGACTCGAGGCTCCCGGAGCCGCTCGGCGTCGGTCCAGGGACCTTCTGCTCTCGATCCCGGTCCGCCGGCGCCGCTTCCTCGGCGCGTTCCTCGGCAGCCGTCCCGGCGCTGCGGTCGTGGTGGGGACGTCACCCCGCGACACGAGGACGGACACCCTGGCGAAGCTGCGCCCCGGGATGTAAGGAGGAGCCGTTCCGTCTGTCGAGAGGGAGCGCTCCCATGGCCGACAAGTCGCCCCACGACAACCACGCCGCGAAGAAGTCCGGCAAGGCCGTCAAGGTCAAGCGCAGCGAGCGCAAGGAGAAGCAGCGGGCCGCCACGGAGATGGAGCGGCTGATGCACCCTCGGCGGCACGGCAGCTGACCGGCCGCGGGGCGAGCCAGGACGCACCACGCCGCGCGCCGGCACCGGGGGCCCGCGCGCCGGTCGCCGACGACGGTCCCGGCCCGGACAGGGCGGCTCCCTACGCTGGGGCCGGCCACGTCTGACCGGATGGAGACCCATGCCCGTCGTCTCACGCTTGTCGACCACCCCCCTCAAGGGCACCGCCCTCCACCACCCGACCAGCCTGGCGCTCACCCGGAACGGCGTCGAGGACAACCGGCGGTTCCACCTCGTCGACGCCCGGGGCCGGCTGTTCAACGGCAAGCAGCACGGGCCACTGGTCCGGCTCACCGCGCAGTACGACGGTCGGCGGCAGCACCTGTCCCTGCAGGTCCCCGGCCGTGACCCGGTCCAGGGGACGACGACCGAGCTGGGCGATCCGGTCGTCACCGACTTCTACGGGCGGGACGTGGCCGGTCACCTCGTCACGGGTCCGTGGTCAGCGGCCCTGTCCGAGTTCGTCGGCCGGCCGGTCCACCTCGTCGCCGTCGACACCCCGGGCGACGCGGTCGACGTGCACCCTGTGACGCTGATCTCCTCGGCCACCATCGAGCACCTGCGCAGCGTCACCCCCGGTGGCGAGCGGCTGGACCACCGGCGGTTCCGGATGCTGGTGGAGGTGGACGGGTGCGGGGTGCACGAGGAGGACACCTGGGTGGGCCGGCGGGTCCGGCTGGGCGGGGCGACGGTGCGGGTGGTCGGCCCGGTCCCCCGCTGCGTGGTCACCAACGAGAACCCCGACAGCGGCGTGGTGGACTTCAGCACCCTCAGGTCCATCGCGCGCTACCGCGGCGACCTGGCCA
Source organism: Geodermatophilus sp. SYSU D00742 (assembly GCF_054049935.1). Taxonomy (NCBI): domain Bacteria; kingdom Bacillati; phylum Actinomycetota; class Actinomycetes; order Geodermatophilales; family Geodermatophilaceae; genus Geodermatophilus; species Geodermatophilus sp. SYSU D00742. The sequence continues at coordinate 96,214 of NZ_JBJGYJ010000010.1, forward strand.
CCGACCTCACCACCCCGGTTGCACACCTCCCGGACAACGGCGCGGTGGTCTTCGGTGTGTACGCCACCGTCGAGGAGCCGGGGCCGGTCGGTGTCGGCGACCGCGTCGAGCAGCTCGCGGCGGCGGCGCCCGTCGATCGCTGACCTCGCGCCCCGGACGGCGGGCGGTGCGTCCCCTGCTCGGCGCGAGCCGGCCGACCACCCCGGGCCCGTTTGTTGACTCGATCAAGGAAAGTTGTGAGGATCGCTGCCGTGCCGGACACCGCAGACCTCGAGCGCGCACTGCGCGGGGCGGGCCTGCGGGTCACCCGGCCGCGACTGGCGGTGCTGGACGCCGTCCACGCGCAGCCGCACCTCGACACCAAGGCGCTGATCAGCGCGGCACGTGCCCGCCTCGGTGCGGTGTCGCACCAGGCGGTGTACGACGTGCTGCGTGCGCTCGAGGACACCGGCCTCGTGCGGCGCATCCAGCCGGAGGGCTCCGACGCCCGCTACGAGGCCCGCGTCGGTGACAACCACCACCACCTGGTCTGCCGCGACTGCGGGGCCATCGCCGACGTCGACTGCACGATCGGCGCCGCACCCTGCCTGACCCCCTCCGCCGACTCGGGCTTCGTCATCGACGAGGCTGAGGTCCTGTTCTGGGGACGCTGCTCCTCGTGCGCAGCCGGCCCTCCTCCTGCCCCGTCCCCCCGCACCACACAGAGAGGCACGTCGTGACCAACGAGATCGACAAGAACCAGAGCGAGAGCACCAGCGAGAGCGAGAACCCGGCGATCCCCGGCCCGACCCAGGTCACCAACCGGCGGCCGCAGAGCAACCGGGACTGGTGGCCCAACCAGGTCGACCTGTCGGTGCTGAACAAGCCGTCGAAGGACTCCGACCCGCTGGGCGCGGACTTCGACTACCGGGCCGCGGTCGCCACGCTCGACGTCGAGGCGGTCAAGCGCGACATCGTCGAGGTCATGCGCACCTCGCAGGACTGGTGGCCGGCCGACTGGGGCCACTACGGCCCGCTGTTCATCCGCATGTCCTGGCACGCCGCCGGCACCTACCGCATCGCCGACGGCCGCGGTGGTGGCGGCGAGGGCGGGCAGCGCTTCGCCCCGCTCAACAGCTGGCCGGACAACGCCAACCTGGACAAGGCCCGCCGTCTCCTGCTGCCGGTCAAGCAGAAGTACGGCCGGACGCTGTCCTGGGCCGACCTGCTGCTGCTGGCCGGCAACGTCGCCCACGACGACATGGGCCTGAAGACCTTCGGCTTCGCCTTCGGCCGACCCGACACCTGGCAGCCCCAGGAGGTCTTCTGGGGGCCGGAGGACACGTGGCTGGGCGACGAGCGCTACGCCAACGACGAGCCGCTGGACCTCGACGAGGGGCCGCTGGCCAACGTGACCATGGGGCTGATCTACGTCAACCCCGAGGGTCCCAAGGGCCAGCCCGACCCGCTCGCCTCCGCCCACGACATCAAGGTCACCTTCCGCCGGATGGGCATGACCGACGAGGAGACCGTCGCCCTCATCGGCGGTGGCCACACCTTCGGCAAGACCCACGGCGCCGGCAACCCCGAGCTCGTCGGCCCCGAGCCCGAGGGCTGCCCGGTGCACGGCAACGGCCTGGGCTGGATCAGCCAGCACGGCACCGGCAAGGGCCCCGACACCATCACCAGCGGCCTCGAGGGCGCCTGGACCCCGACGCCGACCACCTGGGACAACTCCTACTGGGAGACGCTGTTCGACCTCGACTGGGAGCTGACCCAGAGCCCGGCGGGCGCCAAGCAGTGGCAGCCGGTCAACCCCGAGGCGCAGGAGCTCGTCCCCGACGCGCACATCGCGGGCAAGAAGAACCCGCCGATGATGTCCACGGCCGACATGGCCCTCAAGGTCGACCCGGAGCTGCGCGCCTACGCCGAGCGGTTCCGCAACGACCCCGAGTACTTCGCCGACATGTACGCCCGCGCCTGGTTCAAGCTGCTGCACCGCGACATGGGCCCCAAGGTCCGCTACCTCGGCCCGGACGTGCCCGCCGAGGACCTCATCTGGCAGGACCCGGTCCCGGCCGTCGACCACGAGCTCGTGGGCGAGGCGGAGATCGCCGACCTCAAGCAGCGGCTGCTGTCGTCCGGGCTGACCGTCCCGCAGCTGGTGCACACGGCCTGGTCCGCCGCCGCCTCCTACCGCGGCACGGACAAGCGCGGTGGCGCCAACGGCGCCCGGCTGCGCCTGGAGCCGCAGATCGGCTGGGCGGTCAACGAGGGCGTCCGCGACGTGCTGCCGGTCCTCGAGCGGGTCAAGGGCGAGTTCGAGCAGCAGACCGGCAAGCAGGTCTCGCTGGCCGACCTGATCGTGCTCGGCGGCAGCGCGGCGGTGGAGAAGGCCGCGGCCGACGCCGGCGTGGCGGTGACCGTGCCGTTCCACCCGGGCCGCACCGACGCCTCGCAGGAGCAGACCGACGTCGACAACTTCCGCTGGCTCGAGCCGCGGGCCGACGGCTTCCGCAACTGGATCGCGCCGGGCAGCAAGCTCCAGCCGGAGACGCTGCTGGTCGACCGGGCCTACATGCTGGAGCTCACCGCCAAGGAGATGACGCTGCTGGTCGGCGGTCTGCGGGTGCTCGGCGCCAACACCGGCGGCGTGCAGCACGGCGTCTTCACCGACCGTCCGGGCGTGCTGTCGCAGGACTTCTTCCGCAACCTGCTCGACCTGGGCATCTCCTGGCGCACCGCGGTCGAGGGCGAGGGCGTCTACGAGGGGCTGGACGCCGACGGCAACGTCGTGCGCACCGCCACCGCCGCGGACCTGGTGTTCAACTCGAACTCCATCCTGCGCGGCATCGTCGAGGTCTACTCGGCCGACGACGCCCAGGAGCTGTTCGTGCGGGACTTCGTCGACGCCTGGGTCAAGGTCATGGAGCTCGACCGCTTCGACCTGCGGTAGACACCACCCCTTCCGGACGCCCCGGCCCGCATCCCGCGGGCCGGGGCGTCCGCGCGTCCGGCCGGCCCGGCCCGAGCACGCCGACGGCCGCTGGCGGCGTCCTCCTCGCCGTCCCGCGACAGGATGGCGGCATGAGCAGCCGACCGACGCCCTCCCGAGCCGGTGCCGCCCTGGTCACCGGTGCCGTGACCGCCCTGTACTACGCCACGCCCGACCTCATCCGCTCCCGCACGGCTCGTGGCTGGGCGAAGGCCGGGCTCACCGCCGTCTCCGTCGCAGCAGCCGTGCCGGAGTTCCGGGCGGCATGGGCCACCGCTCGTGAGCGGCAGGAACTCGACGGCGAGGCCTCCCTCTCGGAGACCCTCGGCGCGCTGCCCGCCGGTACCAGGGTCGCCGTCCTCGGGTCCGCGGCCGCCGTGCTCGCCGGTGCGGCCGGCGGGGTGCTCGCCGCGGAGCGGTGGGTCTTCCGCCGGGGACAGGCACGGGCGGCCTCGGGCAGGCGGTGGCCGCACACCGGCCCGGCGCTGGTGTACGGGGCGATCGCGGGCGGACTCCGGCTGCTCCCCCCGCCCCGCGACCCGCACTGACCGACGAGCGCAGGCCGATCCGGTGCACGAGACCCGCGGGAGTGGCGGGGGTGGGCGCACGCCCGCCCCGGTCCGGGGAGGCGTGACGCCGTGGTGACGGCGGCGTGACGCCCCGGGTGCTAAGCCCCGGCACGGGTGCGCTGTCGACGCGTCACCGGCGGATCGCGGTGGGAGCAGGCTCATGGGCAGCCGAGCGGTGTATGCGCTGTTGGTCGGCATCGACGACTACCGCCCCCCTGTCCCGCCGCTGCAGGGCTGCGTCAACGACATCGAGACCGTCGCGCGGATCCTCCGGGAGCGGGTCGGAGGGGAGGACACCACCCTCCAGCTCCGGGTCCTGAGCAACCGGGAGGCCACCCGCCAGGCGGTGGTCACCGGGTTCCGCGAGCACCTCGGCCGCGCGCGGCAGGACGACGTCGCCCTCTTCTACTACTCCGGTCACGGGTCCCAGGAACCGGCGCCACCGGAGTTCTGGCACCTCGAACCCGACCGCCTCGACGAGACCCTCGTGCTCGTCGACAGCCGGGAGCCGGGGCAGTTCGACCTCGCGGACAAGGAGCTGGCGACGCTGATCGGCGAGGTCGCCCGGGACGACCCGCACGTCCTCGTGGTCCTCGACTGCTGCCACTCCGGGCACGCCACCCGCGAGGCGCCGGACCTGGAGGACGGGACGGCCGTCCGCCGGGCACCGATCGACGACCGGCTGCGCCCGCTGAGCACCTTCCTGTCCTCCACGCAGGAGGCCGCCGCCCTCGCCGCGGCGCCCGCCGACCTGGCGCGCGGGGAGGGCCACGGCGGCTGGTTCGCCCTCGACCGCGGCCGGCACGTCCTCCTGTCGGGCTGCCGGGCCAGCCAGACCTCCAAGGAGGTCACCCACGAGGGCGTCCCGCGGGGCGCCATGTCCGTGGCGCTGGAGCGGGCCCTGGAGCAGGGCGGCGACTCGCTCACCTACACCGACCTGCACCGCTGGGTGGTCGCCGACGTCCGCAACCGGGTGCGGGAACAGACCCCGCAGCTGGAGGCGGCGGACCCCGCCGACCTCGGCCGGCCCTTCCTCGGTGGCGCGGTGACGGCCCGGCGTCCCTACGGGACGCTGGCCCACGCGCGGGCCACCGGCTGGGAGGTCGACCTCGGCGCGGTCCACGGCATCGCGCCGCCGCGGGGCACGGAGACCACGGAGTTCGCCGTCCTCGGGCACGAGACCCAGGACCTCGACGACCTCGCGGCGCGGGTGGCCACCGCCCGGGTGACCCGGGTCGACCCCGACCGCTGCCGGGTCGACGTCACACCGGTCGGCGCCGCCCTCGCCCAGGACCGCACGTACAAGGCCGTGGTGGTGGCGACGCCCCTGCCGCCGGTGGGCGTCCTCATCGAGGGCGACCCGGCCGCGGCCGACGCACTCCGGGCCGCGCTCGCCGGCGGCGGCACCGGACGGCGTTCCCTGCTCGTCGAGGAGGCGTCCCCGGCCGAGGCGGCGCTGCGCGTGGCCGCCCGGCCGGACGGCTACCGGATCGGCCGGCCCACTGCCGCGCGGCCGCTGGTCAGCGACGTGACCGGCGCGGACCGCACCGTGGCCGCCCTGGAGCACATGGCGCGCTGGATGGGCCTCGCCGCGCTGCACAACCCCTCGACGCGGCTGGCGACCGGCAAGGTCGTGGTCGCCGTCGAGCCGGTCCCCGCCACGGCGGGCGGCACCGGCCCGCGGTCCGGCGGCGGGCTCGACCTCTTCTACGACGCCGACACGGCTCCCGGCTTCCGGCTGGAGGTGCGCAACGACACCGGCCGGACGCTGTTCTGCGCCGTCCTGGACCTCACCGAGCTCTACGGCGTCGGCAGCGCGACGTACGAGACCGCCGCCGTGGAGATCCCGCCGCACGCGGTCCTCGTGGCCAACAACGGGGACCCGCTGGCCGCCTACATCCCCGACGAGCTGCACGCCGAGGGGATCACCGAGCTGCGGGACCTGCTGAAGGTGGTCGTCAGCACGACGCAGTTCGACGTCGCCGCCCTCCTGCAGGACGACCTGGACCTCACCACCGTCGACCGCACGACCCGCGCCGCGCCCCCCGTGCTGCGCAGCACGCTGGACCGCCTGGTGAACCGCATCGCGGCGCGCCACATCGGCGCCTCCCCCCAGGCCGGTGAGGCGGCGGCGGACTGGTTCGCCACCGACGTGGTGGTCACCGTGACCCGTCCGGCCGCCGGGCAGCGGATCACCCCGGACACCGACGTGACCCTGGCCCCCGGCCTGACCGTGGCCCGCCATCCCGCGTTGACCGCGGAGGTCCGACTCGCCTCGGCCGCAGAGATCTCCCGCTCGGTCCGGACCCCACCGGAGCCACCGGTGCTCCGCGACGATCCCGACGCCCAGCCGTTCCCGCTGCAGCGCACCCGCGACACGGTGCCCGACTTCGACGTCCTCGAGCTGGTCGACGTGCGGGACGCCGCCGCGGTCACCGAGGACACCCCGCTGCGGCTGCACGTCGACCGGCCGCTGGACCGCGACGAGGAGCTCCTGGCCGTGGCCTTCGACGGCGAGGCGTACCTCCCGGTCGGCTACGGGCGCCCCCGCGCGCGGGGCGACGCCCGTGGTGGCGGGATCGACGTGGTCATCGAGCGGCTGCCGGAGCCGACCTCGACGACACGTGACCTGCGTGGCTCGATCTCGATCCTCTTCCGCAAGCTCGTCCTCCGCCGCCTCGGGGCGCAGTACCGCCACCCCCTGCTGCGTCTGGTCCGCGTCGACGGCGAGCGGCTGACCTACGACGACGACGAGGCCCACGTCCGCGCGGCCGTGGAGGGCGCCACCGACGTGCTGCTGTACGTCCACGGGATCATCGGCGACACCGAGGGCATGGCGCGCAGCTCGGCCTCCACGCGGGTGGTGCCCGCGCCGCAGCTGATCGGCGCCCGCTTCCAGGCCGTGCTGGCCTTCGACTACGAGAACCTCGACACCCCCATCGAGAAGACCGCCGCCGACCTGCGCGACCGGCTGGCCGCGGTCGGCCTGGTCCCGGGGCACCGCAAGCACCTGGTGGTCGTGGCCCACTCGATGGGCGGGCTGGTCACCCGGCACCTCGTCGAGCACTTCAACGGTCGGGACGTCGTCTCGCACCTGGTGACCGCGGGCACGCCCAACGGCGGCTCGCCGTGGCCGGACGTGCAGCAGTGGGCGACCGCGGCCCTCGCCTTCGGCCTGAACCGCCTCGGGGACGTGGCCTGGCCGGCCAGGGTGCTCGGCGGGCTGGTCGGCATCATCGAGCGGGTCGACACCGCCCTGGACGAGATGACCCCGGGGTCGGAGTTCCTCAGCAGGCTCTTCGCAGCGGAGGACCCGAACTGCCGCTACGACGTCGTCGTGGGGCTGCGCCGCCTCGTCCCACCGGCGCCCGACCGGGAGCAGCGCCGCGGTCTCCTGCGCGGGCTGCTGCAGAAGGTCTCCCCCCGCCGCCTCGTCGACCCGGCGCTGCAGCACATCTTCGACGACGAGGACAACGACATCGCGGTCAGCCGGAGCAGTGCCACGCACCTCCCCGAGGGACGCCGGCCTGCACCGCGGGTGCACGAGGTCGGCTGCGACCACATGAGCTACTTCGCGACGGAGGCCGGGCTGCGCACCATCGCCGCGGCCGTCCTCGGCGAAGGCTGACGACCGGGGCGGTGGGCCATGCAGGCCGCGGGTACGGGCACCAGCGAGATCACGGTCTCCCTCGAGCGCAGGCAGGACGGTTCCTACACCGCCCGGGTGCAGACGCCGGAGGGAACGGGGAAGCGGGTCTTCGCCGTCCCGGACGAGGACCTCACGCTCGACGCCCCCACGTCGTACTTCTCCGACCAGCGGGCGATCAAGCGCAGCTCGTCGGGGGCGGTCCGCGACCGGGCCGTGGAGATCGGCCAGCTGCTCTTCCACGACCTGTTCGCCGGTGTGCTCAGGGCCCTGTACGAGCGCACGGCGGCGCCGGGGCACGGCGTGCGCATCCGCGTGTCCTCCCACGACCTGGCCGCGTTCGCCCTGCCGTGGGAACTGCTGTACGACGACGCGGTCCGGCAGGACTTCATCGCCCTGGGCACCGACTCGGCGGTGGTGCGGACCTTCCTGCCCGTCCCGGAGCGGGAGCTCACGCCGGCGACCATGCCCCTGCGCGTGCTCGCCGTGACGGCGGACCCGACGGGGTCGCTGGGGGCCGAGCAGGACGTCGACGTCCTGCGCGGCCTGGCGGCGGACCGGTCACACGTGTCGGTCGACGTGCTGCCGCGCGCGACCTGGTCGAGGCTGCGCGAGCGGCTGCGCGAGGGGCCCCCGTTCGAGGTCCTGCACTTCGCCGGCACGGGGACACCGGCCGGCGAGCGGCACGGGGCACCGCAGATGCTGGCGCTCGAGCCCGGGACCGACGGGGAGGACACCGCCCGCACGGTGGCGGCCGAGCTCCTCGGCGCGGAGCTGGCCCGCCTCCCCGACCTCAGGCTGGCCTACCTCAGCGCCTGCCACACCGACCAGGTGGCGGCGACGCTGTCCCGGTCGGTGCCGGCCGTGGTCGGGGTCCGCGGGGAGATCACGGTGCCGGGGTGCACCGCCTTCGCCGAGGCCTTCTACTCCGCCGCGGTCGACGGCCGGCCCGTCGACGTGGCCGTCTGGTCCGCCCGCCGGGAGCTCGAGTCGCGGCTCCCCGGACGACGGGAATGGGCGGCGACGACCCTGTACGTCACCGGCGGCGGCGCCCTGGTGCACGAGCTCGACGTCGTCCGGCTGCCGGCCGACGCGACCCTGGCGGTGACGATGTCCAACGGTGGCGACCCGCCCGCCCGGCAGGAGGAGGACCTCAGGAGCCTGCACCGTTCCCTGGTCGCGGTGAACCTCCAGGAGCTCGAGGCGCAGCTCGCCGTGCTCGGCCCGGCCGCGCCCGAGGCGATGCTCGCCCAGCGGGACCGGCTCCAGGCCGAGCTCCACCCCGGCTCCGGCCCTCCCGAGGCGACGCCGTGACCGCGTCGGACACCCCTCCGCGGCCGCGCCCCCGGCCCGAGCCGGAGGAGTACGTGCGCCTGGCCCGGCTGGTCGGGCTGGCCGAGCGCCGTCGCACCACCCGCGACGAGCTGCGGACCCGCGTCGAGCCGCTGCGGCGCGGCGGGATCGTGCCCGTCGCGGGCGAGCTGCAGCTGCTGGAGCGGCTCGACCAGCACCTGGCGGCCGCCCGGGCGGCGTTCGACCGGATCGCCCACGGAGGGGAGGACGCGGCGCGGTCGGTGGCAGAGGTCGACGAGCAGCTCACCGCGGTCGACTGGCGGCTGGCCGAGGACGTGCTCGCCGGGCTGCACGAACGGGAGCAGGCGCACCACACGACCGGGCGCTCCATGCAGCTCCAGGTCGACAACTGGCTCGCCGAGCTGGCCAGGCTCAAGGCGCTGCTCGAGGAGGCCTCCCGGCTCGACGCCCTGGTCGCCGGCGAGCACGCCGAGCACCTCGTGCTCGACTCGAAGGTCCGGGAGGCCGCGCGCGCGGTCGGTGAGGGGCTGTTCGTCGCCGCCGCGACGCCCCTGCACCAGCTCGCCACCCGGAGGATGCCGGTCCAGGAGAGCCCCTCCGAGCCGCCCGTCGAGCGGGAGCTGCGCACCCCCCAGCAGCTGGAGGACGCGGTCGAGAGCGCGCTGGCCCGCGCCCGGGAACTCTCGGTGCACACCGAGCTGGTCCTGCTGCGCACCTCACCGGCGGACGCGCAGGACATCGACTACGTCGCGATCCTCCGCGTACCCCGGGGCGCGACGCACACCGTGAGCGTGCGGGCCACGCGGAGGCTGTCGAGGGACGACTTCGAGCACATGCAGGCCCTCACCGCGCGGATCGGGACGGCCGAGGGCACGCGCCGGGCGCGGCACATCGCGCCGGCGGCCCTCGCCGGCTCCCAGGCACTGCCGGACACGTCGACGCACGACGTCCGCCGGGAGCTGTGCACCCTCGGGGACCTCATGTACCGGCTGGTGATCCCACGGTCGGTGCAGGAGGACCTCAAGGAGCACGTCGGCCAGGTGACGATCACCACCAACGAGCAGGAGCTGCCCTGGGAGCTCATGCGCAGGAACGACGAGCACCTGGCCGTCCGCTGCCCCGTCGCCCGCATGCCCCTGGGCTGGACGATGCCGCGGCTGGGGCGTGCGCGGGGCGAGGGCAGGAAGCTGCGGTTCCTGCTCTGGTACTCCGATCCCGTCGGCAACCTCCCCGGTGCGCGGGTCGAGGTCGACACCATCCGCGCAGGGCTCGAGCGGGACTGGCAGGGCCGCATCGAGGTCGACGTCGTGGGCCCGGACCGGGCGACGTCCTGGCTGCTCAACGAGACGCTCATCGCCGGGGAGTACGACGTGGTCCACTACGCCGGCCATGCGGCGTTCGACGACGACCGGCCCGAGCGCAGCGGCCTGCTGCTGAAGCAGGACGTCCTCTTCCCCGCGGACAAGATCGAGCGGCTGCTGACCGGGCAGCCCCTGGTGTTCCTCAACGCCTGCGAGTCGAGCAAGGCGGCCAACGAGCCCGACGTCCCGTCGTACCTCGGACACCAGTCGGAGGGGCTGGCGTCGGCGTTCCTGTACGGCGGTGCGGTCGCCTGCGTGGGGTCGCGGTGGCCGGTGTACGACCGGTCGGCCGGCGAGTTCGCCGTCGACCTCTACAAGTACCTCCTGCAGGGCAACAAGGTCGGCGAGGCGCTGCGCCTGGCCCGGGAGGACTGGTACCGCGAGCACGGGGACGAGATCACCTGGGCCACGTACGCCCTGTACGGGGACCCGGGGTTCCACATCACCAGTCCCGGTGCCGCCGGGAGGCCGCCGCCGTCGTGACCTGTCCGTGCCGGGGGCCGCCTACAGCGCCAGGTCCGCCGTCCTGGTGCCCTCGGGCGGATGGGTCCCCGCGGGCTCCGGCCGCGGTCGCGGGGGACGCCAGGCGGTCGCCGTCGCACCGGCGTCACGTTCGCCGGGGGTGCACCGCTGCGGACCCCCCGCGGGGCAGATCCCCCGCACCAGCCGCGCCATCTGCTCGCTGGGCGCGACCCCGAGCTCGTCGGCCAGGAGCACGCGGAACTGGTCGTAGGCCCGCAGCGCCTCGACCAGGTTGCCCTCCGCGACGTGCACCTGCACCACGGTGCGGTGCGCGCTCTCCCGCAGCGGCTCGGCACGCACCGCCGCGTAGGCGGCCTGGAGCGCATCGCCGTAGCGCCCGGCCGCCGCCAGACGTGCCGCGACCAGCTCCAGGGCGTGCATGCGCAGTTGGCGCAGCCGCTCCCGCTCCAGCAGCACCCAGTCGTCGTACCAGCCGGGCAGGAGCTCGCCGCGCTCCCCGACGTCGGGGACCTCGACCTCGTCCAGGCCGCGTCCGGGGTCCCGGACCCGCTCGGCCCAGTCGTCGAGCTCGCGCACGTCGACGCGGACACCGGCCGCCAGCGACAGCACGCTGCCGGAGACCTCCACCAGTCCGGGGGCCACCTTGTGCAGCCGCCACAGCGCCGAGCGGAGACTGCCGTGGGCATGGTCCTCCGGCACGTCCGGCCACAGGTGCCCGGCCACGGCCGACCTCGGTGGTCGCCCCGACAGACAGAGGTGGGCGACCAGGCGTTGCGCGCCCGGCGGGAGGCCCTCGAGCGGTTCCGGTGGCGTCTTCTCCCCGAGATGGACGCAGAACCCGTCGAGCAGTGTGACTCGCGGGGCCGGGGCGACAGGCACGTGGAGCACCCCCTCGGGCACCTCTGGACGACGTGCGGACGATCAGGTGCCTCGTGGTCGGGATGCTCGGAGCATCCCGACCACGGTGTCAATCCGTTGTCGGTCCGTGACGGAGGAACTGGTCGAGCCAGTGACTCACGGCATCCACCACGTCACTCGGAGACGAGGCGAGGCCCACGGTCTGCTCGGTCTCCGCCGCATCCGGTCCCACGGCGGTGAGTCGTGCCCGGAACCGGTCCCCGTCCTCGAGCCACACGCGGACGAGCAGCGCTGCACTTCGGTCGTCGGTCACGGCCACCCTTCGCACCACTTGGTCACGCAGCGTGCGGACTGCGTACGGCGGACGGGCCGGGACCGGCCCCCCACCTCGGAGCACCATGGTTCCCCGTGACGGTCGGTGAGCGCACTCCCCCGTCCGGCTGACGTCACCGACGGGGTGCGCCGTGCGCTCGCGACGACCGTGGTCCACGGCCACGCCGCAGCAGGGCGGGACCGCGGCGTGCGGTACGTCGGCACGGACGAGGACGTCCTCACCGCGCAGCTCCTCGGAGATCCGCAGGCCGCCCCGACCCGTGGTGACGGGGATCCGTCGTCCGGCTGCGCGGACCGCGCTGACGACGGCTCGGCCGCGAGCGACGGGGTCGCCCGCGGCCATGGGCCGGGTGACGCGGCGGTGACGCCGCCGTGACGGACCGCTCCTACCCTGCGGCCTGTCGGGGGGGAAGGAGCAGAACGCGCGCGACCCGGCGTCCCGCCTCCCGGACACCCGCTGCCGCAGGACCTCCGGTCACGCCGACCGTCGACCGAGGAGGACCGCTGTGGCTCTGCTGACCAGGTACGACACGCCGGCAGGTCTGCGTGACCTCCCGGAGGGCTCGGGCTTCTACGAGCAGTGGCACGAGGTCGTCGACAGAGCGGTCACGCCCTTCAGCACGGGGCCGTGGATCGACCCGACCGTCGTCGACCCCGAGGTCGTCGCCGTCCGGACGCTGTCGTGGATCGGCTTCCCCCGCGCGTCGCTGACCGTCCAACGGCGCGACGACCGTGCGCAGGCCTTCGAGGACGCCGAGGAGGCCGGCGACGCAGAAGTGGGCTTCCGGCCGAAGCAGGTGGAGTACTTCGAGTGGTTCACCACCCGCGACCGGGAGACGGGCAAGGTCACGAAGGTCACGTTCAGCACGGAGTCGCCGGAGTACTTCGACAAGCTGGCCGCGGTCGACCGTCGCTGCGTGGAGGCGCTCTACCAGCAGCACGTGGACCCGCGCGTGCGGTGGGAGGAGCTCACGAACCCCGACGGGACGTACAACCGGTCGAACCGCTGGACGACGACCCGCGGGATCATGCACTTCGTCAACAGCGCCAACGACGTCACGATCGCGGTGGGCCTGGCGCAGACCGGCGCCGCGGCGACGGTCCCCGACCCGGGCGTCCCCGATGCGGTGGTGGCCCGGGACAACTTCGAGATGGCCACGAGAGGGGAGAACGCCGCGGACGACTACCTCGTCCGCGAGGTCGCCGCACTCGCCCGCTCGGGGCTCGACATCACGGTCCACGACCCCGTCGGCCTCTACATCGACGGCTGGGACGACACCGGCTGGACCAAGCCGGACGGCACCCCGGTCGGCGACTACTGGACGATCACCCGCGGTCGGCCCGGCGCCGTGCTGCGCCTGGACTACGAGGTGCCACCCGAGGAGGGGTTCCAGGTGGGCGACATCCGGATCGGCGGCCGGCCGGTGGTGCACGGCGGCCAGCTGGCCGAGCACATGACCTCGTCCCTGCCGGTCGTCGTCGCACGGAGGCCGACGTCATGACCGAGCCCGCCGTGCGGGAGACGCTGGAGGCCATCGCGGCCACCGAACCGCAGCTGCTGTCCGGGGTGGACGTCGGCGACCGCCGCGCAGCCGCGAGGGAGCCGGCTGAGCCGGAGCCGGTCGAGCCGGAGCCGCCCCAGCCGACGCCCGACGAGTTCGAGCCCGTCTACGACCGGACGGTGCGACGCGACATCCAGGGCAACATCGTGCCGGGGTTCAACAAGGACCACCAGCGCTTCCTGTTCCTCCGCGTCGCCGACCGCGAGCGGGCCCGGCGATGGGTGACCGGCATCGCGCCGGACGTCACGTCGATGGACGAGGCGCTGGACTTCGTCCGCGAGTACCGCGCCCGGCGCCTGACCGAAGGCGTGCGTGCGCCTGCCGGGATGGCCGCCACCTGGGTCAACATCGCGTTCTCGTGGGCCGGCATCGCCGCGCTCGCCGGGCCGGCCGAGGCCGAGCGGTTCCGGGAGCAGAGCTTCCGCCAGGGCCTGGCAGCCCGCTCCACCTACCTGGGCGACCCGACCTCGGCCGACCACCCGGGCCACCGCGACCACTGGGTCGTCGGCGGACCGGACGACGAGGCCGACGTCCTCGTCATCGTCGCGGCGGACGAGGAACCGGACCTGGTGAGCCGGATCGACGAGATCCTCGCCGGGCTGGACGGGCTCGACGTCATGTACTACCAGCGCGGTGAGGCACTGCCGGGCAACCTGCGCGGGCACGAGCACTTCGGCTTCAAGGACGGGGTCTCCCAGCCCGGCGTCCGTGGCCGGCTCGCCGAGGCGCCCGACACGTTCATCACCCCGCGCCGCCTCGATCCTGCGGGCACGGGCCCGACCGACCAGCGGCCCCGGCTGTTCGGCAAGCCCGGCCAGCAACTGGTCTGGCCGGGGCAGTTCCTGCTCGGCGAGCCGCGGCAGCACACGGAGGACCTGGTCGCCCCCGCCCCACCGCCGGACCCGCCGACGTACCCGGCGTGGGCGCGGCGCGGCTCCTACCTGGTGTGCCGACGCCTGCGGCAGGACGTGCCCGCGTTCTGGGACTTCGCCGCCGCCGCCGCCGCCCGCACCGGCACCACACCGCAGCACGTGGCCTCGATGATGGTCGGCCGCTGGCCCAGCGGCGCGCCGCTCATGCGGGCGGGGACCGCCGACGACCCCGGGCTGGCCGGCGACGAGTTCGCCAACAACCACTTCCTCTTCGACGACGACACCCGTCCGGTGCCGCTGACCCCGATGCCCGGCTATCCCGGCGACGGCCACCGGCAGGCCGAGAGCGACGTGCTGGGGACGGTCTGCCCCCACTTCGCCCACATCCGCAAGACCCATCCGCGCGACATCGCCACGGAGCTCGGCAAGCCGCACGACTCGGTGCTGCGGATGATCCTGCGCCGCGGGATCGCCTACGGGCCGCCGTACGTCGGTGCGCACGATCCGGACCCCGACGCCGACCGCGGGCTGGTGTTCCTCTGCTACGGCGCCAGCATCGAGGACCAGTTCGAGTTCCTGACCCGTCGCTGGTCGAACCTGCCCACCCAGCCGAACGCGGGCGGGCACGACCCGGTGATCGGCCAGCGCGACTCCCGGGGGGACCGCGCCCGCTACATCGACGTCCCGGTCGCGGCCGGGCCACCGGTGCGGATCCCCGTCGAACAGGACTGGGTGGTCCCCACCGGCGGCGGCTACTTCTTCGCCCCGCCGATCTCCGCACTCACCGCCGTCCTGGGCAGCTGACCGGCCCGGGCCGGCGCCGCCCTCGTCTCCCCCGTCGCGCCCGCCGTCGCCCTGCACCGCTCGCGCCACCGGATCGCCCCCGTGCCGCGCGGCACGACCTTGACCACCCCGACGGCCCGTCGCTTGACTGCGCCCGGCCGCCTTGGCCACCACCGACGCAGACGGGAGCCGTTCATGACCGACGAGCGCACGATCCGGGTCAGCCGGGACATCGCAGCACCACCGGAGCGCGTCTTCGCGCTGCTGGCCGACCCGGCACGACACACCGAGATCGACGGCGCGGGCATGCTGCGCGGCCTGGAGTCCGGCCCGTCCCCCGTGACCGGGGTCGGTGACGCCTTCGTCATGCGGATGGACCAGGAGGGCATCGGGGAGTACCGCATGCGCAACGAGGTGGTCGACTTCGAACCGGACCGCCGCATCGCGTGGGCCCCGGCGATCCACCCCGCCGGCTCCCTGTCGCACGTCATCGGCGACCTCGATCCCAGCGGCCACACCTGGGGCTGGGAGCTGGAGGCGGCGCCGGGCGGCACACGGGTGAGTCACACCTACGACTGGAGCGGCGTCCGCGACGAGCGGGCGCTGGGCCTCTACCCGCGGGTCTCGGCCGAGCAGATGGAGGAGACGCTGGACCGGCTCGCCGCGGCGCTGGCCTGAGGACGGCGCCGCGCCGGATCCCTCCACGGCGAGGCAGCCGGGACCACGCGCGTGCACCGCGGCGAGCAGGCCCGGCACGGTCCGGCCGTCCTCACTGCTGCCGCCGGCGCCGGCCGCCGGCGCGGACCCGGCCCGGCGCGGCGGCGTCCTCGGCGCATCCGGCCGCGCAGCCGTCGAGCAGCTCGGGTCGACCGCCCCGCGTCACCCCTCACCGCATCCCGGCGACGGGGTGCACCGGGTCGGCCGGTGGGCCGCCCGTCACGTCGACTGCTCCGTGGACGGGACGCCGCCGGCTCCGCGGACGAGCGCGTCGACCTCGCCCGCGGACAGGCCGAGTCCCTCCGCGACCGCCGCCTGGTAGGTCTCCTCGCCCAGGGCGGCGCGCAGCGCCTGCCGGGTGCGGTCGCGGCTGTCGGAGTCGGTCACCCACACCCCGACCCCGATCGACCGGCGGATGGCCTCCGCGGCGCCGAGGAGTCGCGCTCCCACCGCGGCGGTGCCCTCCCGGGCGGCCAGGGCCGCCAGCGCGTCGAGGGCGCGGGCGCTGATCTGGCGGTCGCCGCCACCCGCCTCCGTGTAGGCCCGGCGGAAGGCGTCGCGGGCGCCGTCGAGGTCGCCCAGCCCCAGCCGTGCCCAGCCGAGGTTGACCACGCCGTAGCTCAGCAACAGGTGCGGGTCGGGCGAGGGGTTCAACCCGACGCCCTCCTCCAGCAGCGGGACCGCCTCGGCGTACCGCTCCTGCACGACGAGGATGCGGCCGAGCCCGAACAGCGCGAAGGCCTGCTCCCACTCCATGCCCCGCTCCCGGAGGACGTCGACGGCGGCGCGTGTCAGCCGCTCTCCTCGATCCGGGTCGTGCAGGGCCGTCATGACGCCGAGCAGGACGGCGTCCCGGGCCGCGCGCCGCGCGTCACCCAGCCCCTCGTGGACCTCGCGGGCGGCCTGCAGCGACTCTGCGGCACGGGCGTAGTCGCCCTGGCCGAACCCCAGGATGCCGCAGACGAACTGCGCCATCGCCGCTCCCCTGGGGCTCACCGAGGACCG
Organism: Geodermatophilus sp. SYSU D00742; assembly: GCF_054049935.1. Taxonomy (NCBI): domain Bacteria; kingdom Bacillati; phylum Actinomycetota; class Actinomycetes; order Geodermatophilales; family Geodermatophilaceae; genus Geodermatophilus; species Geodermatophilus sp. SYSU D00742. The sequence continues at coordinate 112,691 of NZ_JBJGYJ010000010.1, forward strand.
CGCCAGGGCGGACTCCATCCAGGTGTGCCCCTCTTCGAACCGGGACAGCCCCCACCACATCGGCCACAGGCCCTCCGCCATGTCGGTCACCCGGTCCGGCTCGTCCCGTTCGAGGAACCAGCGCAGCGCCACCCGCAGGTTCTCCGCCTCGGCGACGAACCGGTCCAACCGCCGGACCTCCGCGTCGCCGCCGAAACCGGCCAGGGAGGCGTGGGCCAGTCGCTCGAAGTACTCCGCGTGCAGCCGGCCGACCCGGTCGGACTCAGGGGAGGCGATCAGCCGGTCGCGGGCGAACTCGCGGATCGTCTCCAGCATCGTGAAGTGCGGAACCCCGTCGACGGTGCCGTCCGGGCGCACCAGGCTCTTGTCGACCAGGGAGCCCAGCCCCTCGAGCACGTCGACCACGACGGCGTCGTCCCGGCACACCGCCTCGGCGGCGTCGAGGAAGAAGCCGCCGGCGAATGCGCCCAGCCGGGCGAAGAGCACCCGGTCCGGCTCCCCCAGCAGGTCGTAGCTCCACTGGACGGTGGTGCTCAGCGCCTGCTGGCGGGCGGCCACGTCCCGTGGCCCGCCGGTCAGCAGCGGCAGCCGCCGGTCGAGGCGGCGCAGGATCGCGTCCGGGTCCAGCATGCGCACCCGGGCCGCGGCGAGCTCGATCGCCAGCGGCAGGCCGTCGAGGCGGCGGCAGATCTCGCCGATGGTCCGCAGTCGCTGCTCGTCCAGGACCAGGTCCGGGCGGGCGGCCAGGGCGCGGTCCACGAACAGTGCCACGGCATCGGACCGGGACCCGCCGCCCGCACTCCCCGGGCCCTCGACGGGCAGCGGCGGCACGGGGACGACCCGCTCGCCACTGAGGTGCAGGACCTCGCGGCTGGTCGCGAGCACCCGCAGTCCGGGCGCCCCGGTCAGCCACGTACCCACCAGTGGGGACGCCTCGACGAGGTGCTCGAGGTTGTCGAGCACGAGCAGCATCCGTCGCGGCCGGAGGAAGTCCGCGACCGCGTCGGCCGGCCCGCGCCCGAACGTCTCCGGCGCCCCCAGGGCGGAGGCGACGGCAGCGGGGACGAGGTCCGGCGAACCGACCGCGGCCAGCAGCACGGCTGCCACGCCGTCGGGGAACTCGCTGCGCACCTCCGCGGCGGCCGCCAGCGCGAGCCGGGTCTTCCCGATGCCCCCCGGGCCCACGAGGGTCACCAGCCGGGTGTCGGACCCGGTCAGCAAGCGGCGCAGGTCCGCGAGCTCACCGGCGCGGCCGACGAGCCGGTTCGGCGGTGCCGGGAGTGTCCAGGTCCCGGTTCCCGGGGGCACCGCGGCGCGCGCCGCGTCGGGTGGACCGAACCGCTCGCTGAGCAGCACGGCGAGGTCCTCCACCACCAGCCCGGCCAGCTCCTCGGCGTCGCCGAACCGGCGGTAGGACAGGCCGTCCGAGGAGATCCGCTCGAGCATCTGCGCCAGTCGCGCGTCGCGTCCCGGCGCCGGCGTCCTCACGTAGACCAGCTTCGGCTTGTCGACGGCGGCGAGGTACTCGTCCTCGAGACCGGAGATCGTCTCCCCCGGTGCGATCCAGCCGTACTGCTCGCCGTAGATGCCGAGGAACACGTGGCTCTGCTGCAGGTAGGACAGGTACAGCGCCCTGGGTGGATGCGGGCGCGCCCCGAGCTCGAACAGCACCGGGATCAGGTGCAGGCTGCTGATCGCCGCGCGCACCGCCGCGCGTTCGGCGGCCAGTTCCCTCATGGTGGAGCTGACGAAGACCCGGACCCGCTGGTCGGGAGTCAGGATGTCGGTCACCGGCCGCTGCGACCACACGCCGCCATGATGGCCGCCCGCGGGTGACCTGTCCGCGTTGCTGCGTCCGGCCCTGTCGCGGCTGCCCCGTCCGCGTCCCGCCCCCGGGGTGGCGCCCTTCCCGACGCCCACAGCGGGTCGCCTACGGACGCACCACCTGCAGGGGCTGCTCCACCTGCATGCCGCCGGACGGGCCCAGGAGACCGATCCGCACCGTCCAGGCCACCTCACCGACGTCCCGCACCACGACGCCGGGCGGGGCGTCCCCCGGCACGGTGAGGTCCAGGGGGAGACGCAGGACCGCCTCCGCCGGGACGTCGGCGTGGTCGGTGACGTGCCGGCGAGCGACGACGAACTCCTGGGCGTGGGCCAACCCACCGGCCACCACCCGCTCCTCCCTGGCGAGGACGAGGTGGACGTCACGGACGGCGGTCGGCACCGGTGACTCGACCTCGAGTGCCCCGAGCACCGCCGTCCCCACGGGTACCGCGCGCGGTGTCCGCAGGCGGGCCCGGAGGCCGGGCTGCGACACCCATCCGCCGACGTCCTCACGACCCGGGGTGGGAGGGGCCGAGCGGACCTCGAGGGACACGGACCCGTGCAGGTCACGACCGCGCGCGACCCGGACCCGGACGCCGAGCTCCCATGCCATCCCGATCAGCGTGCCGGTCGCGACGCTCGGGGGGACGTCGGGCACGACCAGCTCGGCCACGAACCGCGTCCCGCCGGTCGACGCCGTCGACCTCCGCATGGGGACCGAGAGCACCTCCTGGACGGTCGTCCCGTCCTCGGACACGAGGAAGTCCGCGGCATCCCCCTGGAGGACGCGGCACCGGACGACCGCGCGCAACGTCAGGGTCGCCGACCGCACGTCGGCGGCGCGCCGCGACCGGGTCGAACACCCGACCGCGAGCACCTCGCCCGGTGAGCAGGCCGTCCGCGAGGGGACGACGTCGACATCGCCCCGGCGCCCGGTGGCCCCCCCGATCCGGGTGGCGAGCACCAGTCCCGCAGCGCCGCCGAGGGCGGACCCGGCGACCGTGTCGGCGGCCGTGGGGGCGTTCCCGACGACGTGGACGGCCGCCGCGCCGAGCAGCGCCGTCCCGACGGCCACGCCCGCCCCCCGGCCGGTGCGCGGCTGCATCCCCGGGAACCAGACGGCGCTCGGCCACGGGGCTGTTCCTCCCCCCGGCCGGCAGTGGCGCAGCGCCGTCGCGGTCAGCGTCGTCCCCGCCCAGAAGGCGGTGAAGCCGAACACCACCACGGCGAGGACGTCGCTCCGGGCGGACACCCCCGTGCCCACGGCCAAGACGGTGCCGCCCGAGAACTCCGCGACCGCGCCCAGGGGGTGCGCGCGGGCCCTTGCCAGCAGGCCGGGCGGACGCCCGTACCGCCCGGCGTGGTCGCGCCGGATCCTGGCCGACTCCCTCATGAGCGCCACCAGCAGGACGCACGGTGCGACCACGACCGGTGACACGAGCCCCCAGTACACCCCGCCCCACGGGAACCCCTCGCCGACGGCGAGGTCGAGCAGGACGAAGACGACTGCAGGACCGAGCCAGGCGAGGAGCAGGAGCAGGACCCGCCGGCGCCGCCCGGCGCGGTCACCTCCGCCGGGGGCCGCGGACCCGGGGTCGGCGGAGCCGCCGGGCACGGTCACCACGACCGTCCGCCCTGTCGCGGGGACCGGCGGACCGCGGGGACCCGCCGGCGCCGACACACCGCGAGCGAGCCGCGCGCCCTCCACGCTCGCCGTCGCACCCGCCCCTGGGACCACCCCACGACCGCCCGCACGACGAGCGCCTCAGCGGGAGAGGCGGTCCTCGTCGTCGGGCAGGTCCTGCGGCACACCCTCGGACGGCTCGGCATGCCGTTCGGTGTCCCGGTCCCGTCAGGCCGCGCCGGACTGCGGCACGGCCGACAGGGCGTCGGTCAGGAGCGTGACCAGCGCCTCGAGCTGCACGTCGGCCGACGACGAGATCTCCTCGTCCGACCCGTCGAGCGCGCGCGCGGCGAGCCCGGCCTTGCTGTCGATCAGCTCGGCGATGCGGGCGTCGATGGTCTGCGCGGCGATGATGCGCCACGCGGTGACCGGCTCGGTCTGGCCGATGCGGTGGCTGCGGTCGATGGCCTGGGTCTGCTCCGCGTCGGTCCAGGACAGCTCGGCCAGCACGATGTTCGAGGCGACCTGCAGGTTGAGTCCCACGCCGGCCGCGGTCAGGGAGCAGACCGCGACGGCGACGTCCGGGTCGTTGACGAAGGCGTCGATGTTCCGCTGCCGCGCCGTGGGCGACTGGTCGCCGCGGATCGACGAGAACCGGACGCCCTGCTGCGCGAAGGTCTGCTCGGCGGCGTCCATCACGTCGACGTGCTTGGCGAAGAAGACGACCTTGCCGGCGCTGCGGGCCAGCTGCGCCGCGTAGTCGGCGGCGAGGCCGGCCTTCGCCTGGCCGATGCGCCGCATCATGGTGAAGACGTTGTCCCCGGCCTGGGCGGTGGTCGCCTCCTTCAGCTCCGACCGGGCCACCCGGCGCACGAGGTCGGCGTCGATGCCCTCGACCACGGCGTCGGAGGACCGGTTGGCCAGCGCCGTCTCGTACCGGGCCACCATGCGGCGGGCGAGGTCCCGCTCGGCCGCGCGGATCGACCGGCCGGCCGCTCCGTCCAGTTCGACGGGGAGGTCGGCGATGCGGCGGGCGGGGATGTCGGCGGCCACGTCGACCTTGCGCCGGCGGACGATGCCCAGGTCGATCACGCAGCCGCGGGCGGCGGGGTAGAACCCCGGGTCGGCGGGCGTGAGGCCGATCTCCTCGAGCGCGTCCACCAGCTCGCCGACCGGTCCGGTCTCGTCGATCCAGCCGAGGAACTGCCAGATGGCGCGGAAGTCCTCGATGTCGTTGATCAGCGGGGTGCCGGTGAGGGCCATCCGCAGGGGCCGCGCGACGCGGGTGCCGATGCGGTCGGACAGCTCCAGCACGTGCTGCGAGCGTTGCGAGGTCTTGTTCTTGATGAAGTGCGCCTCGTCGACGACCATGCCGCGGAAGCCGAAGTCGCCGAGCCAGCCCACGTGCCGGTCGAGCACCTCGTAGTTGACGACGACGATGTCGGCGAAGCCGTCGATCGTGTCGCCGTTGCCCTGGACGACGGTGGCCGAGCGCTGCGGCGTCCAGCGCGCGGCCTCGCGGGCCCAGTTGGTCTTGACGACGTTGGGCACGACCACGAGCAACGGGTAGGCGTTCGCCGCCTCGGCGGCGAGCAGCGACTGCGCCGTCTTGCCCAGGCCCGGTTCGTCGGCGAGCAGGAAGCTGCGGTGGCCGGCCGCGGCCGCGGCGACCAGCCGGCCCTGGTGGGTCATCAGCTCCAGACCCGCCGGGGTGAAGCGGTCGGTCGGGAACGGCAGGTCCATGCACGCGGGGGCTCCGCCGCCGGCGCGCTCGAAGGAGCTGAGCAGCGGGCCGAGCAGCTCCCAGCCGGCCAGGCGGCGCGGGCGGGCGGGGCGTTGCGGAACGGCCGAGAAGTCGGGGGCGAGGAAGGGGTTGGCCAGCTGCCGGGAGATCACCGACTGCGGCACGACCCTGCGCTCGGGCGTCACGGGCGCGGCCGGGGTCTCCGTCGGCGCGACCTCCTCGGGAGCCGCCTCGACGCCGCCGGCCTTGAGCAGGTCCCGCTTGAGCGCCCGCGCCGCGTCGGAGGCGACGGCGTCGTCGGCGAGCAGGGCCAGCAGCCCGGCGTCCCGCACCGCGGTCGTGGCCAGGATGGTCGCGATGCCGTCCAGGCGCTTGAGCTGCTCGGCCCGATGACCGTCGCTGCTGGACGCGTCGGCCTGGACGCGGGCGCGCTCGTCCCGCAGCAGCAGGGCGACGGCCTGGAACTTCGTGCGCACGGCCGGCGTCACGCGGCCGCGCTGGGCGGCCGCCTCGACCTCACGGACGGTTCGGGCGAGCACCGAGACGACGTCGCCGCGGGACCGGACCCGCCGCTGGTTGCGCGCGGCGGTCCGGCGGGCGCCCGCCTGGCGCTGCCCTGGTCGAGCCACAGACTCCTCCTCTGGATTGCCGGCCGCGGTGGCCGCGGTGGCCGCGGCAGCATGCCGCACGGTCCCGCGGACGGGGCGCGGCACGCCCCGGAGCGAGCGGGCCCGGTCCTCCGGACGCCGAGCCACCCCCGCGGAACCACGGCGATCGACCCTCTCAACGGCTCCGAGGTGACCTGGAGCCGCCGAGCGGGTCGGTGATCAGCGACCGTCGACGTCGGCGACCGGCGGTCCCGTCGTCGACACCTCGCTCTTCCCAACGCGTGCCCGGGCGGAGGATTCCCGGCCGGTCCTCCGCCGGACCAGCCCCGCCCCGGTCACGTCCACTGCCACCGTGCCGGCATGACGCTGCCGTGGTGGCAGACCGCGATCATATCCACCGCCGACCCGCCCCCGGAGGGCAGCCGCTCCCCCCGCCGACTCCTCCCCGCCGGCCGGTCGAGCGTCCGACTCGCAGGGCCCGCGACCGGCGTGCTCGGGCCGTCCGCCGGCACGCCGGCACCGGAGCCCGCGCTCGAGGTGACGGCGGTGTGACGCGCTGGTGACGGCGTCGCCCTAGGTTGTCCGTGCTCGCTGCATGGAGGTCCTCCGTCTCGCGGCCAACTGGAGGCATGGGATGCCCGCCCCCTTCGACGGTGAGGTCTTCCGGTTCACGAACCCGGACGGCTCCGAGATCTCGGTCCGCGGGTGGGGGAACCAGTTCCACGCGGTGTTCGAGACCCTCGACGGCTACACCGTGGTGAAGGACCCCGACAGCGGCTTCTACCAGTACGCGGTCCTGTCGGAGGACCGCAGCGAACTCCGCCCGTCCGGGGCACGGGTGGGTCGGTCCGCACCGCAGGCGCTCGGGCTCCCCCGACACGTGCGAGCGCCGCGGGCGACGGCCCGGTCCGAGGCCCGGGCGGCGCACGACGAGGGCCCCCGGAGACGGTGGGAGGTGCGCCGGGAGCAGCGACGGGCGCGCAGACGCTCGCAGGGCGCTCCGGAGGCCGGACCCGAGGCCGACCCCGAGCCGGCCGCTCCCGTCGGGGACTACGTCGGGCTGTGCCTGCTCGTGCAGTTCCCGGACGTCCAGGCGACCATCACCCGCGACGAGGTCGACGCCTTCTGCAACCAGACCGGGTACGCGGGGTTCGGCAACAACGGTTCCGTCCACGACTACTTCCTCGACGTCTCGGACGGGAAGCTGCGGTACACCAACGAGGTCACGGACTACTACACCGCGAAGCACGACCGGAGCCACTACACCGATCCGGCGGTGCCGTTCGGCACGCGCGCCCGGGAGCTCATCCTCGAGGCGCTGGACTCCCTGAAGGGCAGCGGTCACGACTTCTCCGCGCTGACCAGCGACAGCGCCGATCTCGTCTACGCGCTGAACGTCTTCTACGCCGGCCCGCGGGTGAACGCCTGGTCCGAGGGGCTGTGGCCGCACCAGTGGTCCCTGGCGGCGCCGTACCCGACCCCGGCCGGCACGAGCCTGTACGACTACCAGATCACCGACATGGGCACGCAGTTGACCTTGCGGACCTTCTGCCACGAGAACGGACACATGGTCTGCAGCTATCCCGACCTGTACGACTACGGCAACGAGAGCTACGGGGTCGGTCACTACAGCCTGATGTGCTACGGCGGTTCGGACACCAATCCCACCCACGTGGACGCCTATCTGAAGAACGAGGCGTCCTGGACCAGCAAGCTGACACCGGTGCCCGCCGGATCGACGGTGACCGTCCACGCGGGGACGAACGACTTCCTGGTCCACAGCCGCAACGCCGACGAGTACTTCATCCTCGAGAACCGGCAACAGGCGGGGCGCGACGCCTCGCTGCCCGACGCGGGCCTGGCCATCTGGCACGTCGACGAGACCGGCAGCAACAGCAACGAGCAGATGACCCCCGCGCAGCACTACGAGCTGTCGCTCGAACAGGCCGACAACCGCTTCGACCTCGAACGCCGCGTCAACCCCGGGGACACCGAGGACCTCTTCGGAGGGCCGTCCGCGCCGGGTTTCGGGAGCGGCACGGCGCCCGCCAGCACCTGGTGGGACGGCACCGCCTCCGGACTGGAGATCGAGGAGGTCTCCACCCCGGGTCCGGGCATCGACGTGCGGACCAAGGGAGCGGCCGGCGACGGGACGAGCATCGTGGGGAGCTGGGCGGTGGTGGGTGTCGACTGGGGGTGCACCGGCACCGTCGCCACGGCGGGACCGTTCACCTTCCATGCGGACGGCACCTGGTCGTACGCCTTCGGCGGTGGGCGCTGGGCGCAGGTGGGCGACACCGTGGTGTGGGACTTCACGAACGCTCCCCACCTGGTCTACAGCGCCGGTGCGAGCGCCTCCGCGATGTCGGGAGTCATGTGCCACCTCACCGCGGGAGGCGGCACGGGCTGCTTCTACGCCCTTCGCACGCCCGCTCCGACGTCGATCGACGCCATCGCGGCCGCGCTGTCGGCCCTGCTGCGCAACGTGCAGGCAGCCGACGGCGGCGACGTCGTGACCCCGACGGGTGTCGACGTCGCCGCCTGCCCGCACACGGGGTGACCGGTGCACGCCGGCGACGGCCCGAGTGTGCGCTCGCGCGTGCCGTCGACGGCCGCCGATGACTCGTCGTCCGGGTGACGGGGGAGGCGCGAGATGCGCATCGCGGTGTTCGGCAGCTCGCAGAGCAGGCCCGGCAACGTCGTGGGTCGCCCGGTACCGGACGCCGCCGCGTTGCAGCACTTCTGCCGGCGGCTGGGCGGTGAACTGGCGCGGGGGTCCTCCTCGGTCCTCGTGGAGAGCGACTCGCCGCGGTCGGCGGACCGCCACGTGGTGACGGGCATGCTCGATGCGGCGCCGCCGGACGAGGCGCGCATCAGGGTCTTCCACCGCGCCGAGCGGCACGACCAGGAGCCGTACCCGGTGGAGCGAGCCAGGTACGGCGGCCTGTTCCGGCTCGTCCCCCTCCGCGAGGGCGTCCTCACGTCGACGCACCTGCAGATGCTCGAGGCAGCCGATGCCGCCATCGTCGTCGGCGGCGGCAAGAACGCGTACACGGCCGGCAGGATCGCCGCACGGCTCGGCGTCCGCCTCATCCCCGTGCCGACGTTCCGCGGTGCGGGCGAGCGGCTCTGGCAGGAGCTCAGGGACCCGGTGCACCAGCCGGCCGCGCGGCTCCCCGCACCGGAGAACTGGTCCCGCCTCACGGGCACCGAGGCCGAGGTGCTCGCCGCGATCGCTGCCGAGGCGGCGGCGTTCCCGCGGCTCATGCTCGTCCACGGACGCAGCCAGGACCGCTTCGGCGTCCGCAGCATCCTCGAGGCCGTCGGGGCCCAGGCACCCATCGTGCTCCGCGACCGGCTGGGTTCCGGGAGCACCATCCCGGAGAAGTTCGAGCGGGAGGCACGCCAGGCCGACGCCGCGGTCGTCCTGTTCACCCCGGACGAGGAGGTGGCCGCCGTCCTGGACCCGGACGGTCACGCGCTCGGGCCGGACGACGTCCGCGCCCGGGCACGGGCTCGTCAGAACGTGGCCGTGGAGTTCGGCTGGTTCTGGGGACGACTGGGCCTCGACCACGTGCTGCTCCTGGTCCAGGCCGGCGTGGAACTGCCGTCCGATCTCGCCGGCCTGGAGTACGTGTCCTACCGCGAGAGTCCGGACGAGCGTCTGGAGTCGATCCGGGCCTTCGTGGAGTCCGTCCGCCGACGGTGACCGCCGCGGCTCCGGACACCGGGGACTCCAGGTCCACGTCGATGTCCGCGGCCGGCTCCCCGTGGCGTCATGGGACCGTCGTCTCCAGCACGGAGGTGACGGCTCCGGTGGACGTCGGACGGTGCCGGGGTCCCGGACCTGCCCATCACCGGTCCTCCTGCGCCGGAGCCGGGAACGGTGCGCCCTGCCGCCTCCCGCTCCCGGGCGTCGGGAGCATGCGGCCCGCCGCGGTGGACACGGCCGGGCTCCCTGTTCCCGGGGCGGCGGTAGCCGACGGATCTGACAGACTCGTCGGTCGCCGCGAGGCCGGGGACCGGCGCCGGGCCCCGGGTGGTGGAGGAGTGAGCATCATGTCGATCCGCATCATCGAGTCGAACCTCGTCGGGGCGGGTGCCGAGTGTGCGGACGTGATCGTCGACTCGCCCGGGGTCGTCGGCATCGTGGACGGCGCGACGGCCAAACCGTGGGACGCGCCCGACGGTCCGACGGGTCAGCGGATCGCTGCCGAGCTCGCCGACCTCCTCCGCGGGATGCCGCCGGACATCGCGGCCGGCGACGCCGTCGCCCGGCTGACCGACCATGTCGCGACCATCCTCCGTGGGTCCTCCATCGCTCCCGGGGAGGGCTCCGCCGCTGCCCTGGCCGTCGTGCACCTGGGCGCGCGGCAGGTGTGGCGGGTCGGTGAGGCGAACGTCCTGATCGACGGGCAGGTGGTTCCCGCCCGCACCAGGGGAGAGGGAGTGGTGGCCCAGGCCCGGGCGCTCGTACTGCACGCGTTGCTGGCCGACGGCGTCCCGGTGGAGGACCTCCGGCGCGAGGACCAGGGGCGGGCGGCCGTCTACGGCGTCCTGCGTTCCCTCGTCGGGATCCGGAACCGCGAGGTGTCCGACTACGTCAACGCCGCCATCGATGGACGCCCGGTACCGGAGGGGTTCCTGGACGTCGTCGACCTCCCCGCCCACGCGTGCGAGGTCGTCATCACCAGCGACGGTTACCCCGAGCCCGCCCCCACACTCGCCGAAGCCGAAGCAGGGCTGCGGACGCGGCTCGACCGCGACCCCCTGCTGATCGAGGAGCCACCCGCGACCAAGGGCTGGATGATCGGCAGAGCGTCCTTCGACGATCGCGCGTACGTCCGGTTCGCCGTCCCGGCGGTGCAGCGGGGTGGGACGTGCTGAGCAGGCCGAACCACGACCTGTTCCGTCAGGTCGAGGGGTACATGGTCAACACCGGGCTGTCCGACCGCGCCCTCGGGGAGATCCGGCGTGTCCAGCGACTGCTGTCGGAGGTCGCGCCGGGCCTGCTGTGGATGACCCCGCCCGAGGCGTTGCACATCACCCTGCTCGACTGGATCGCCCCCCTGGTGCCCTACGACGAGCGACGCTCGGAGCTGTTCGCGCGCGTGCGGCCGCAGTTCGACGGCTGCCTCCGACCACTGCTGGAGAGCTGCCCACCGATCGACGTCCGCTTCCAGCAGGTCGTCGTGGGCACGGACGCGATCATCCTGCGAGGGACGGACGACGGGACGTTCGGCCGGATCAGGGAGGACTTCGTGACGGGGGTCATGCTGCATCCCCAGACGAAGCGTCCGCCGCGGATCGTGCACACCTCGATCGCCCGGTACCGGGAGGTACGCGAGATCGACGAGCTCTCGGCGAAGGCCGACAGCATCCCCCTGGACCTCACCGAACGGATCACGTCGTTCCGGCTCGTGCGGGAGAACCGCATCCCGATGATCGACTTCGACCTGTTGGGCACGTACCAGCTGGCCGCGGCTCCTGAGCTGCGTGCGCAACCGCCCGTGTGGACTGGCGGCGACGGCGCCGTACCCGCACAGTCACCGTGGTGGCCGAGTCCGAGGTGAGTTCGTGACACGAGGACGACGGGGCCTGCGCCTGGTCCGGGAGCGTCTCGGCTCACTGCTGCGTCACGGTCCCGGCACCCCGGTCGCACCGGCGGACCCCGACCGGGCGCCGGAGCTGCCCGGCTTCCGCATCGGGCCGCTCCGCACCGGGTACGTCGGCGTGGACGGCGACGGCTCCCGGGTCATCCCGGAGGAGAACGTGAGCGTCACGGTCGACCCGACCGATGTCGAGCTGCCGGCGGACCTGCGAGCGTGGCGCGCGGAGGCCGGGGCCGCACTCGAGGCGGCGGGCAGGTGGAACGGCGCCCGCTACGCCGTGGTGACCTGCTCGGCCGGCCGCAGCGGCGACCGGGAGGAGCCGGTCCTGCGCATCCGGCTCAGGCACAGTGACTACCTGAACTTCCGGACGACGCAGCAGGTCGACCGTCCGTTCGACGACGGCACGACCCCGCGCAGCCGTTACCTCGCCGGGCGTTCCCTCCGCGAGATGCCGGACTTCATGGCGAACAGTCTGGGCGCGCACGTCGCCGTGGTGACCGCCGATGACCTGCTCGTCGTCTCGCGCCGCAGCGAGGGGGTCGCGGTGCAGCCGGGCCTGTGGAGCGCCGCGGTGTCGGAAGGGCTGTCGCGCGGGATGGACGGAGCACCGGACGCGCCCCCCAGCATCTACGGTCTCGCTCGGCGCGGCATGGACGAGGAACTGGCGGTCGACGAGCACGAGTACTCGCTGGAGCTCCTCTCGGTCGGCCTCGCCACGACCGTCCACCAGTGGGTCGCGCTCTTCGTCGCCCGTCTCCACTCGCTCACGTGGGACCAACTCTCCGACCGGCTGTCCCGAGGCTCTGCCGACCCGTGGGAGCACTCCGAGCACGACACCGTCGAGTTCGCTCCGGGGCCGGTCCTGGCGATGGTGCTCGACCCTGCCCGCCGGGACAGCTGGACGCCGGCGTCGGTGCCGGCCTTCTACTACGCGCTGGTGCGACGATGGGGCCGAGCCGGTGTCGAGCGCGCCGTCGAGGAGCTGACCAGGGCACGTCCGCCGACTGCCTGAGTCGGGTCGAACGGCTCGTCCACTGCCAGGCACTGGACGGCAGGCGACGGCGGCACCGTCGAGTCCACCTCCCGACACCGCTGACAGGGGGCGGCACGCTGTGCGATCCATGGACGACCCACCCGCGGGCACACGCTCGGACGGCTCCTCGTCCCGTCCACCCGGGTACTGCGCCCCGTGTCGGCGGAGGACTCGCCGCCGGTCATGCTCGGTCGGAAGCAGGTGGTGAGGTGAGCGCCGAGCCCGGGCGATGGCCTGGCGATCCGCCGATCCGTGGCCGGGCCGACGTGCTGCAGTCGGTCGCGGCGCTCATCCGCGGGCGGACCGAGCGGGTGGCGGTGCTGCACGGGGACGGGGGGTACGGCAAGAGCACGGCGGCCCTCGCCATCGCCGCGGAGGCGCAGCGCGCGGGCGCGACCGTCCTGTGGGTGTCCGCCCACGATCGTGACCGGTTGGAGGCCGGGATGCGCGCGGCGGCGGGCCGGCTCCTGCCGAGCGAGGAGGCCCTGGACGACGACTGGAACGTCGCGGCGCCCGCAGACTCGGCGTGGCAGGTGCTCGACTCGGCAGAGCAGGACTGGCTGCTGGTGCTCGACAACGTCGACGACCCGGCCGTGCTGGAACCCGAGGAGGACCGCCAGGACGGGTCGTGGCTGCGGATCCCGTCCGGCCCGCACGGGTTCGTCGTCGTGACGACCCGCGTCGACGATCCCGGGCGGTGGGGCCCGTACCAGACCTTCCCCGTCCTCGCGCTGTCGGATGAGGACGGCGCGCAGATGCTGATCGACCGTACCGGCGGGTACACCGAGCAGCTGGGCGGACGGGAGCACGCTCGGGCGCTGAGCGCCCGCCTGGAGGGGTTCCCGCTCGTGCTGAGCGTGGCGGCCGCCCACCTGCGCTTGGCCGCCGAGCATCGCGGCGACCTGCGCGCGTCCGGTGAGACCGTGACCTTCGACGCGTACCGGGCCCGGCTCGACGACCGGCTGGGCGCCGAGGCCGCGGCCTGCGACGGGCTGACCCGCGAGGCCCGCCTGGTGCGCGCGACGTCCGAGCTCGCACTCGACCTGCTGGAGGCCACCGGACGGGCCACCGGGCGGCGGAGCTGCGCACGCCCCGTCCTGCGGCTCATGGCCGCGATGGCGGCCCACCCGATCCCGCTGGACGGCTTCCCGGCACCGGAGGGCGAGGAATCCGTCACCGGCGGCGCAGGAACGGCCGACATCGTCGACACGGCGGCCACACTCGTCTGGCTGGGGCTGCTGGAGCGATCCACCGGCTCGGCGGAGCGCACCAGGCTGCGGGAGGACGGGGCCCCGGGTGAGCCGGCCGCGGACCGCTCCGTCGTGCTGCACGACCTCGTCCGCGACGCCAGCCGCGCCTCCGCGGACTTCCGGACCTCGATGACGGCATACGCGGCCGCACTGGAGTCGGTCACGGGTCAGGCCGTCGACGGGCTGCAGGCCGAGGACGCCTCCACGTGGCCGCGATGGCGGGCGTGGGCACCGCACGTGGCACAGACCCTGCACTTCTGCCTCCACGAGGCCGAGGTCGCCGTGGAGCACCCGATGCTCGGTCGGGCCCTGGAAGCCGCGCATCGCGCGGCCTGGTACGCGCACCGCGTGGGCCTGCACCACCGATCGGTGGAGCAGCTGCGCGAGGTCGTGAGCACCTGCGGGGTGCGGTACGGGCCGGCCGCGGTCGAGACCGTCCAGGCGAAGACCGACCTCGCGCGGGTGCTGCGCGACCTCGAGGAGTGGGACGACGCCCTGGCACTCTTCCGCGAGGTCCTCGAGGTCCACGAGGCTTCGACCGGGGAGCGTGCGGAGATCGCGGCCATGACGACGCGCAACCGGATCGCCGGCGTGCTGCGGCTGAGCAGCAGGCACAGCGAGGCGATCGACGAGTTCCGCCGCGTGATCGCGCTGCTGAAGGCCGAGCTGAACGGTCGGCAGGACGGCGACCTGTTCCTGCTCCTGCTCAGCGTGCAGCACAATCTCGCGCTCGCTCTGCGCCCCAGCTCCCAGGAGGCCGAGACCCTCTTCAAGGAGGTCCTGCGACATCGCGTCCGGCTGCTGGGGCAGGACCACGAGGAGACGCTGCAGACCCGCAACCAGCTCGCCGTCGTGTTGCGCGACCGCGGCCACCTCACGCCCGCCCGGGACCAGTTCCGTGCGGTGGAGGAGGGGCGTCGCGGACTGTTGCACCCCGATGAGCGGGACACGCACAGGGACGTGCTGAGCACCCGGAACCAGCTGGCGGGGACCCTCTACCGGATGGGCGACCACCAGGGCGCCGTGGACATCTGGACCGACGTCCTCGCCAGACGCAGGCGCGTGCTCGGGCCGAACCACTACCTCACCCACGTCGTGATGCAGCACCTGGGCCGCAACGAGCTGGACGCCGCCCGGCGCGACCCGGCGAACCGCGCCGAGCACCTCGCGGCGGCCGAGCGGAGGCTGACCGACCTGCGGGACCGGTTGAAGCGGAAGTACGGCGACCGGACGAACGACCAGGTCCTGGGGACCGGCACCCTGCTCGCCCGGGTGTCGTACGAACGAGGTGACGTCGACGCAGCGACCGAGCAGTTCAGCGAGGTGCTCGCACAGCAGGAGGTGTTGCTGGGCCCGGAGAACCTGTGGACCGTCGAGACCGTCTACCGCCGAGGTCTGGCCCACCTCGCCGCAGGGAGGCTCGACGAGGCGGAGGCCGATCTCCGGAGGGCGTACCACGTCCGCACGGCGAAGCTGGCCCCGGGAGCCACCGACGTGGCGGAGGCCAGGGCCGCGCTCGACCAGGTGCGGCGCCGCAGGCTCGACGGATGATCCCGCTCGACCGCAGGGACCGGATCTTCATCTGCTACAGCCGCAGCGATGACCGCACGTACGTGACCGAGGTCGTCGGCTGGCTGACGCCCTACGCGCAGGACCGCGGGTGCGAGGTCTGGACCGACGAGTACATCAAGCCAGGTGACGACTTCGAACGCGTCATCGAGGAGTCCATCCGCCGGTCGCGGGTCGCCGTTCTCCTCGTCAGCCAGGCGTTCCTAAACTCCAGGTTCATCCGGGAGGTCGAGCTCCCCGCTCTCCTGCGGCACGAGGTGACGCTGGTCCCGATGCTCGTCGAGCACTGCACATGGGACGCCCTTCCGCTGCTCACCACGATCACCTGGGCGCACGACCAGCGCCGCGACGAGCCGCTGTCCTCCCTGAGCCGCGAGGGTCGGACGAAGCGGCTCACCGAGGTCGCCCGAGGGGTCAGGGAGTTGCTGCTCCCGTCAGCGGGGACTCCGCCGGAACGGCGCCAGGTCGACGCGCCGGCTCCGGACGCGTTGGCGACGACGCCCCGCCCGGCGGAGCTCGACGGCGTTCCGGAGCTGCCCCGCAGCCTCGTCCCGCGCGACGAGCGTGACCAGGTGGTCGCCCACCTCACGGCGGAGTCCTCGACCGGGGCGGTCGGCATCACCGGGACCGGACCGCAGGGGGCGGGCGGCGTCGGCAAGTCCGTCCTGGCCGCACAGGTGGCGCGTGACCCTCGCGTGCTCGAGCGGTTCACGGCGGTGCACTGGGTCACCGTCGGCCAGGACGCGGATCTCGCCGCGGTGCAGCAGGAGCTCCTCCTCCGCCTGGGGAGCGAGGGCCCGGTCATCCACTCGATCTGGGAAGGCTGTCAGCGGCTGGAGCAGGTGCTCGCCGACCAGCAGGTGCTGCTCGTCGTGGACGACGTGTGGACCGTCGCCGCGGCAGAGGCCTTCCGGGTCGTCGGACCGCGGGGGCGCGTGCTCTACACCGCGCGCGATCCCGCGGCGTTGCGCGCGGTGTCCGCGCAGCTGGAAGCGGTCGGTGCCCTCACCGATGACCAGGCGCTCGCCCTGGCTGCGGGTGTGCTCGACGGGTCCCTGCCGGACGAGGCGGCCCTCCAGGCGTTCCACGAGGTGGGCAACGTCGCCCTCGCGGTCGGCCTCGTCGCCGCGACGGTGCGGGCAGGGCGGTCCTGGCGTCAGGTCCGCGACGCCCTGACGCGGCGCCGGCCGATCTTCGGGGCCCATCCCTACGCCGACACCTTCAAGGCGATCGAGCTCCGCGTGTCCTCGTTGACCGAGGAGGTGCGCCGCGCCGTCATGTCGTTCGCCGTCTTCCCACCGGACGTCGCCCTGCCCGTGCAGGTCGTGGCCCGGTACTGGCGCACCTCGCATCCCCGGACCCACGCACTCCTGACCGAGCTGACCGTCGCCGAGCTGATCGCCTACGACCGATCCGCTCGGACCGTCCGCCTGCACGACCTGGTACTGGAGTACCTGCAGCTGCACGGCACCCGGCTCGCGACCCGGCACCACGACCTCCTCGCCGTCTATCGCGACACGCTGGTCGAGCCCTCCCGGGGGTGGTGGCAGCTCGCGGAGGACGAGCCGTACCTCTGGGACCACCTGCTCCACCACCTCCGCGGCGCGGGGGACAGCCGGGGTGTCGAAGACACCTACGGCGACCCTCGGTTCCTCGCCAAGCGGATCAGCGTGGGAGGCACCTACCGGGTCGACCACGACCTGGGCCGGGCCCGCGGCCTGGTACCCGACGACGGGCGGCTGGGTGCGGTGCACCGCTGGCTCGCCGATCACTCCGCACACCTCGACGACCTCGACCGCACGGCCGACGTCGCCGCGACGATGCGGCTGTGGCTGCAGGCATCGCCCGGACTCGCCGCGACCGCCGATCAGCTCGACCCGCTGCTGCCCGACGTGCACCTGACGGTGCGCTGGGGCCGGCTGGGCGACGACCGACCCGACCCGTCCCACCGGATCACCGCGGTCGCCTCGTCGGTCGATGGCACGCGCATCGCCTGCGGCGGGGAGCGCGGCGCCGTCCTCCTGGACCGCGCCGGGGAGTTCGTCGCCGACCTGCCCGGGGGGAGGGCGGTGACGGCGATCGCCATCTCCCCGGATCCGGCGGTGATCGCGCTGGGCGGCGACGGCGGCCTGCTCCTCGTGCGGGACACCGACGTGGTCCTCCGTGACCGCGAGCTGAGGACGCGCACGGTCGCCTTCTCGCCCGCCGGTGACCTCCTGGCCGCCGCCGGACGAACCGACGGACGCGTCCACGTCTGGGAGGCGCCGGCCGGCGCGCACCACCGGGCGTCGGCGGCCGAGCACGGCGGATGGGTGCGGACGGTGTCGTTCTCCCCCGACGGGCGGCGGATCGCCAGCGCGTCCGACGACGGCTCGGTCCTGGTGTGGGATGCCGAGACGCTCCGGCCGCTCGACCGCCTGGAGGCAGCGGCAGGTGGCTGGATCACGTGCGTGCGGTTCGCGGCCGACGGCTCGGTCGTCGCCGCCGGGGACGAGGCGCACATCCGGCGGTGGACCTCCGCCGGCGACCCCCTCCCCCACCTCCACGGGCACCGGGCGTGGGTCACGGCCATGGCGTTCTCGCCGGACGGCGACTTCCTCCTCAGCGGAGACGAGC
Source organism: Geodermatophilus sp. SYSU D00742 (assembly GCF_054049935.1). Lineage (NCBI taxonomy): Bacteria > Bacillati > Actinomycetota > Actinomycetes > Geodermatophilales > Geodermatophilaceae > Geodermatophilus > Geodermatophilus sp. SYSU D00742. The sequence continues at coordinate 130,574 of NZ_JBJGYJ010000010.1, forward strand.
TGGGCGAGCTCCGGCTGTGGAACTGGCGCGAGGCGCGGTGTGTCAGCACTCAGCGAGTTCACGAGTGCACCGACATCAGCTGGACCGACGGCGGCATCGTCATCGCGACCGGGGGCCACCCCGCCGCATTCCAGCTGCGCCTCCGGCCCCGGGTCCCCGGCCGCCCGGGCTCGGCCTGAACGCACGGGCGGCGCGGCGAGGTCAGGACCATCGACCGGTCGACACCGGTGGCCGGTGCCGGCACCGCCGGGACCACCGTCACCACGGCGGGCTCCGGCGCTCCCGACCGGGCGCCGGCCCGGACCTCGATACGCTCGACACCCACACCGGCACCACCTCGGATCGGCGATGACCATCGGCACGTCCCCAGGCCTCCGCAGATCCGATCTGCCCGCGATCTGCCGTAGCGCCGCGGATCTCTCGGCCCGCGGCCAGCGCAGGACCAAGGTGCTCGTCCGCGTCGAGCTGCTCGCCCTCGTCCTGGCCGGCGCGGCCGGGGTCCAGAGCCTGCGGGTGGGACCGGCACAGATCGACGTCCTCGCGGGCCTGGCCGGGTGCCTGTTCCTGGTCTCGCTGGCGTCCCTGGGGACGCGCCTGCTGTTGCGACCGGAGGCGGCCTGGTACCGCGGACGAGCGGCTGCGGAGTCCGTACGGACCCTGGCGTGGCGCTACGCCGTCGGTGCCCATCCCTTCCCGAGCGGCCTCGACGAGAGAGAAGCAGCCGCGCGGTACCTCGCCCGCCTCGCCGAGGTCCTGCACGAGCTCCGTGAGCTCGAACTCGCCCCGACGTCACCGGAGGACACCGAGCTGACGCCGGGGATGGCGGCCGTGCGCGCGGCGTCGTCCGCCGACCGCCGCGCCGTCTACAAGCGGGATCGCCTCGACGCCCAGATCACCTGGTACACGCAGCGGGCGGACGACCACGACCGGGCAGCCAGGACGTGGGTGGCCGTGACCGCGCTGGCCAGTTCCGCCGGTGTGCTCGCGGCGGCGTTGCGGATGTTCGGTGTGATCGACATCGACCTGCTCGGTGTCGCGGCCTCCGGTGCGTCGGCGGCGATCGCCTGGAACCAGCTCGACCAGAACCGGACCCTCGTCTCGGCCTATCGCATCACCGCCCGTGAACTGGGCATCATCCGGGACCGGATCGACCACGTCGACGACAGCGACTGGCCGACCTTCGTGAGCGACTCCGAGGACGCCGTCTCCCGGGAACACACCCTCTGGCTGGCCAGGCGCGGCCACCGTGGCCACCAGTAGCCGGCCGGACTCCACGGCCCTGCGAGCGCGCTGCGCCGTGGCGGGATCGCGCGTCACGCCACCACGCGCGCAGGGCGGTGCGCACCCGGCTCGTGCTCCGCGACGACCCAGGCCGTGCGCCCGTGCAGCGGCGGGGTCTTGGTGCCGTCGGTGAACCACACGACGACTCCCCCGTGCGCCCTGCAGTGCGAGCGCACCACCCGCACCTGGCTGCCCTGCCTGGACCTGGTCGGCCGGACCAGGGGGAGGCCGAAGTCCGTGCCGACCACGGGAGTCGTCAGGACCAGCTCCCCGGCGGGCAGGTGGGACGTCGAGACAGTGGCCATCGGGACCTCCTGGGGCATCGGGCCGACCGCGTGACCGGCCCCGGGTGCCCCTCGTCGGCGGCGGGGCCGGCCACGGTCGTACGAACGTGTGTTCGATGATGACACCAGGGTGCGACGGTTGCCGCCCCCGGTCCCAGGACGTGCCACGGGTGCGCGGGGCGGGCGTACACGCGGACGCGGCGCCGTCCACCGTCTCGCGGCCGGGTCGACCCGGCGCCGCTCAGAGACCGAGCCGGGCCGACGCCGGATCGGCCCAGCGGCTGCTGGCGTCGTATCCCCGCAGGGTGGTCACCGAGGCCCACCGGCCCGTCCGGGCCAGCTCGCGCTCGCTGACACCGGCCTTGTAGCCCTCGGTCGCGAACGACCGGCGCAGGCTGTGCGGGCTCAGCCCGTCCAGCGGGACGCCGGCGTGTTCGGCGGCACGACGCAGGACGAGCCGCACCGACGACCGCGCCATCCGCGTCCGGCCGATCCGGGGCTGCGGGCCTCGCCCCACGCTGCGGAACAGCGGCCCCGTGGCGCCGGCGAGACCGGCCGCATCGACCCACGCCTGCAGGGCGCGGACCGGGCAGGTCTGCGCCCGTACCCCCGGCGCCAGTGCCAGCACCTCGCCGGCGCCCTCCTGGTCGGTCTTCGACCACCGGACGGTGACGTCGAGGCCGCCGTGCCCGGCCGGGGCCAGGTCGGACACGTCCAGCCCGCAGGCGTCGGAGGCCCGGAGCCCGAGGGCGAACGAGGTGAGGATGAGGGCCCGGTCGCGCAGGCCGGCCACGCCGGGCGGGAGGTCCTCGACGAGCGCACGGATGGTCTGGGTGTCCAGCGCCCGCGCCTTCTTGGGACGACGGCCGCCGCGGGCCGCCGCGCGGCGGATGCCCCGGAGGACCTCGCGGGTGCCGGGGTGCTCGGAGGGACTGGGGTGCCCGGCCTCCCGGTGCGCGTGCGCGATGCCGGACAGCCGCCGGGCGACGGTCCGGGGGCTCGCCCCGGCATCGCTGAGCGCCGCGAGGTAGGCCGCCACCGCGGCGTCGGCCGCAGGCAGCGGGGTGGAGCCGCGCTGCCGGGCCCAGGCCGACCACGCGCGGAAGTCCGCGGCGTAGGCCCTCCGGGTCGAGTCGGCCTTGGCCGCGGTGAGGTAGCGCCCCACCGACTCGACGTCCCCCGGGAGCACCAGACCCCCGTCGGTGGCTCCGGGCACCGCGGGCGCGGCCGACCCGGTCGTCACGGCCGGGACTCCCCCGCGCGGGGCTGCGGTGGGCGTCGCGGCCGCCGCCGGTTCGGACTCCATAACAGTTGATTATGGAGTGTCCGGCGCCCGGATCGGTGTGGTCCGACGGGTGGCATCGGTCGTCCGTTCGTCCGTCCGCCCGCCCGTGTGGGCGAACGGACGCACAATGGTCGCCATGACGGCGGTGACGAGCACCTGCACCTATCCGGGGTGCGAGCGCCCCGTGGCCCCGCCCCCGCCCACCGGAGGGCGCTCGTCCTACTGCTCGCGGCCGGACCACAACCGCTCCACCGCCTTCGCCGCCCGCCGGGCGCAGGCCGCGGGCTCGGTGCCCGCCGCCCCGGAGGACCCCGCCGTCCCGCCGGCAGCGCAGGCCGCGGAGACGCTGACCGGGATCGCCGACCGGCTCCGCCACACCCTCGGCGCGATCGAGGAGCAGGTGGGCCGAGCCCGTGAGGTGCTGAGCCGGGCCGCCGACGCGGAGGTGCTCGAGGCCGAGCGAGCTGCCGTCCGCACCGACGCCCGCCGGGAGGTCGCCGAGGCCGAGCAGCGCGCCTCCCACGCGGACCGGGTGCGGGCGGTGGCCGAGCGGGCGACGCGGGAGGCCCTCGAGGTCGCGGCCCGCGCCGACGCCGACGCCGCCGCCGCCCGCGAGGCAGCAGCCGCGGCCCGGGACCAGGCGGCCACCGCCCGGGAGGCGGCCGAGGCCGCACACGCCGGAGCCGAGCAGGCGCGCGCCGACGCCGAGCAGGCGCGCGCCGACGCCGAGCAGGCGCGCGCCGATGCGGACGCGGCCGCAGCGGCCGCACGCGCGGCCGAGGCCCGGCGACACGACGCCGAACGGGAGCGGGACGCGGCCGTGCGCGACGCCGAGTCGGCCCGCACCGAGGCGGCCCGCGCGGCGGAGGCGCGGGAGCGCGCCGACGCCGACGCCGCGACGGCACGGGAGCGGGCGGTCTCCGCGGAGTCGGCGCGGGACCGGGCGGTGGAGGCCGAACGCGTGGCCCGGGCGGAGACCGGACGGGCGCGGGCGGAGGCAGCGCAGGCGACCCGCCGTGCCGAGCAGGCGGAGGCGGCCCTCCGGCTGGAGACCACCGCCGCGGAGGGCCGGGTCCAGGCGGCAGCGGCCCGGGCTGCCGCCGCCACGGAGCAGGCCAGAGCCCAGGAGTCCCGCGCCGAGCGCGCCGAGCGCCGGGCCGAGGAGAGTCGGCGGGACCGCCTGCGGGCCGAGGAGGCGCGGGACCGGGCACTGGCCGACGCGGCCGCGGCCCGGGCCCGACCGGCGGCGGCGGCGACCGCCACGCCACCGGCCGGGAGCGACGACGGGGCGGGCGCCCGAGCCCGGCCCGACGGGGGGACGACGCCGACCCCGCCCTCCCCGCCGGGCCCGGCCGGCTGAGGGCCGGTTGCGTCCCGCGGGCGAGTGCGCCGGGCGGCCGTCGGTGGGGCGTGCACCCACGGTGCGCGCGGCGGCCCGCTGCGCAGCCGGCTCCGGCGGTGCCGACGCCCGTGCCTGGCGTGGACGACACCGGGCAGGGGCCTGCCGTCCGGGGCTCCCCGGCCCCGGTCGCGCCCGCCCGGACGCCGCCGGGCACGCTCACGACCGCGATCCGACGCCGCCGGTCACGGCCGCCGTTCCGCGGGTGCCACCGCGAGGCGCCCGGGACCTGTCGGCAGGAGGCTCTAGCGTTCCCGGCGTGACCGACGGGTTCGACGCGGAGGATGCGCCCCGTGCCCTCGCCGATCTGACGGGCTACGAGCTGTGGGACCGCACGGAACGGGCGGGGCAGCAGGTGGCCGCCGCGTGCGCACGGCTGATCGGCGCCCCGTCGGCGCGGGCACGCGTCGCCGTGGCTCCGGAGTTCCTGCGGCAGGTGCGCCGGCTGCTGACGTTGCGGCTGGTGGCGCTCGCCCGGGCCCGGCGGCAGGCCTTCCCGGTGCAGGTGCCCCCGGGCGGGAACCCCGGCATCGCCGCGCTGTGGGCGGAGGTCTTCTGGGCGGCCCGGGCACGCTCTCCGGACGACGACTCCGGTGTGCTCCAGGCGACCGACGTGGCGATCCGGGGACTGCTGGCCCTGGAGCCGTCGGACCTGGCCGACCCGGACGCGGTGCGGGCCTGGTGGGAGCGCCTGGAGCTGGTCGAGGAGACCTTCGACGGGCTGGACATGGAGGCCCAGGCGACGGTGGCGGGCCGTGAGGCCGTCGCCGAGCACCAGCAGCAGGTGCGCCGAGGGGCGAGCTGACCCTCGGCCGCGCCCGACCCGGAGGCCCGCCCCTCGGGCCGAGCCGCGCCGTCCGGACCCTCAGTCCGGCCGGGTGCCGTTCCGCGTGACCCGGATCGTCCGGGGGCTGCGGATCCGGCGGGTGGGCACGACCTCGCCCAGCTCGGCCAGCCGTTCCACCGCGGCGTCCTTGTCGACCTGCGTGCGCAGGCCGCCGCCGGACCACTCGCAGTGGAGGTCGTCGGCCGGCCCGGATCGGCCGCGCAGCCGTTCCCGCGCGAACTCCTTGTGGCGCCTCGCCTCGTTCTCGGCCGCCCGCCACGCGTCGTAGTCGTGGACCGCCTCGACGTAGTCCTGGTCGGTGACCGTCAGCCGGGACTGGCGTGAGGCGTCGCCCTCCGCCTCCGTGTCCACGGGCGGCCCCCAGCACAGGTCCAGGAACGGGCACCAGTCGCACATGGTGTCCACGCCGGGCCCGAACCCGTCGCGGGGGACGGCGTCGACGCCCTCGTCCTCCACGGTGGCGTAGACGTCGGTGAGCCACAGGATCGCCTCGGCGGTCAGCGACGGGTCGGCGTCGGCCTCGAACACGACGTCCTCGCCCGAGTCGCGGGAGAGGTAGCGGATGCGGAGTCCGTCGACCTCCTGCCCGGTGCCGGCCGGGAGCCGCCGGTCGGAGGTCTGCCCGGTCCGCAGCAGCCAGGCGTAGACGGCGACCTGGAACCAGTGCTTGGTCGGCACCCCACGGGTGAGGATCCGCTCGAACCCGAACCGGGACGTGGTCTTGAGGTCCTCGACGACCGGGGCGTGGAACCAGTCGCAGCGGCCCTTGACCTGCTCGCCCTTGAGCCCGACCTCGGTGAGCCCGCCGTACTGGCGGCGCAGCGCGCGCAGCACGCCGCGGTGCAGCTCGGTGCCCATGAACGCCTGCAGGCCGGTGCGGGTGTTGGTCGGCCGGCGCCGGGCGACCCGGTAGGCCGCCCGGCGCCGGCACTCGCCGAGCTCCGAGGCGCCGATCATCCGCTGGCGGGAGCGGGCCCGGCGGCGGTCGAGGTCACGGACCGCCGCCGCCAGGCTCGGGGCGGCCCGCCGCTCGGCGGCGCTGGCGCGGGCGGGCAGGACCGCCGTCACGCGGAGATCTCCTGCTGCCCCGCCAGGCCGGCCCGCTGGGTGGCGATCACGTCGCGGACGAGCGCGGTCAGCCGCCTCGTCGCCACGTGCTCGGCCGGCCGGCCGAACCGCTCGGCGATCTGCTCGTCGGTCACGCCGAGGCTCTCCAGGCTGGCGAGCACGCCCTTGCGGGCGGCGGTGAGCCGCCGTTCCCGCGGGTCGTCCGGGGTCGGCGAGGCCTCCAGCAGCGGGTTCGCCGGCGCGGTCGCACCCTCGGGGCGCGGCGCGGCAGCCGCCGCGGCAGCCCGCGCGGCCTCGACCACCGCCGCCGGCGTCGTGGGCGCCGGCGGAGCGGCCGGGGCCTTGCGGCGACCGGCGGGGTGGGCCTCCACCGCCGCCTCGAGGAACTCCTCGTGCCGGGCCTGGATCAGCTCCGCGACGGTGTACGAGCCGCCCGGGCCCGGGACGTCGACCTGGAGCAGCGCGGCCCGGTTGGCCTCGCCCCACACGTCGCGCAGGTCGTCGTCGTCCTCGGCGTCCTGGATCCGGGCGACCAGGTCCGCGACGTCGGGCTCGCCGCGCCGGCCGGCCCGGCCGGTCCGGGCCTCCTCCGCGTGCTCGTGCTCGAGCAGCCCGCCGCCGTGGAAGGCGACGAGGTCACGGACGTGGGCCGTGCCCGGGTCGCACTTCAGGGCGTCGAAGACCAGCCACTCGAGCAGCCGGCCGTTGGCCGCCGGGTCGGTGACCTCCTTGGCCGGGTCGTCGTTCGGCTTGATGCCGACGTGGACGCTGCGGGCGCCGATGATCAGCGGGCGCCGGCCACGACGCAGCCGCACCCACACGCTGGCCGCGTAGGGGAACTCGCGGTGGGTCTGCACCGACCAGGTCTTCTGCCCCTCGACGGGGCGGCCGTTGGCGTCGACCTCGGTGACCTCCTTGCCACGGGCGGTCACCACGACGATGCCCGGGAAGGTCAGCAGCTCGGTCTGCAGCTTCCGCCAGCGGGCGCCGGCGTCGTTCCACAGGTTCTGGCTGATGACGATCTCGGCGTTGGGATCGCGCTTGAGCAGCTCGCGGTTGCGGGCGGACGTCGCGGCGCGCGCGCTCGCCCAGTCCTTGAGCCCGTCCCAGATCGCCGAGCCGGTGTCGATGCCGAGGACCACCGGCGGCTCGCCGGCGTCGGCGGCACGGCGCGCCTCGGCCTTGACGGCCTGGACGGCGGCCAGCACCTGGGCGTAGGAGCCGTCGTGCTCGACGAGCTCGTAGGTGGCGCCGGGGATGGCGCCGTACTCGTCACCGGCACCCTCGTTGAGGTCGATCCAGTAGAGCGCACCGATCCGGGCGCTGGTGCTGAGCTGGGCCAGCGCCCAGCTCTTCCCAGCCTTCTCCTCGCCCTCGAGGAGGATGCACGGCCACGGCACGCGGCCGGTGGGCTTGCGGGTGTTGAGGCCGGAGATGGCCATCGTGAGCTCCTTGCCGACACGGGGAAGATGTCGACCCGAACGCTAGGAACGGGTACTGACACATCCGCGCGCCCTTCCGCAAGCACCTCGCGGCATGACGGTGAACACGCAGCTCAGGGCCCCGGTCGGCGTGTCGGCCGTTCGCTGTGGGCGTAAACCGACCCGCACCCGCACCCGCGCCGACCCGTCACCGTCCCGACCCGGGCGGCGCGCGGGCCCGACGTCGACCGGGTGTCGATCGGGTCCTCGGGTCCGGTGCTCGTCAGCCGACTCCGCGCGCCGCCTGCTGCTGCGGGGCCTGCCCGCCGTGCGTGCGGACGGGTGGGGACGTCAGTCGGTCAGCGCGAGACAGGTGCCGCACAGCGGCCACTCGCGGTCGCCGTCGTCGGGCCACGCCCAGTCGAACGGGTCGAGCAGTGTCACCGGCGCCAGGCAGACCGCGCGGCCGACGACGAGCCCGTCGCCGCTGACCGCGTGCAGGCGTCCGGCGGGCATGTCGACCCATTCCTGCTCCCAGGGCCGGGGCGCGACCGCATCGGCGCCGACCGTCCAGTACTCCCGCTCGACCCGGCCGGCCCGGTGACCCGGGTCAGGCCAGGACCGACCGTGCTCGGCCTCGTCTCGGCTCACGCGACCACGGTCCGGGGCGATCCGCGGCTGTCCCAGGGCACTTCGTCCCAGCAGGGGTGTGAGCTGCGCCGCCCCGCCGCCGCCAGCCCCCGGAGGCGCGCGCCCCCGGGCCGTCGCACGCCGACCGCCCGACCCCGCCCGCCGACGGGGCGGGACAGCACCCGTCGACGGCGGCGGGGCCCGCTCGAGGACCCGCCGGTCGACACGGGGGCCGCGCGGGGTGCGCCGCCCACGGGCGCCGGGAGCAGCCGCGACGCGGAGGGTCCGGAGCAACGGCCCCGGTCGCCCCCGGTCAGGCGGTGGCGGGCACCGGCTCGGCGTGGTCGGGCGAGCGTCGCCGGGCGCGGAGGCGGTGGGCCAGGGCGGTGTGCCGGCGTCCGGAGCCGGTGGCCCGTACGGCCTGGCCGAGCGCCCGGGTCGAGCCGACGAGGACGACCAGTTGCTTGGCCCGGGTCACCGCCGTGTAGAGCAGGTTGCGCTGCAGCATCATCCAGGCGCTGGTGGTCAGCGGGACGATGACGCAGGGGTACTCGCTGCCCTGGGAACGGTGGACGGTGACGGCGTAGGCGTGCACCAGCTCGTCGAGCTCGCCGAAGTCGTAGTCGATCGCCTCGTCCTCGTCGGTGACGACGGTGAGCGTCTGGGCGACGGGATCGATGGCGGTGACGACGCCCTGGGTGCCGTTGAAGACCCCGTTCGTGCCCTTGTCGTAGTCGTTGCGGATCTGGCTGACCTTGTCCCCGACGCGGAACACCCGCCCACCGAAGCGCTTCTCGGCCCGGTCGGGCCGCGCCGGGGTGAGCGCCTCCTGCAGCAGCTCGTTCAGCGCGGCGGCGCCGGCCGGCCCGCGGTGCACCGGGGTCAGCACCTGGACGTCGCGACGGGGGTCGAGGCCGAACCGCGCCGGGATCCGCCGCACGACGACGTCCACGGTGAGCCGGGCGGCCTCCTCGGCGTCGTCGGTGCTGAAGAGGAAGAAGTCGTCGAGGCCGCGGACCTGCGGAGCACTGCCGGCGTTGATCCGGTGGGCGTTGCTCACCACCCCCGACCGGCTGGCCTGCCGGAAGACCTGGGTCAGGCGCACGTGCGGGACCGGGGTGCCCTCGGCCAGGAGATCGCGCAGCACCTCCCCGGCGCCGACCGAGGGCAGCTGGTCGACGTCGCCCACCAGCAGCAGGTGCGCGCCCGGCGGTACGGCCCGGACCAGCTTGTTGGCCAGCAGCAGGTCCAGCATCGAGGACTCGTCGACCACGACCAGGTCGGCCTGCAGCGGCCGCTCCCGGTCGTACGCGGCGTCCCCGCCCGGCCGCAGCTCCAGCAGCCGGTGCACGGTCACCGCCTCGACGCCGGTGAGCTCGGTCAGCCGCTTGGCCGCCCGGCCGGTCGGGGCGGCCAGCACGACCCGCGCGCCCTTGGCCGCGGCGAGGGTGACGATCGAGCGCACCGTGAAGCTCTTGCCGCAGCCGGGGCCACCGGTGAGGACGGCGACCTTCTCGGTCAGCGCCAGGCGCACCGCCTCCTGCTGGCCGGCCGCCAGCTCCACGCCGGTGCGCCGGTGCAGCCAGGCCAGCGCGGCGTCCCAGTCCACCCCGGCGAAGGCCGGCATCCGGTCGGTGTCCGCGGCCGCCAGCCTCCTCAGCCCCGCGGCGAGGGAGACCTCCGCCCGGTGGAAGGGGACGAGGTAGAACGCCACCGTCGGCGGCTCCCCGTCCGCGCCCGGGCACTCCTCCCGGACCAACCCCTGGTCGGCGACCAGCAGCGCCAGGCAGTGCCCCACCAGGCCCGCCGGGACCTGCAGCATCTCGACCGCCCGGGCGACCAGCTCGGTCTCGGGCAGGAAGCAGTGCCCCTGCCCGGTCGCCTCGGACAGCACGAACTGCAGCCCCGCCTCGACCCGCTCGGTGCTGTCGTGCGGGATCCCCACCGCGGCGGCGATCGTGTCGGCCGTCTTGAACCCGATGCCCCACACCTCGCCGGCCAGCCGGTAGGGCTCGGCGCGGACCACGCCGATCGCGGCGTCGCCGTACTGCCGGTAGATCCGCACGGCCAGGGAGGTGGAGACCCCCACCCCCTGCAGGAAGACCATCACCTCCTTGATGGCCCTCTGCTCCTCCCAGGCCGCGGTGATCAGCCGGGTCCGCTTGGGGCCCAGGTTCGGCACCTCGGCCAGCCGCGCCGGTTGCTCCTCGATGACCTGGAGGGCGTCGGTGCCGAAGTGGTCGACGATCCGCGCGGCCAGTCGCGGGCCGATGCCCTTGACCAGGCCCGAACCCAGGTAGCGGCGGATGCCCTGCACCGTGGCCGGCAGCACGGTGGTGTAGTCCTCGACCTGGAACTGGCGGCCGTACTGGGGGTGCGCTCCCCACCGCCCCCGGAGCCGCAGCGTCTCCCCCGGCTGGGCGCCCAGCAGTGAGCCCACCACGGTGACCAGGTCACCGCCCCGCCCGGTGTCCACGCGGGCCACGGTGTAGCCGGTCTGGGGGTTGGCGAACGTGACGCGCTCCAGCGTCGCCTCCAGGACCGTCGCCGTCCGCGCCTCTGCCACCGCCGTCCCTCCGCCACCGGACCCTCCGCCCTCCGATGGTCACACGCACCGGGGACACCTCGGGGGCCTCGGTGCGGGTCCGTGACGCGGGCGACCCCGACCGCCGCGGCCCCCGGGGCGGCCCGCGCACCGCCCCCCGGTCGGGCCGCGCGCCGACACCGGGTGGCGGCGGCCGGGACGCGGCGCCCGGCGGAGTGCCTGCGACCCCGGCAGGCACGGAACTGTCGGCAGGTCCCCCTAGCCTCCAGACGCTCACCCGAGCGATGCACCGACGACACGGAGGACCGGATCATGGCCGGCGACACAGTCATCACCGTCATCGGCAACCTGACCAGCGACCCCGAGCTGCGCTTCACGCCCTCGGGAGCGGCGGTTGCCGACTTCACCATCGCCTCCACCCCGCGCACCCTGGACCGCCAGACCCAGGAGTGGAAGGACGGCGACGCACTCTTCCTGCGCTGCAGCTGCTGGCGGCAGATGGCCGAGAACGTGGCCGGGTCCCTCACCCGCGGCTCGCGGGTCATGGCCCAGGGGCGCCTGAGGCAGCGGTCCTTCGAGACCAAGGAGGGCGAGAAGCGCACCGTGATCGAGCTGGAGGTCGACGAGATCGGCCCGTCGCTGCGCTACGCGACGGCGTCGGTCGTCAAGGTCGCCCGGTCCGGGAGTGGCCCCGGCAACGGGTTCGGCGGCGGCAACGGCGCGGGCGACGACCGGGCCGAGGCCGGGCGCCGCGCCCCGGCCGATCCCTGGGCGACGCCGGTCGGCGCCGCCGGCGAGGAACCGCCCTTCTGAGCTCCACCCCGGTGGAGGAGTGCCTTCCGGCCCTGGCCCGTCCGCGCCACCGGCACCACGCTGGAGTCGGTGTCCAGCGGCGCCCCGGCACCGGTGGATGCCCGAGGCGGTTGCCGGGGACGTCCGTGACGACGTCCGGCGGTGCACGGACCACCGACTCGTCCGACGGCGCCCCCGCCCCGCCTCGATCCCGAACGAGCAGACCGACTACGTCCGCTCCCCGCCGGGACCGGCCGGGAGCTGACGTGGAGGAGGTGGACGCCATGCTGGGCGATCGACTGGGCGAGTCCTCGGGGAAGTTCACCGTCGTGCGGGTCCTGCCCTCCGAGGGGCAGCAGGTGTGGCTGGAGGTGTCCTTCCAGGGCCGGGGGACCCTCCTCGGGCAGGAGATCACCGACACCGGCACCTACCGGCAGACGTTCCGTCCCGGGGGCGTCCTCGCCGGTGAGGGCCACGTGCTCATGATCGCCACGAACGGCGACGTCGCCGACTGGGTCGGCGGCGGCGTGGGCCGCCAGACCGGCCCCGGCTACCAGGCCAGTTTCGGGGTCTGGGGCTCCTGCCCGACGGCGACCGGCCGGCTCGGGCGGCTGGCCGAGGTGGCCGACGTCATCGAGTACGAGGTCGACGAGGACGGCAGCTACCACTGGACCATGTGGGCGTGGACGGGCGCCGGCGTCCCGTCGATCCCACGGCAGGAGACCCCGGCCGGCGCCATGGCCTGATGGCGGCGGCCCACCGCCGTCCGTCCCGGTCCCGGCCGGCCCGCGACGTCGGTCGCCGGCCGGGACGAAGGGCCGTGGAGGACCGGCGGCGGCGCCCGGACGATCGTCGATAGCCGGGTCGTGACGAAGGGGGACGCCGTGCTGACGAGCGCGTACTGGCCCGCCGAACGCACCGGGTCGGTACGGGAGGAGACCGTCGGGGACCTGCTGCGACGCACCGCCGAGCGGGTCCCGGACACCACGGCGCTGGTCGAGGGGGTGGCCGGCACCGAACGCCGCCGGTGGTCCTACGACCGCCTGTCGTCCGAGTCCGAACGGGCGGCGCGGGCGCTGCTCGGCCGCTTCGCCCCGGGCGAGCGGGTGGCGGTGTGGGCCAACAACATCCCCGAGTGGATCGTCCTGGAGATGGCCGCGGCGCTGGCGGGGCTGACCCTCGTCACGGTCAACCCCGCGCTGCGCGCCGACGAGCTCCGCCACGTGCTGGGCCAGTCCCGCGCGTCCGGACTGTTCCTGCTCCACGACTACCGGGGCAACCCGATGGCCGACACCCTCGCCGCCGTGCAACCGGACCTGCCCGACCTGCGGGAGAGCGTCCTGTTCGACGACTGGGACCGCTTCTGCGCCTCCGGGACGCCCACCGAGGTGCTGCCGACCGTGTCCCCGGACGACCCGGCGCAGATCCAGTACACCTCCGGCACGACCGGGCTGCCCAAGGGCGCGGTGCTGCACCACCGCGGGATCACCAACAACGCGCGGCTGGCCTACGTCGAGACCCTCGACATGCGCCCCGGCGAGGCGACCGTGAACGCCATGCCGCTGTTCCACACCGCGGGCTGCGTCCTGGCCACGCTGTCGGCGGTCGCGAGCCAGGGCACGCAGGTGCTCATGCCCTCCTTCGACCCGGGGCTGCACCTGCGGTTGATCGAGGAGGAACACAGCGTCGGGGTGGCCGGTGTCCCCACCATGCTCCTCGCACTGCTCGCGCACCCCGCGCTGCCCGGCACCGACACCTCGTCGGTGCGGTGGGCGCTGTCCGGTGGCGCCCCCGTCCCGCCGCTGCTGGTCCGGCGGATGGAGCAGACGCTCGGGGTGCCGATGCACATCATCTACGCGCAGACCGAGGCGTCGCCCGGCATCACCATGACCCGCAGCGACGACGCGGCCGACGACCGGGCGGAGACGCTGGGCCGCCCGCTGCCGGCGACCGAGGTGCGGATCGTCGACCCCGCGGACGGCGCCACCGTGGCCCCGGGCCGGGTCGGCGAGCTGTGCACCCGCGGCTACCACGTGATGACCGGCTACTTCGACTCGCCCGAGCAGACCGCGGCCGTGATCGACGGCGACGGGTGGCTGCACACCGGCGACCTGGCGTCCATGGACGAGCGTGGCTACTGCCGGATCGCCGGCCGCCTCAAGGAGATGATCATCAGGGGCGGCGAGAACATCTACCCGCGCGAGATCGAGGACGTCCTCTTCGCCCATCCCGGGGTGGCCGAGGTGGCCGTCGTCGGGGTACCGGACCCGGTGTGGGGTGAGCAGGTCGCCGCGTTCGTCCGGCCGGCGGCCGGGTCGCGCCCCACGGAGGCCGACCTCGTCGCCCACTGCCGACAGCACCTCGCGCCACACAAGACGCCACGGCACTGGCGGTTCGTCGACGGGTTCCCCCTGACCGGGTCGGGGAAGATCCAGAAGTACCGGCTGCGTGCGGAGTTCTCGGCGGATCGGCACACCGCGCAGGCCTGACCGCGCCCGACACCCGGGCCTCGCTGCACGAGGCGCGCGGGGCGTGCGGGGGCCACTCCGCCCACCACCGGGGCCCGACGGCGAGGTCGTCGGCGGGGCGCCGGCCGCCGGCCCAACGGACCTGTCGGGTCCTCCGTGGCGTCTCCCGGTGCCCGTCCCCCGGGCAGGGGCCGGCCGCGGCATCGCGGCGAGGGCTCCCCGTCCGCGACGGAAACGCACACCCGGACGGGCTGCGTCATGGACACGGTTCCATTGTCGCTGGTTGTGACCCACTCCACAGTTCCTCCCGACCGCCGAGCAGGGCGGACACCTCCACGGACACGCGTCGAGTCGCGGTCCCATGCGGGCAGGAGCTGGAGTGAGCGTGACGACAGGGGCGGCTCGACCGTCCATCAAGATCGACGGGAAACGGCGGTGGGTGTTCTACGCCGTCCTGTACACGAACTTCGTGGTGTGGCTGGACACCGCCAAGTTCAGCGTCCTGACACCCTTCTGGGCAGCCGACCTCGGGGCCGGCCCCGCCGAGATCGCCAGCATCTCGGCGTCGTACCTGCTCGGCTACTTCCCGATGCTCTTCCTCGCCGGGGTGCTCGCCGACCGGATCGGGCCGCGGCTGATGCTGCTGATCTGCCTCACCGGCGTCACCGTGCTCGGCGGCAGCATGGCCTTCGTCACGACCGTCGACGAGATGTACTGGCGCAACATGCTCTTCGGCGTCTTCTTCGGCTTCCTGTGGGCCCCGTGCCAGCGGATGCTCGCCGTCTGGTTCGCCCCGATCGAGACGGCGAAGGTGACCGCGGCGTGGGTCGCCTCGCTGATGATCGTGTCGGTCGTCGCGCCGCTGGTCGCGCTGCCCATCACCTCCGCCTGGGGCTGGGAGGTGGCGTTCCTGGTCATCTCGGCGCTCGGTGTCCCGGCCATCGTCGCCATCGTGGTGCTCACCCGGAACCGCCCCGACCAGCTGCCCGGCATCAGCGCCGAGGAGCTCGCCCACATCAACGTCGGCCGGGACGAGGCCGCCCGGGCCAACGTCCCGCTGCGCGACATCGCCAAGGTGTTCAGGTCGCGCAGCGTGCTGTTCATGGTCGTCGCCGGCGCCCTGGCCACCACGCCCACCTGGCTCATCGGGACGTGGAGCACCTACGGCCTGATCACCCTGCAGGGCATCGACCCCGACGTGGTGACCTACGTGGCCCCGCTGGCCGCCGTCCCGGTCATCCTCTACGCCTTCGGGCACGGCCGGGCCGTCGCCGGCCCGTTCCGGGGCCGGCTGCGCCCCCCGATGGTGCTCGGTGCCGCGCTGGGCGCGGTGGGCTTCCTGTCCGCCGGCCTGCTCGACCTGCCGTGGCTGGCCTGGCTGTTCGCCATCGGGATGCTCGGCTTCATGGTCGACCCGCTGTTCTGGGGCAGCCTGAACACCTACTGGCTGGGCGTGGCCAAGCCGGAGCTGACCGGCACCCTCAACGGTGTGGCAGCCGGCCTGCAGGTCGCCTTCGGGTACGTCCTGGTGAACGCGTCGGGGAGCTGGATCAACGGCTCGGCGAGCGGCCTCAACCAGCTCGACACCCTCTGGATCGTCGGCGGCGTCGTCTTCCTCCTGGCGATCATCCCGGTGCTGCTGTCGAAGGACGTCCGCATCCACGCGGAGCCCGAGCCGGCGCCGCCGCCGCCGCTGCCCGGTGAGGCCACGTCCGCCCTCGACCTGCCCGTGGCACGCGCGCGGCCCCTGCCCGACCCCACCCCCTGACCCACCGTCGTGGGGGGGGGGGGGGGGGGGGGGGGGGGGGGGGGGGGGGGGGGGGGGGGGGGGGGGGGGGGGGGGGGGGGGGGGG
>NZ_JBJGYJ010000011.1:0-136502 GCF_054049935.1 Geodermatophilus sp. SYSU D00742
CGTGTACGGGCCGCGCAGGCGGCGGTGCGCGCTCACGACGGCGAGCGCCGGCGGCAGGTCCAGTCCGGCGGTGTCGAGCGTCGGGGCCCCCCGCCCCGCGGCGGCCCCCCCCCCCGCGGGGGGGGGGGGGGGGCGGGGCCCCGGGCCTAGTCGCGCGGGTCCTGCGGGCGGCCGACGGTCTCCGCCTTGGCCTGACCCTGCGCGGGGACGGCGGCGCCGCCGGCAGGCGGCGACACGAAGTTGCCGTTGGGGGTGATCGACACCGGGCCCTCGGCCTCCGGGCCCGCCGGGGTCGGCTGCGTCGCGGCGTCCGACGGTGATCCCGGGGTCTTCTCCACGACCAGGACGAAGTCGTCGCCGTGGCGGCTGATGCCGTCGACGACGGCCTGCTCGATCGCCAGGGTGGCGTAGTTGCCACGCAGCACGATCGGGTCGCGGCGGAGGTCCTTGACCAGACTCACCGCCATCGCCGCCATCACGAGGGCGAACGGCAGGGCCGCGATGATGGTCAGGTTCTGCAGGCCGGTCAGGGCCGCACCGTCCTCGCCCAGGAGGAGCATGATCGCGGCGACCGAGCCCATCACCACGCCCCAGAAGACGACGACCCAGCGGCTCGGCTCCAGGGTGCCGCGCTGGGAGAGCGACCCCATGACGATCGAGGCGGCGTCCGCGCCGGACACGAAGAAGATCGCCACGAGGACCATCACGAGCACGGTCGCGGCGGTGGCCAGCGGGTACTGGCCCAGGACGGCGAACAGCTGCCCCTCGGTGGTGCCCTGGCCGGCGACGTCGGCGCCGTCGCGCTGGGCGGCGATCCCGGCCCCACCGAAGACGGCGAACCACAGCAGGCTGACCAGGCTGGGCACCAGGAGCACGCCGGTGACGAACTGGCGGATGGTGCGGCCGCGGCTGATGCGCGCGATGAACAGCCCGACGAACGGCGTCCAGCTGATCCACCAGGCCCAGTAGAAGACCGTCCAGCCGCGCAGCCAGGCGGCCATCGGGTCGCCGCCGGTGGCCTCGGTGCGCGCGGCCATCTCGCCGAGGTCGGAGAAGTAGCTGCCGACCGCGTCGGGGATGAGGTTGAGGATGAAGATCGTCGGCCCCGCGAGGAAGACGAACAGGGCGAGCACCAGGGCCAGGACCATGTTGGTGTTGGACAGCCACTGGATGCCCTTGGCGATGCCCGAGACGGCGGAGGCGACGAACGCCGCGGTCAGCACCGCGATGATCGCGACCAGGACGCCGTTGCCGACGTCCCCGGCCCAGCCGAGGATCTCCACCCCGCTGCCGATCTGCAGGGCACCCAGGCCGAGGGAGGCCGCCGACCCGAACAGCGTCGCGAAGATGGCCAGGACGTCGATGACCCGGCCGGCCGGGCCGGTGGCCCGCCGCTCGCCCAGCAGCGGGATGAAGGCGGAGCTGATCAGCTGCCGGCGGCCGCGCCGGAAGGTCCCGTAGGCGATGGCCAGGCCGACGACGGCGTACAGCGCCCACGGGTGCAGCGTCCAGTGGAACAGCGTGGTGGCCATCGCCGTCTGGATGGCCTCGGACGACTCGGCCTCGGTCGTGAGCGGCGGCGGGGCGACGAAGTGCGACAGCGGCTCGGCGACGCCGAAGAACATCAGGCCGATGCCCATGCCGGCGCTGAACATCATCGCGATCCAGGAGATCGTGCGGAACTCCGGCCGTTCGTCATCGCGCCCCAGCGGGATCCGCCCGTACTTGCTGGCAGCCAGCCAGATCACGTAGATGACGAACGCCGACGCCAGGAGCACGAACAGCCAGCCGAGGTTCCCGGTGACCCAGCCGAGGACCGACCCGCTCACCGTGCCCAGCCCCGTGGGCGTCGCGAAGCCCCACACCACGAAACCCAGCGCCATGGCCGCGGCGACGGCGAACAGCACCCGGTCCACGGCCCAGTGGCGGTCGGCGACGCAGGGTGGCGGCTCCGCGATGGCGGGGTGGGTCCCGGTGGCCGACACCCCCGTCGCCGGGACCGAGCGCTCCTCCCCCGCCACGCCGGCGCCGTCGACAGGGGTCGGATCGGCGCCCACGTCCAGCGCCTCGCTCAGCGGGTGCGGGCGCGAGCCGTGCTCGCGGCGCGGTTGCTCCATGACACTCCCCAATCGTGTTGCGTCATTCGAGACTCACTTCGCAAGAGGGAACCAGAGGCGCTGTCCCAGAACAAGGGCCCGAAGTGATTCTCCACACACCCCGGCACCACGGGACGGCGTGTGCTGCGGGGGCCACGAGATGCCCGTTCTGATCGCCGGTCCCGCCGCGGCACCTCGGGCCCGGTCTCCGGCCGGGGGCACGCGTCCCCCGCCCTGCCCGGGACAGGCTCTCGGCCTGCCGACGGCACTGCCCACCTCAGAGGTCGTGGGACGTCACCGCCCGGACGAGCTCGCTCCTCCCGCCGAGGCCCAGCTTGGTGAACACCTTGTGCAGGTGGTACTCCACGGTCTTGCGGGAGAGGAACAGCTGCACGGCGATCTCGGGGTTGGAGGCGCCGCCTGCGGCCAGCCGCGCGATCTGCAGCTCCTGCGGCGTGAGGCGGGCCCAGTCGGTGGCCTGCCGCCGGCCGAGGGTCTCCCCTGTGGCACGGAGCTCCGCGAGCGCCCGGTCCGCCCACGGCACCGCGCCCACGCGGTCGAAGGCCTCCGCGGCCGCGCGCAGTGCGACCCGGGCGTCCACCCTGCGCCGCAGCCGCCGCAGCGTCTCGCCGTAGGACAGCCGGGTACGGGCCTCGTCGAGGGGCCGGGTCGCCGCGTCGTGTTGCTCCAGCGCCTCCTCGTAGCCGACCGGGTCGCCGCCCGCGAGCTGCGCGGCGCCCCGGCGGGCGAGGGCGAGCCCCCAGGGCGTCCCGGCGCGCCGGGCCCAGCCGCCGAACCGCTGCAGCGCAGCGCGCCCGTCCTCGGGACGACCGGCCCGTGCCGCGGCCTCGACCAGGTCGGGGGTCGCCCACAGCGCCACTCCCGGGTGGCTCAGCCCCCGACGGGCCACCACAGGAGCGAGTCGCACGAGCGCCTCCTCCGGCCGGCCGAGACCGAGCTCGAGCAGGCCGAGCGCCCACGACGCCCCGGCCCCGACGGCCCCCAGCCGATGCGCCTCCGCCTGCGCCGTCGCGTCTCGGACGTGCCGCCGGCACGACTCCTCGTCGCCACGCCAGGCGGCGACGAGGGCGAGCACGACGTCGGCCGTGGCCGACTGTTGACCCAGCTCGCGGGCGAGCCGGAGACCCTCCTGACACGTCGTCACGGCGTCGTCGAGCAGCCCGGACTGCGCGTAGGAGAAGGCGAGCCGGTTGAGCGTCGTGGCCAGCAGACCGATCGTCCCGGTCCGGCGCACCGTCGCCTGCGCCCGCAGGTAGAAGCGGCGGGCCGCGACCTCGTCACCGACCAGCAGGGCCGCCTGTCCGGCGCGCAGCAGCGTCAGGGGATCCTCGGCCTGCCCGGCTCGGCTCACGACCCGGCGCAACCGGGCGGTGCCGTCCCCCCACTCCCCCGCGCAGAGGTCGGCGACCCCGGTCAGCAGGTCGACCACCGGCTCCCCGTCACCCGCGGCCCCCGGCACGAGCTGTCCGACCAGGCGGCCGAGCTCGACGGCCCGCTCACCACCGGCGAGCGAGGCGGCCTCACCTGCGAGTGCGAGGTGCGCCAGGGCAGCGGACCGGTCTGCGGCCTCCTGCGCCGCGGCGACGAGGAGCGGGTAGGCGGTGTCGGGCGATCCGCCGCTGAGCTCGATCAGCCCGCGCAGGCCGCGGAGGGACGCCCGCTGGTCCGGGTCCCGGAGCAGCGGTCCCCCCTCGTCCAGCAGCTGGAGGGCGCGGGCGGGCCAACCGGCGGCCCAGCTCGCCTCGGCCGCCGCCACGAGCCGCCGGCCACGCCGGTCGGGCGCCCCGGTGAGCGTCGCGGCCCGGCGGAGGGCGGCCGCGGCCGCGGCCGGCCCGGACCGGGCCCGTGCCCGCTGGGCCGACGACTCCAGGAGGTCGGCCACGGCGTCGTCGGGCGCCACCGCCGCCGCCGCGAGGTGCCAGGCCCGGCGGTCGACGTCCTCGGCACCGTCGAGCGCCGCCGCCAGGCCGCGGTGCGCTGCCTGCCGCCCGGCGTGACCGGCATCCTGGTACACGGCCGAGCGCACCAGCGGATGGCGGAACTCCACCCGGTCGCCGGTGACCCGCACCAGGCCCCGCGCCTCGGCGGTGGCGAGGTCGGCCGTGTCCAGGCCGCACACGGCGGCCGCACGACCGATCACGTCGAGCCGTCCGGTGTCGTCCGCGGCCGCCAGGACCAGCAGCCGGCGGGTGGGCACCGGCAGCTGCGCGGCCAGGTCGGCGAAGACCCGCTCGATGCCGGTGCCGACCGGCAGCGGGTCGGGCAGGGGCTCCAGCCCGGCCAGCTGTCCGGGCGTCAGCACCCCGGGCAGCTCGACCAGCGCCAGCGGGTTCCCGCCGGTGCCCTCCACCAGCCGCCGACGGACCGGCTCGGCCGCCGTGGGCGCCCGTGCGGCGACCAGGGCATCGGCCGCCTGCGGGTCCAGGCCCCCGAGCACGAGCTCCGGCAGCCCCGCGGCGGCGAACGCGTCCCCTCCCGGGGCGCGGGTCGCGGCGATCAGCACGACACCCTCGGCCTCGAGCCGCCGGGCCGCGAACACCAACGCCCCCACCGACGCGGGGTCCGCCCACTGCGCGTCGTCGACCAGGCAGACCACGCCGGACTCCACCGCCACCTCGGCCAGCAGCGACAGCACGCCCACCGCCACCAGGAACCGGTCGCCGCCCCGTGCCGGCCCCAGGCCCAGCGCCCCGCGAAGGGCATCGGCCTGCACCGGGGGCAGCGCCTCGATCCGGTCGACCACCGGGAGGAGCAGCTGGTGCAGCACGGCGAACGGGAGGTCGAGCTCGGATCCCACACCCGCGGCCCGCAGACAGCGGGCGGTCCCGGCCTGCTGCGCGGCCCAGGAGAGCAGCGCCGACTTCCCGACCCCCGGCTCGCCGCGGACGACCAGCACCTGGCTGCGCGACGTCCGCGCACCCGCGAGCGCGTCGTCGAGGCGCATGCGCTCGGACCTCCGGCCGAGCAGCAGCCGACCGGGCTGGTGCTGCAGCACTGGGGAGGTCATGGATGCGACCGCGGCTCCCGGCCGACCACCCTGACCACCGGCACAGGTCCAGGGAGGGACGAGGGGAGCCGGCCATGTCCGACCACGCCGACGAGGAACCCGGGGCACGGGAGCACGAGGACCTCCCCCGCATCGCCGTCGTCGGCGGCGGCCCCGCGGGCTTGGTGGCGGCCATCGCGCTGGCGCGGCGCGGGATCCGGACGACCGTCCTGGAGCGCGACGGGCACCCGGAGCTGACCCCGCGGTTCAACCCCGACCGCTCCTACACCATCGACATCACCGGGCACGGCCTGCGGGCCCTGCGGCACATCGACGCCACCGGGTACTTCGACGCCCGCCTGCTCCCGTTCCGGGGCATCCAGTACGCCGGCCGGGTGGTGGAGGACTGGCCGGGACCAGGGTGGACCGGCTCGCGCGGCGACATCCTCCGGGCGCTCACCGCGGTGGTGACCGACCGCCACCGGGACGCCGTCGAGGTCGAGTACGGCTGCCGCGTGACCCATGTCGACGTCCGCACCGGAGCCGTCTCCGCCACGGCGCCGGGCGGGGAGCCGGTGACGCGACAGTTCGACCTGGTCGTCGGGGCGGACGGGGCCGGCTCGGTGGTCCGCCAGGCGATGCAGCGGCAGGTGCCCGGCTTCACCGTGGCCAAGAAGTCGCTGCCCAACCACGTGACGATGATCGCGCTCGACCGGCTCAGCGACCAACTCGACGAGACCCGCCTCCAGGCACTGGCGACCCGGCCCTTCTGCGTCGCCGGTGCGATCCCGGGCGACGAGGAGTCCGACGGCCCGCGCTGGTTCTGCGCGATCGGCACCCGCCGGCCGCTGTCGTTCTCCTCGGTCGGCGCGGCCCGCGCCTACCTCCGGCAGCACTGTCCTCGCGTGCTGGACCTCGCCAGCGACGCGGCCGTCACCGCGTTCGCCGGCCGGACCAGCCACCACATCGGCCAGAGACTGACGTGCTCCCGGCTGGCCGGCGGCCGGGCCGTCCTGCTGGGCGACGCCGCCGGGCCCTTCCCCCCGATCGGCCAGGGCGTCAACGCCGCCATGGAGGGGGCCATCGAGCTCGACCGGTGCATCGGCGCAGCCGGACCCGGCGCCGCCTCCCTGGCCGTCGCGGCGGCGGGCTACAGCGCGGCGTGGAAGCCGGAACTGGACGCCATCTCCTGGATCAGCGAGAAGATGCTCTTCGAGAACCGGCTGCACACGGTGCGGGCCAACGTGACGATGCGCTGGGGCGCCAACGTCATCGGCCGGGCCAAGATCGCGGAGGTCCCCTGGTCCCGGGTCCGGGCAGAGGCACGTCGCTGGGGTCCGCTGTGGTGGTGACCGCGGCAACGGAGGGTGAGGGGAACGCGAGACCCGGTCCTCCGCCACCCGCCGGTGCGGCTCCTCGCCCACCGGAGCCCCCGGAGCGGCGCACCGCTCTGCTCCTGCTCCGGTCGCACCCGGGGACCCGGGCTCAGGGGCGCTGGGGCAACGTCGTCAGGCGCACGGTCTCGGGCAGCGCCTCCAGGGCGGCGAGCAGGGCAGGGGGCATGTCGCCGCTGACGTCGGTGACGACGTAGCCGAGCTCGCCGCGGGTGGCCAGCACCTGACCGTCGACGTTGAGGCCGTGCTCGCCGACCAGCGCGTCGACCCGCGCCAGCACGCCGGGGACGTTGCGGTGCAGCAGCGCGAACCGGGCCGCCGAAGACCCGTGCAGGGCCACCGCGGGCAGGTTCACGCTCAGCGTCGTCGTCCCGGTGCGGCAGTAGTCGGCCAGCTTGCCGGCGACGAACCGCCCGATGTCGTACTGGGCCTCCTGGGTCGACCCGCCGACGTGCGGGGTGAGGATGACGTTGGGCAGCCCGCGCAGCACCGAGTCGAACGGGTCCCCCTGCTCGCGCGGCTCGTCGGGGAAGACGTCGACGGCCGCGCCCGCGATGTGGCCGCTCTCGATGTGCTCGCGCAGCGCCCGGTGGTCGACGACGAACCCGCGGGAGAGGTTGAGGAACAGGCTGCGCCGGCGCATCCGGGCGAACTGCTCGGCGCCGAACAGCCCCGCGTTGCCGGCCCGCCCGTCGACGTGCAACGTCACGGTCTCCGCGCGCTCGAGCAGCTCCTCCAGGCTGCCGCAGGCCTCCGCGTTGCCCAGGGCGAGCTTGTCCTCCAAGTCGTAGAACAGCACCCGCATGCCCAGCGCCTCGGCCAGCACCGACAGCTGGCTGCCGATGTTGCCGTAGCCCACGATGCCCAGGGTCCGCCCCCGGATCTCGTGGCTGCCCTTGGCCGACTTGTCCCAGGTCCCGGCGTGCAGCGCGCGGTCCCGGTCGACCAGCCGACGGGCCAGGCTGATGATCTCCGCGATCGCCAGCTCCACCACGCTGCGGGTGTTGGAGTACGGCGCGTTGAACACCGCCACCCCCGCCGCGGCCGCCCCGACCAGGTCGATCTGGTTGGTGCCGATGCAGAAGGCGCCCACGGCCGCCAGGTGCGGCTGGGCCTCCAGCACGTCGGCGGTCACCTGCGTCTTCGACCGGATGCCCAGCAGGTGGACGCCGTCCAGCGCGGCGGTCAGGTCGGCCTCGTCCAGCGCTCCCCGCAGCGACTCCACCTCGTAACCAGCCGAGGACAGCAGCTCCACCGCCACCGGGTCGATGTTCTCCAGCAGCAGAGCTCTGGGCATGTCGGTCTGATCTCCTCGAGGAATGCGGTGCCGCCGTTCCTCGACGTCGCGAGCGCGGGGGCCGGACCGGCGGACTCCGCTCCAGGCTAGGGGACGTGGATGTGTCGGGTTCCGCCCAGGCGGGGGTCGGGGCGCGGCGCCGGACACCCCCGGGCGTGCCGCCGGGCTCAGGGATCGTGCCGGCCCAGCACCGCCGTCACGAACGCGTCGGCCGGTTGCGCCAGCGCCTCGTGCGCCGCGACGAACAGCTCGTGCGCGCGGCGACCGGGCCAGTCCTCCGGCAGCAGCTCGGCCGGCAGGTCGGGGTCCCGGAAGGGGAAGTGCCGGTAGCCGGAGACCAGCTCGATCCGCAGTCGGAGTGCGTCCTGACCGGGCAGGGTGGCGAGCTCGGAGGTCGGGGGCAGCTCCTCCAGGCGGGTGACGAGGTCCTGGTAGTCGCGGCCGAGCGCCTTGAGGTCCCAGCAGCGCTCGACCATGTCCAGGTCGGTCGCCCGGTCACGGGAACGGCAGGTCAGCAGGTCCAGCCGTGCCGACGTGTCCGGCAGGGCGCGCTCCACCTCGTCGAGCCGCTCGTGCGGGCTGAGCCACGTCGCCGTCGCCAGCGGCCCGAAACCCAGCCAGGAGAGGGTGCGCCGCAACCGCTCCCGCTCGGCTCGGTCCTGCTCGGAGACCGCGTAGATGACCATGCGCCACTGGCCGTCCCACGGCGGGTGCGCGCGCTCGAAGATCCTGGTGCGCCCCTCGTCCAGCAGCTGCCAGGCCTTGTCCGTCAACGTGTAGACGGCGTGACGGCCCTCCCGGTGGGTGTCGAACCACCCCTCCTTCCGCATGCGGGCCAGGACGATGCGGGCGGTCGGCTCCCCGACGTCGAAGACCCCCAGCAGGTCGACCAGCGCCTGGATCCGCGCGGCGCCGCCGTGGTAGCGCAGGTGGTCCCCGAACAGGTCGAAGACGACGGACCGCGGTCTCATCCAGCTCCCATCGTGCGCGCGGCGACCGGTCTGGCCACTCCTCCCGATTGTCCGACCGGGACACCACGCCGGCGCTACGGGGCTGCGACACGCACCCGGTGCGGCACCCGGATCTGCTCGACCCGGCCGGCTGCCGGTGGCGGGTTGCCCCCGTGGCGCAACCTGTGTCAATCTCACGCTGCTCGACGGATATTGTGACACACCAGGGCGCGAGGGGGACGCACGATGCGCGTAGCGGTACTGGGCGGTGGTCCCGGGGGCCTGTTCGCCGCCACTCTCGCGAAGGCCGGCGCACCCGATCGCGAGGTCACCGTCTTCGAGCGCAACCGTGCCCAGGACACGTTCGGCTTCGGGGTCGTGTTCTCCGACGCCACGCTGGAGGGCATCCACGCGGCAGACCCGGTCGTCCGGGACGCACTGGCCGAGCACGGCGTGCACTGGGACCCGATCGAGCTGCGACTGCACGGCGAGCGATTCCTGTGCCACGGCAACGGGATGGCCGCCGTCGAGCGGAGGACGCTGCTCGACCTGCTGCAGCGGCGGGCGGTCGAGGCCGGCGTCGACGTCCGGTTCTCCACCGAGGTCGACCCCGAGGAGCTCCTGGCGGCCGGATACGACCTGGTGGTCGCCGCCGACGGGGCCAACTCGCGCCTGCGGGACCGGTTCGCCGACGTCTTCGGCCCGACCGCCGAGACCGCGACCGCGAAGTTCGTCTGGCTGGGCACCACGTACCCCTTCGAGGGGCTGACGTTCGTGCACGAGCGCGGCCCGCACGGGGTCTTCGCCGTCCACGGCTACCCGATCGGCGACGGTGTGTCCACGTTCATCGTCGAGACCGACGAGGACACCTGGCGCGCCGCGGGGCTGGACGAGTTCGACGTCACCCAGCCGCCCGGCCCCAGCGACGAGAAGACGCGCACCTACCTGCAGGAGCTGTTCGCCGAGCAGATCGACGGGCACCCGCTGCTGGTCAACAACTCCCGGTGGGGCAACTTCCGCACCCGCCGCGCCCGCCGCTGGCGACACCGGGTGGGAGGGACCGCGATCGCGCTGCTCGGCGACGCCGCCCACACCGCGCACTTCTCGGTCGGCTCCGGCACGAAGATGGCCATGGAGGACGCCGTCGCGCTGGTCGCCGCCCTCGACGAGCACCGGGACGACGTCGACGCCGCCCTGGCGACCTACGAGACGATCCGGCAGCCCCAGGTCGCGAAGATCCAGGACTCCGCGCGGCCGAGCCTGTCGTGGTGGGAGCACTTCGGCCGCTCCCACGACACCCTCCCGGCGTGGCAGTTCGCCTACCACTTCTTCACCCGCAGCCTGCCCGAGTCCAAGCTGCGCCGCCGCGACGACGCGTTCGTCGCCGGGGTCCACGACCGCTGGCGGGCGGTCCACGGGGCCGAACCGCTGGACAGCCCCCTCGAGGTCGCCGGTCAGCGGCTGACGGGGCGGGTCGTCGTGGTCGGCGACGGAGCGGCCCACCTGCCCGGTGGTCCGCTCCCCCTGCGGCCGGGGCCGACCGACGACGGCGGCCCCTGGGGCCTGTGGGTGGCCGCCCCGGACAGCGAGGACCGGTTGCCCGCCGCCCTGGACGCCGTGGCGAAGGGCGTGGCCGCCGGCACCGCCCTGGTCGCGGTCGGCGGCGGCACCGCGCTGACCCGCCGGCTGCTGTGCGAGGCGGCCCGGCTCGAGCACCGGGCGGTGAGCCTGCTGGTCGAGGAGGTCGACCCGGGGCTCGCTTCGGATGTCGCCGTCACCGCCGTGCTCTCCGGGCGCACCGACCTGGTGGGCGCACCCGTCGAGGAGGTCGGCTCGTGAGCCGTCTGGACCCGCTGTTCGCACCCCGCGGGATCGCCGTCGTCGGGGCCTCGCGCGACCCGGGCAAGCTGGGCGCGGTCATGGCCCGCTCCCTGAGCCGCTTCCCGGGCACCGTGGTGGGGGTCAACCCCCGCGACGTGGACCCGGCGGCCGGCCGGTTCGCCACCGTGGCCGACGCCGCCGCGGCCTCCCCCGACCCGATCGAGCTGGCGGTGCTCTGTGTACCCGCGGCCGTCTCCGCGCAGGCCCTGGCCGACGCGGCCCGGGCCGGCGTGCGGGCGGCCCTGGTCACCTCCGGCGGCTACGCCGAGGCCGGCGGCCCGGGTGTCGGCTATCAGCAGGACCTGCTGGCTGCCGCGCGGGACAACGGGGTCGCGCTGCTGGGGCCGAACACCTCCGGGTTCCTCGTCCTCTCGCGCGGCCTCACCGCCACCTTCGTGCCCGGTGCGGGCGCGGTGCCCGCCGGCCCGGTGGCGGTGGTCGCGGCCAGCGGCGGGGTCAACCACGCGCTGGCCTTCCTGCTCGCCGAGGCCGACATCGGCGTCTCGCTCGCCGTCGGGCTGGGCAATGCCGTCGACGTCACCGCCGCCGACGTGCTCACCCACCTGGTCGACGACGAGACCACGCGGGCCGTGGCCCTGCACGTGGAATCGGTCGCCGACGGCCCGGCGCTGACCGCCGCGGTGCGGGCCCTGAGCGCGCGGGTACCGGTGGCCGCGCTCGTCGTCGGGCGCAACGACGTCGCCGAGTTCGCCCGCTCGCACACCGGCGCCCTGGCCACCTCCTGGCGCACCACGCGTGCCGCGCTCCGGGCCGCCGGCGCCGTGCTGGTCGACGACGAGCGCGAGCTGGTCGACGCGGTCACCGCGCTCTCGGCGCTGCGGCTGTCCCCCGTCATCGACCCGGGGGTCGGGGTCCTCACCGCGCAGGCCGGGCCCGCGCTGCTGCACGTCGACGGGTTGCGCGGCCGCGGGGTCGCCGTCCCGCCGCTGGCCGACGCCACGCGGACCGCGGTGGCCGAACTGCTGCCGCCGCTCACCTACCAGGTCAACCCCGTGGACACCGGCCGCCCCGGCCCCGGCTTCGGCCAGGTGCTGGCCACGGTCGCCGCGGACCCGGGCATCGACCTCGTCAGCGTCTACGCCCTCGCCGAGCCCGACGCGCTCGACCTCCCGGCCGCCGTGGAGGGCGCGCTCGCCACCGGCGCCGGGCCGGTCGTCGTCGGGCTGGGCGGCCCGCCCGAGCAGGTGACGCCGCAGCGCCAGGCGCTGCGCAAGCTGGGCGTGCCCGCCCTCGACGGCCCCGCCGCGCTGACCGTCGCGGTCTCGGCCCTGGTCGACGACGCCCGCGCGCGGGGCCGCAGGAGCGGTGCGACCGAGCGGAGGCCCGTGCAGGTGCCCGTTCCGCACCGCGACCTCGACGAGGACGAGGCCAAGACCCTCCTCGGACGGCTCGGCATCCCCACGCCACCGCGGCGGGCCTGTGCCGACCGGGCGGAGGCGCACGGCGCCCTGGCCGACCTGCCCGGACCGCTCGCGGTCAAGCTGCTCGACGCCACGGTCACCCACAAGTCCGACGTCGGCGGCGTGCACCTGGGCATCCGGGACGCCGCCGGACTCGATGCCGCCCTCGACGCCCTCGAGGGGATCGGCGTCACGCGCTTCCTCGTCGAGTCCATGGCGCCCTCCGGCGTCGACCTCGTCGTGGGGGCCTCCCGCGACCCCGTCTTCGGGCCGGTCGTGCTCGTCGGGCTGGGCGGTGTCGTGGCCGAGGCACTGGCCGACGTCGCCATCGCCCCGGCACCGCTGGGTCCCGAGGCAGCCGGGGAGCTGGCCGACGAGCTGCGCGGCCGGGCCCTGCTCGACGGCTTCCGCGGCGGCCCGGTCGCCGACCGCACCGCCCTGGGCTGCGCGCTGGCCGCCCTCGGGGACCTGCTCGTGGGCCATCCCGAGATCGAGGCCGTGGAGGTCAACCCGCTGCGCGTGACCGCCGGCGGGCTGCTCGCGCTCGACGCCGTCCTGACCCTGGGCAAGGAGGCCCGTCCATGACCCGCACCCGCGCCGTTCCGCCCATCGCCGAGGGCGTCGTCCCCTGGCCCGACGACCTCGCGCACCTCTACACCGAGAAGGGCTGGTGGCGCCAGGTCGCCCTGGGCACCGAACTGCTGGCCGCCGCCGACGCACACCCCGACGCGGTCGCCCTGGTCGACGGTGACGTCCGGCTGACCCACCGGTCACTGGCCGCGCGCGCCGACGCCCTGGCCGGCCGGCTGGTCGACGACCTCGGCCTGCAGCGGGAGGACCGCATCGTCGTCCAGCTGCCCAACTGCTGGCAGTTCGTCGTCCTCACCGTGGCCTGCCTGCGCGCCGGGATCGTGCCGGTGATGGCCCTGCCGGCCCACCGGCAGCACGAGCTCGGCCACCTGGCCGCGCACAGCGCGTCGGCGGCGCTCGTGGTGCCGGCCACGCTGCGCGGGTTCGACCACGCCGAGATGGCCGAGGAGCTGCGCGCCGGATCGGACACCCTGGAGCACGTCCTGGTGGTCGGCGACCCGGTGCGGCCCGGCCACGTGGACCTCACCGCCCTGTGCGCCGAGCCCGACGACCCGGCCGCGGTCCGCGCGCGGTGGGACGCCGACCAGCCCGCCAGCCGGTCGGTGGCCGTCTTCCTGCTCTCCGGCGGCACGACGGGTCTGCCGAAGCTGATCGCGCGGACCCACGACGACTACGCCTACAACGCCCGGGCCAGCGCCGAGCTCTGCGGGCTCGGCCCGGACTCGGTCTACCTGGTGTCGCTGCCCGCCTCGCACAACTTCCCGCTGGCCTGCCCGGGCATCCTCGGCGCCCTCCTGAGCGGCGGGACGGTGGTCATGCTGCCCTCCCCCGAGCCCGAGCGGGCCTTCGCCACCATCGACGCCGAGGGCGTCACCGTCACCGCCGCGGTGCCGGCGGTCGCCCAGCGCTGGCTCGCCCACGCCGGCGAGAACGGTGCCGAGCAGCTGCGGTCGCTGCGGCTGCTGCAGGTCGGCGGCGCCCGGCTGGCCGACGAGATCGCCCGCACCGTCCGCCCGGTTCTCGGCTGCACCCTGCAGCAGGTGTTCGGCATGGCCGAGGGGCTGCTCAACTACACCCGTCTCGACGACCCCGAGGACGTCGTCTGCACCACCCAGGGCCGGCCCCTGAGCGAGGGCGACGAGGTCCGCGTCGTCGACGAGCTGGACCGGGACGTGCCCGACGGCACGCCCGGCGCCCTGCTCACCCGCGGGCCCTACACCCCGCGCGGCTACTACCGCGCCGCGGAGCAGAACGCGCGCGCCTTCACCGCCGACGGCTGGTACCGCAGCGGCGACGTCGTCCGGCGGCGGCCCGACGGCAACCTGGTCGTCGAGGGCCGCGACAAGGACATGATCAACCGCGGCGGCGAGAAGATCAGCGCCGAGGAGGTGGAGAACCTCGCCTACCAGCTCCTCCCCCAGGTCGCCCACGTCGCCGCCGTGGCCATGCCCGACCCCCAGCTCGGCGAGCGAGTCTGCCTCTACGCCGTCCTCAAGCCCGGCACCACCCTCACCCTCGACGACGTCCGCCGGGCCCTCGCCGCGGCCGGCGTCGCCACCTTCACGTGGCCCGAGCACCTCGAGATCGTCGACGAACTGCGCACCACCAAGGTCGGCAAGATCGACAAGAAGGCGCTGCGGGAGGACATCGCCGCGCGTCTGACCGCGCGACAGGACCCCGTGTCATGACGCGGCGACGGGGTTCCCGGTCCCGTCGACCGCGGTCGACGGGACCGGCCGGGATGCGGTCACGGCTCTGCCGCGGAGCAGGACCCTGCCGCCGGGGGGTGTCCCTCCTCCGCCTCCAGGTGTCACACTGACGACGTCCGATGTCGACATGACACATCGGAGCTGATCCGTTCCCGGCGGCCGACCGGCCGCGTCCCTCGTCCCACCTCACCCGGAGGTCGCCGTGCCCTACACCTTCGACCGCATCGACCCCGCCCGGACGGCGATGATCGTCGTGGACATGCAGAACGACTTCGTCGCCGAAGGGGCGGCACTGCAGTCCA
Organism: Geodermatophilus sp. SYSU D00742; assembly: GCF_054049935.1. Taxonomy (NCBI): domain Bacteria; kingdom Bacillati; phylum Actinomycetota; class Actinomycetes; order Geodermatophilales; family Geodermatophilaceae; genus Geodermatophilus; species Geodermatophilus sp. SYSU D00742. The sequence goes on from NZ_JBJGYJ010000011.1 coordinate 14,649, forward strand.
AGCAGGCCCTCGCCATGGCCGACGAGCTCGCGCAGACGCTGGCGTTCTGCCGGGACAACGGGATCCGGGTCATCTACACCGCCCACGTCCACCGCGAGGACGGCTCCGACATGGGGCTGTACGACGATCTCTACCCGCCGATCGACCAGCGGGCCGCGCTCGTCGACGGCACGCCCGGCTCCGAGATCTTCCCGGCGCTGGCACCGGCGCCCGGTGAGCACGTGATCAAGAAGCACCGGTACAGCGGCTTCTTCGCGACCGACCTGGACCTGATCCTCCGCGAGTGGGGGATCGACTCGGTGGTGGTCTCCGGGACGACCACGGAGAACTGCTGCCACGCGACCGCGCGCGACGCCATGTTCCACAACTACAAGGTGGCGTTCCTGTCCGACGCCACGGGGACCTTCGACTACCCGGACGTCGGCTGGGGTGCCATGTCCGCCGACGACGTCCACCGGGCCACGCTGTCCATCCTCGCGTTCTCCACCGCCCACGTGATGACCGCGGAGGAGTTCCGACGGCTCGTGACGGGCCCCGCTGCCGAGTAGGCGCACCGCGCGCGTGGTGCCCGCCGCCGTGCGGTGACCGGGCACGGCGGCGGCGCCACCTCCCTGGTGCCCTCCCGCTCCGCGCCCGCCGGGCGCCGTGCCCTCCGTCCGGCCGGCGCGGCGACCGCAGGCCCCCGTCCCGGCCGCAGCGCCGGGCGGCTGCCGCCGGGTCAGCAGCGCCATCGCCGGTGCCCCGACGATCATGCCGACCGCGAGCACCGTGATGAGCAGCCCGGCCCGGGCCACGCTCACCTGCAGGTCGCCGGCGATCTCCGGGAGCAGGCCCGCGACGACGAACTCGGTGGTGAGCATGAGGAACGTGCCGACGGCCAGCACGTACACGACGAACGGGAGCCGCGCCGGCGGCCCACCGTCACCGGCCGGGCCGGCGGGCGGTGCCGCCGGCCCGGCCGGGCGGGTCAGGTGGCCCGCGGTCACCGCAGGGTGGCGGCGTCGATGACGAACCGGTAGCGGACGTCGGAGGCCAGCACCCGCTCGTAGGCCTCGTTGACCCGGTCGGCGGGGATGACCTCGACCTCGGCGCCGATGCCGTGCTGCGCGCAGAAGTCCAGCATCTCCTGGGTCTCGGCGATGCCGCCGATCATCGAGCCGGCGTACGTGCGGCGCCCGCCGATCAGCGACATGACGTCCAGGCTCAGCGGCTCGCCCGGGGCACCCACGTTGACCAGCGCGCCGTCCACCGCCAGCAGCGACAGGTGGGCGTCGACGTCGATCGAGGCGCTGACGGTGTTGAGGACGAGGTCGAACCGGCCGGCCAGCCGGGGAAACGTGTCCGGGTCGCTCGTGGCGAAGTAGGAGTCGGCGCCCAGCCGCAGGCCGTCCTCCTGCTTCTTCAGCGACTGCGACAGCACCGTCACCTCGGCGCCCATCGCGTGCGCGATCTTGACGGCCAGGTGGCCCAGCCCGCCGAGGCCGACGACGGCGACCCGCCTGCCCGGCCCGGCGCCCCAGCGGCGCAGCGGCGAGTAGGTGGTGATGCCGGCGCACAGCAGGGGCGCGGCCGCGGCGGGGTCGACGCCGTGGGGGACGCGCAGCACGAAGCCGGCGTCCACGACGACGTGGGTGGAGTAGCCGCCCTGGGTGGTGGTGCCGTCGCGGTCGGTGCCGGCGTAGGTGGGGACCATGCCGTCCAGGCAGTACTGCTCGTCGCCGGTGCGGCAGTTGGCGCACTCGCCGCAGGAGTCCACCATGCAGCCGACGCCGACGCGGTCGCCGACCCGGTGGGTGGTGACGTCGGCCCCGACCTCGGTGACGACGCCGACGATCTCGTGGCCGGGGACGACGGGGAAGGGCTGCGGCCCCCAGTCGCCGTTGACGGTGTGGATGTCGGAGTGGCAGACGCCGGCGTACTCGACGGCGATGAGGACGTCGTTCGGGCCGACGGCACGGCGCTCGATGGTGGTCGGGGCCAGGGGCTCGCCGGCGGAAGGGGCGGCGTAGGCGGGAACGCGCACGGGGAGGTGCTCCTCGTCGATGGTGGGGGTGGGTGTCGGTCGACGGCCGGGGCGGCCGCGTGGTGGGCGTCAGGTGCCGGTGGGCACGGCCGGCACGTCCCTCCCGCAGCACGCGGGAGCGACGGCCTGCCGTGACGGTGTGCTCAGGGGCGCAGCAGCGCCTTGATCGCGCGCCGCTCGTCCATCGCCCGGTAGCCCTCGGCGGCCTGCTCCAGCGGCAGCTCGAGGTCGAAGACCCGGCCCGGGTCGATGGCCCGGTTCCAGATCAGGCTGATCAGGTCGGGCAGGAAGCGGCGCACCGGCGCGGGCCCGCCGTGCAGGTGGACGCCGGAGAAGAACAGCTCCTCGCCGGGCAGCTGCACGTCGTGGGAGACGCCGACGTAGCCGACGTGCCCGCCGGGTCGGGTGGCGCGGATGGCCTGCAGCATCGACTCCTGGGTGCCGACGGCCTCGATGACCGAGTGCGCGCCCAGGCCACCGGTGAGCTCCCGGACCTCGGCCACGCCCTCGTCGCCGCGTGAGGTGACGATGTCGGTGGCCCCGAACTCGCGGGCCAGGGCCTGGCGGGGCTCGTGCCGGCTGAAGGCGATGATCCGCTCCGCCCCCAGCTGCCTGGCGGCCAGCACCCCGAGCAGGCCGACGGCGCCGTCACCGACGACGGCGACGGTCCTGCCCGGCCCCGCCTCGGCGGCGACCGCGCCGAACCAGCCGGTGCCCAGCACGTCGGAGGCGGCCAGCAGGCTCGGGACCAGGTCGGCGTCCGGCGTGCCCGGGGTGGCGACCAGGGTGCCGTCGGCCAGCGGAATGCGGGCGAACTCCGCCTGCGCGCCGGTCGGGCTGGCGAACTCGCCGTGCACGCACCGGGACTGGTACCCGGCCCGGCAGATCTCGCAGGTGTTGTCCGAGGCGAAGAACGAGCCGACGACGAACTGGCCGGGTGTGAGCGTGGTGACCTCGCTGCCCACCTCCTCGACCACGCCGACGTACTCGTGGCCCATCGGCCGCGGCCCGTCGATCGGCTCGATGCCGCGGTAGGGCCACAGGTCCGACCCGCACACGCACGCGGCGGTCACCCGGATGACCGCGTCGGTGGGCTGCTCGATCCGCGGCTGTGGACGGTCCTCGACCCGGACGTCACCGGGGGCGTGGAGTACGGCTCCTCGCAAGACGCTGCTCCTTCGGGAGTGGTGTGCTGTCCCCTCCACCGAACCCCGCCGGAGGCGGGCGCGGGGAGTCGCGTTTGTGGGGGTAGCGGCTCCACCCCCCTCCCCGGGCCCGGCCGACGTAGCGTCGACCGCGTGGACAACCGCTCCGACATCCGCGACTTCCTCGCCAGCCGGCGCGCCCGGATCACCCCCGAGCAGGCCGGGCTGCTCCCCGGGGGTGGCCGGCGGCGGGTCCCCGGGCTGCGCCGCGAGGAGGTCGCCGTCCTGGCCGGGGTGAGCACCGGCTGGTACGAGCGGCTGGAGAAGGGGCACATCGCCGGCGTCTCCGAGGAGGTCCTGGAGGCCGTCGCGCGGGCGCTCCTGCTGGACGAGGCCGAGCGGCTCCACCTGTTCAACCTGGCCCGCGCCGCCAGGCCGGCCCGCGCGGTCCAGCGACGCGGCAGGGCGCGGATCCAGCCGCGCGTGCAGTGGATGCTGGACTCGATGACCGGGTCCGCCGCGTTCGTCGCCAACGGCCGCCTGGACATCCTCGCGACCAACACCCTGGGGTGGGCGCTGCACTCACCGCTGTTCGAGGACCCTCGGCGGCCGGCGAACTTCGCGCGCTTCCAGTTCCTCGACCCGCGGGCGTGCGACTACTACTCCGACTGGGAGAGCGCGGCCAACATCACCGTCGCGCTGCTGCGCACCGAGGCCGGCCGCGACCCCCACGACAAGGACCTGCGCGAGCTGGTCGGGGAGCTGTCCACGGTCAGCGAGGAGTTCCGGACCCGCTGGGCCGCCCACGACGTCCGCATCCACCACGACGGCGCCAAGCAGTTCCACCACCCCGTGGTCGGCACCCTCGACCTCGGCTACTGCACCCTCGCCCTGCCCACCGAGGACCGCTCGGACCTCCGCCTGACCATCTACACCGCCGAACCCGGGTCACCGTCCGAGGACGCCCTCAAGCTGCTGGCCAGCTGGGCGGCGACCAACGCCGACGCGACGGTCCCCGTGACGGGTGCGCCGTGAGCGTGGCGTCGCAGACGCCGGCGTGCGGACCCCTGCGCTGACCTGACCCGCGCCGCCCCGACCGGAACCGCGGAGGCCCCGCAGGGTCGGACGTCGACCCGGCCGAGGGGACCCCGCGAGAGGCGACCGGCGTCACTCGGTGAAGTCGGTGCTGCGGCCGACCTCCTCCCACGCGTCCAGGTCGTCCCGCAGGGAGTCCAGCGCGGCGCGGATCGCGTCGGAGGCGTCGTTGCCGAGCACCAGCAGGTAGGGCGCCTTGCCCGAGTCCACGACGTCGACGAGTGCTGCCGCCGCCCGGGCCGGGTCACCCGGTTGCCTGCCGTGGCCGGTGTCGTGGTCCTTGCGGCGCCTGCCGGCGGTGTCGGCGTAGTCGGCGATCGGCGTCTCCGCCTGGGTGAGCGACCGGCCGGCGAAGTCGGTGCGGAAGCCACCGGGCTCGACGGTCATGGCGGTGATGCCGAGGGGGGCGACCTCCTTGCGCAGCGACAGCGTCAGCGCCTCGATCGCCGCCTTGACCGCCGAGTAGTAGCCCGACCCCTCGGGGCAGATCCGCGCGCCGATCGACGAGAGGTTCACGATCGTGCCGGAGCGGCGGCTGCGCATACCGGGCAGGACGGCCTTGACGGTGCGCACGGTCCCGAAGACGTGCGTGTCGAACAGCTGCCTGACCGGACCGTCCTCACCCTCCTCGACGGCCGCTCGATAGCCGTACCCGGCGTTGTTCACCAGGACGTCGATGCCGCCGAAGCGGGCCTCGGCCGCGGCCACGGCCGCGGTGACCTGCTCGTCACTCGTCACGTCGAGCGTGAGGGCCAGCGCGGTCTCCGGGTGGGCGTCGGCCAGGTCCTGGACCGCCGCGACGTCCCGGGCCGTCACGACGACGTTGTGGCCGCGCTCCAGGGCCGTCTCGGCGAAGGCCCGGCCGAGTCCGGTCGAGCAGCCGGTGATGAACCAGGTACGCACCTCGGCGTCTCCCCCCATACCGCTTCCTCCCATGCCGGTCATGCCTGCCGGATCGGCCGGGCGGACATCTCCACGGTGGTCAGCATGGTGGTCCAGGGGTGCCGACAGCACCAGGTGGGGTGGTCAGGGAGCGTGACGGTGCCCGGAAGGCGCTGGAGGCACCAGGGAGGCGTCCCACCGCAGTCGGAGCCGAGCGCCGCCCAGGCCATAGCATCGGCGAGATGCATGACCGCTCGCACGCCCAGGTTGCCCTGGGCCAGCAGCTGTACCCCGTGCTCGAGCAGTGCAGGAAGCCCGAGACGCTGTGGGCGAAGCTGGCCACGGGCAACTACGACTGGCTCGGCGTCCGCGGCAACGGCAAGTACGTGCTCGGACGGCCGCGGCTGTCCGCCGTCGTCCCGGAGGCGGACGGTCCGCCACCGGACGACGTCCGAGCGCCGCACCGCATCGAGGCACTGGGGCCGCTGCAGCGGATCCCGCGATGGGAGGCCTACGCAACGCCCGAGGAGGCCCGGGACACATTCCGTCGCCTGGCCCAGGGTGACCCGATCACCCCGCTGCGGACATCCGGCGTCTGGCGGGCGCGCCTGGTCCTCGATGGCCGTACGGTCGAGGAGCGGCTGGTCGTCCGCCCGCTCCCGCGGCTGTTCTGATCCGGACACGGCGGTGCCCGCCACCCCGGTGGAGGGGTGGCGGGCACCGCCGGTGGTGGACCGGTCAGCCGCCGTGGACGCCGACCGGGGCCTCGCGGACCTCGGCCGGGGAGTGGGTCCGGAAGTCGTCCTCGAGCTCCTCGAGCGAGCGCCCCCGGGTCTCCGGCGCGAACTTCATGATGAACATCAGCGACCCGATGTTGACCAGGGCGAAGAGCCCGAAGGTCGGAGTGGCGCCCAGGGCCTTCACCAGGGGCGGGAACGCGAAGGAGATCGCCGCGTTGACCGTCCACAGCACGAAGACGGCGATGCCCATCGCGAACCCGCGGATCGTCATCGGGAAGATCTCCGACAGCAGCAACCACACCAGCGTGCCGATGAACGTCTGCACGAAGAAGACGACGAAGAGCATCGCGGCGAGGATCAGGTAGCTGCGGAAACCCGACTCCGGCAGCAGGAACGACAGGGCCAGCACCGCGTGCCCGCCCGCGACCCCGGTGAAGCCGGTGAGCAGGAGCGGCCGGCGGTTGACCCGCCCGATCAGCCAGATGCCGAAGACCGTGCCGATGATCGCCACGACGCCGACCGTGATGGTCAGGACCAGCGACGCGCTGGCGCCCAGCCCGGTCGACCTGAGGATGGTGGGTGCGTAGTAGTTCACCGTGTTGATGCCGGTGGCCTGCTGTGCCGCCGCGAGCCCGCAGCCGATCCACAGGATCCGGCGCATCCACGGGTAGGCCCGCAGGTCGCGCACTGCCGCGCCCTTGTCCTCACTGACGTCGCGCTTGGCGTGCTCGGCGATGACGTTGTACTCCTCGGCCGCCTCCGCCGGGTCGCGGCTGAGGCCGAGGACGCGCCGGGTCTCGCCGAACCGCCCGCGCACGGCGTACCAGCGTGGCGAGTCCGGCAGGAAAAACATGCCGACGAAGAGGGCCACGGCGGGGACCGTGGCGACGCCGAGCATCCACCGCCAGACGTGGGGGTCCTTGATGAGCGCGTCGAGGAGGGCGTTCATCGCGAACGCCAGGAACTGCCCGGTCACGATCATCAACTCGTTGATGGTGACCATCCGCCCGCGCCGGTCCGCGGGGGCCATCTCGGCGAGGTAGAGGGGGCACGTCACAGCGGCGGCCCCGACGCCGAAGCCCAGGAGGATCCGCCCCGCGGTCATGACCGGCACGTTCGGCGCGATCGCGCAGATGAGGGCGCCGAACAAGAAGAGGCCGGCGCAGACCAGCAGGCTGCCCTTGCGGCCGAGTGCGTCGGCGAGCTTGCCGCCGAGGAGGGCGCCGAACGCCGCGCCGGGGAACAGCAGCGAACTGACGACCACGGCCTCGGTGACCGTGGTGAGGGCGAGGTCGTCCTTCATGTACAGCAGGGCACCGGAGATGACGCCGGTGTCGTAGCCGAACAGGAGACCGCCGAGGGTGGAGATCACGGTCAGCTTGACCAGGAAGCGGTTGTGCGCGGGCGATCGTTGCGCCGCGCTGGACGTCCCGGAGGACGAGTGGATCGACATGGCCGCTCTTTCGAGGAGGAGGGCGTCATGGCCCCGGGTACAGGTGTCGGGGGATCAGGAGGACGACCGCGGCGCCCCGTCGGGACGGGGACCCCCGGCCAGCGGACCGGTGGTCCGCGGGAACGCGTCGGCTGATCGGCTGGGCCCGGGAGCCGGGTCCCTGCCGCGCGGGCGGCCGCAGGGGGCACGCCGGCGGAAGGGGCCCTGAGCCCGGGCGACCGGCCTGCCGACCGGTGCGGCCCCGGAGAGCGGCTCGGACGAGGTCCGGCAGCGGGCGGGCGCCCGGCGGCGAGTCGGGTGTCGCGGCCCGGGGGTGTCGCGGAGGATGACCGCGTGGCTCCCTGGCGCCGGAGCGGGCGAGCGTCCGTCCGTGGACTCGCCGCCGGCTTCGTCGATCTGGTCCGCCGGCGCGGCCGGTCCGCGGCCTTCCGCGCGCTGCGGATGACCGGGGCCACGGTGGCCGCCTACGTCGTCGCCCAGGCTGCCGGACTGCACGAGCCGCCGCCGCTGATCGCGGCGCTCACCGCCCTGCTGGTCGTGCAGGCGACGCTCACCAGCACGCTCGTCAACGGGGTGCAGCGGGTGCTGAGCGTGGTCGCCGGCGTCGCCCTGGCGGTGTCGTTCGTCGCCGTCGTCGGTCTCACCTGGTGGAGCCTGGCGGCGCTCGTCGCGGCCGCGATCGTCGTCGGTCAGCTCCTCCGGCTGGGGCCGCACCTGGTCGAGGTGCCGATCAGCGCCATGCTGGTGCTGGGGGTGGGAGCCTCCGGCGCGGAGTCCGTCGGTGGCGACCGCGTCCTCGAGACGCTGATCGGCGCGGCCGTCGGCATGCTCGTCAACGTGCTGTTCCCCCCGGCCGTGCAGATCAGGTACGCGGTCCGGTCGGTCGAGAGGTTCGCCGACGAGATCGCCGCCCTGCTCGACGAGGCCGCCGGAGTCCTGGTCGCCGGCCCGGTGACCCCGGAACAGACCACTCGCTGGCTGCAGGACGCCCGGCGTCTCAACCGGCACGTCCCACGGCTGGACCGGGCCCTCGCCCATGCCGAGGAGAGCCGCCGGCTCAACGTGCGGGCCCTGCGGTCCCCGTGGGCGACCACCGGCGTGCGCGCCGGGCTGGACGCACTCGAGTACACGTCGGTGTCGCTGCGGACCCTGCTCCGCGCCATCGACGACGCCACGCGGGAGCGCACCGGTGTCCAGGACGACGCCGCCTACGCCGACACCGTCCGGCGCACCACGGCGAGCCTGCTGGAGCGCATGGGCACCGTCGTCCGGGAGTTCGGCCGGGTGCTGACGGCGGAGCCCGGGGAGGCCCGGCGCGCCGGGGAGGCCCGGCTGGCCGCCTCGCTCGCGGCCATGGCCAGCGGCCGTGCACTCGTGGCGGACCTGCTCATCGGTGACCCGCGCAGCCGGGCGGGGCTGTGGGAGCTCAACTCCGCGCTGCTCACGACCGTCGACCGCATGCTCGACGAGCTCGGCCCCGGGTCGGCGGACGGCGTCGCGACCGCGCCCGTCCGGACCCGCGGCACGCAGCGGGCGACGGAGCGGTTGCGTCTGGGCCGCCGTCCGTCCTGACGTCGCGGGAGGTCCGTCGACGACGACCGTCTCTCGTGCGGACACGTCTGCTCCCTTCCGGGGCGCGGGTGGACGGGGTCGGTCCGGGACAGGCATCCGGGGTCAGAGGTCGCCGTCGAGGAACTGGGCCCGGCCCAGTCCGAAGGACCAGTCGGCCCGGGTGTTGCCGACGACGGACACGACGAGGTCGCCAGGGGCGAGCCCGGTCGCCTCACCGAGCCGCCGGCACAGGCCCGCGTAGAGGGCCCGCTTCTGCTCGTCGGAGCGCCCCTGCTGGAACACCTGCAGCACGACCAGGTCGTCGCTGCGCTCGATGCCCAGCCCGGTGTCCTCGCAGATCAGCTGCCCGGGGCGGTGCTCGGTGATCACCTGGTAGCGGTCCCCGGGCGGGGCGGCGAAGACGTCGAGCAGGATTTCCTGGACCGTGTCGGCCAGCAGACGCAGCTGCTCGGTGCTGCGCCGTCCCTCGACGAGGTCGATGCGGACCAATGGCACGGGAGCCTCCCTCGGCGCGGTTGCGTCGGCGTGACGCCGGACACATGGCCGAGGACTATGTCAGGACATTAGGACTTTGTGAAGACCGACCTGCGAGGCCGGCCACGGCAGCACCGAGCCGCCACCGGACGGCCGGGCGGTCGTCGCCAGCGCCGCACCGGCGCTCGGTACGGACCCGCCGCCGGCGCCGGGTCGGTGGCGTCAGCGGCCGACGAGCGTCGTCTCGAAGTCGTAGCGGGAGGCGCGGTAGACGTGACGGCCGTGCTCGACGGGAGCGCCCTTGTCGTCGAACGCCGTGCGCTGCATCGTCAGGAGCGCCGAACGCGGGGGTTCGCCGAGCAGCCGCGCCTCGTCGGCCCGGGCCAGCCGCGCTCCGATCCGCTGGTGGGCGACCCGCAGATGGACACCCTGGCCGCGCAGGTACTGGTAGAGACCCCGGTCGGTGAGCTCGGCGGCCGTCGGCTCGAACCGCCCGGGCAGGTAGTTGGTCAGGATCGCCAGGGGCTCACCCCGGCTCCGGCGCAGACGACGGAGGACGACGACCTCCTCGCCCGTGGCGACGTCCAGCTCGGTGGCGACATCGGCGGGCGCGGGCACCCGCTCGAGCGAGAGGACCTCCGTCGACGGCGCCTCGCCGCCGCGTGCCAGATCGTCGTAGAGACTGGTGAGCTCCACCGACCGCCGGACGTGGGGCTGGATGACCTGGGTCCCCACGCCGCGCTTGCGGACGAGCAGCCCCTTGTCGACGAGCTCCTGCACCGCGCGGCGGACCGTCGGTCGCGACAGGCCGTAGTGCTGTGCCAGGAGGAGCTCGTTCTCGAGCTTGGACCCGGCCGGCAGGGCGCCGTCGGAGATGGCCCGCTCGATGGCCTGCGACAGCTGGAAGTACAGCGGGGTCGGGCTCGAGCGGTCGATGTCGAAGGCGGGCGTGACGGCCACCTCGTCCCCCCTCGTCCGATCCCGGCAGGACGGCGCCCGGCGGCACCGCCGGCCGCATCCTCGCACCCGGCGGCATGCCACCGCCTCCCCACGTCGGGGCATCCGGACGTGTGGATGTACTGCTGTCTTTATGTCCTGACAAAGTCTTGACGCGGTCGTGTGGCATGGCGCACAGTCTGCAGACACCGCAGGACGACGCACGAGGACGGAGCGCACCGTGCAGAAGGCACCCGACGTGGTGGTCATGGGCCGCAGCGGCGTGGACATCTACCCGTTGCAGGTCGGCGTGGGGCTCGAGGACGTCACCTCCTTCGGCAAGTTCCTCGGCGGCAGCGCGGCCAACGTCGCCGTCGCCGCGGCCCGCCTCGGCCACACCCCCGCCCTCGTGACGGGGGTCGGCGAGGACCCCTTCGGCCGCTTCGTCCGCCGGGCGCTGCGCGAGCTGGGGGTCGACGACGGCCACGTCGTCGTCGACCCGGACCACCCGACGCCGGTGACCTTCTGCGAGATCTTCCCCCCGGACGACTTCCCGCTCTGGTTCTACCGCCGGCCCACCGCGCCGGACCTCCAGGTGCGCCCCGCCGACCTCGACCTGGAGGCCATCCGAGATGCCCGGCTGTTCTGGGCCACCGTGACGGGCCTGTCCGAGGAGCCCTCCCGCTCGGCCCACCACGCCGCCTGGGAGGCCCGCGGACGGCGGCGGCACACCGTGCTCGACCTCGACTACCGGCCGGTGTTCTGGTCCTCGCCGGCGGAGGCCTCGGCTCGGGTCCGAGCGGCGTTGCCGCACGTCACCGTGGCCGTCGGCAACCGCGAGGAGTGTGAGGTCGCCACCGGGGAGACCGATCCCGACCGGGCCGCCGACGCCCTGCTGGACGCGGGTCTCGAGCTGGCCGTCGTCAAGCAGGGGCCCCGCGGGGTCCTCGGCAAGACGCGCAGCGAGCGGGTGGTCGTGCCCCCCACACCGGTCCAGGTGGTCAACGGGCTCGGCGCCGGTGACGCCTTCGGCGGCTCGCTCGTGCACGGCCTGCTCTCCGGCCTGCCGTTGGAGCAGGTGCTGCGCAACGCCAACGCGGCCGGGGCGATCGTCGCCTCCCGGCTGGAGTGCTCGACCGCCATGCCGACCGCCGACGAGGTCGCCGCCCACGTGGCGGCGCACGCCCACTCCCCCGCCGCCAGCCCCATGGAGAGCACCCGTGTCTGACACCGCCCTCGACCTGCCCGACGTCGGGACGAGCGCGCCGCTCTGTTCCTCCTACGCCGAGGTCACCGAGCTGCGCAGCCGGCACCCCGAGGTGATCGCGCACGCGCTGGCCACCCGGCGGCGGCGCCCGTCGTTCCTCCCCGAGGACGGCCGGCTCATGCTCGTCGCCGCCGACCACCCCGCCCGTGGCGCGCTGGCCGCGCAGGGCCGACCGACGGCGATGAGCAGCCGTACCGACATGCTCGACCGGCTGCGCACCGCGCTGGCCCGGCCGGGCGTGGACGGCCTGCTGGCCACCGCCGACATCGCCGAGGACCTCCTGCTGCTGGGCGCCCTGGAGGACAAGGTCGTGGTCGCCTCGATGAACCGCGGCGGCCTGGCCGGCTCCGCCTTCGAGCTGGACGACCGGATGACCGCCTACGACGTACGGGGCGTGGTCGAGGCCCGCTTCGACGCCGCGAAGATGCTCAACCGCTTCGACCTCGACGACCCGGGGACCGTGGCCTCGATGGAGTCGGCCGGCCGCGCGGTGACCGACCTGGCCCGCGCCGGCGTGATCGCCATGCTCGAGCCGTTCCTGTCCCGCCGGGTGGACGGCCGCGTGGTCAACGACCTGTCGCCCGACGCGGTCATCAAGAGCGTCCACATCGCCCAGGGCCTCGGCGCGACCTCGGCCTACACCTGGCTGAAGCTCCCGGTGGTCGACCAGATGGCGCGCGTCATGGACGCGACCACGCTGCCCACGCTCCTGCTCGGCGGTGATCCGTCGCGGCACGCGGAGGAGACCTTCGCGCAGTGGCGCGACGCCCTCGCCCTGCCGTCGGTGCGCGGCCTGGTCGTCGGCCGGACGCTGCTCTACCCGCCCGGCGACGACGTCGCCGCCGCCGTGGACACCGCGGTGTCCCTCGTCCACTGAGCCGGCCCGGAGACCACCCGTGACCACCGCCGCCCGTGACACCCGCACCCTGCACCTGCCCGCCGGGAGCGCGGCCACCCAGGACTACGCCCTCGAGGTCACCCCCGAGTCGGCCGGCTGGAGCCACTCCGGCCTGCGCGTCCTGCACCTGACCGCCGGTGGCAGGCACACGCTGCACACCGGCGAGGACGAGGTCGTCGTCGTCCCGCTCTCCGGCGGCCTCGACGTCTCCTGCGACGGCCGGAGGCTGACCCTCGCGGGCCGCACGGACGTGTTCGCCGGTCCCACCGACTTCGCCTACCTCCCCCGCCGCGCCACCGCCGAGCTCTCCAGTGAGGGCGGCGGCCGGTTCGCCCTCTGCGCAGCGCGTGCCCGCCGCACGCTGCCGCTGCGCCACGGGCCGGCGTCGGGCGTGCCGGTGGAGCTGCGCGGGGCCGGCTCCTGCAGCCGGCAGGTCAACAACTTCGCCACCGCCGACGTGTTCGAGGCCGACTCGATCATCGCCTGCGAGGTGATCACCCCGGGTGGCAACTGGTCGAGCTATCCGCCGCACAAGCACGACGAGACCTCCGACGTGGAGAGCGAGCTCGAGGAGATCTACTACTTCGAGGTCGCCCCCGGCCCGCAGGGCCAGCCAGGCCTGGCCTACCACCGGGTCTACGGGACGCCCGAGCGGCCGATCGACGTGCTCGCCGAGGTGCGGGACCGCGACGTCGTCCTGGTGCCCCACGGGTGGCACGGGCCGTCGATCGCCGCGCCCGGCCACGACCTCTACTACCTCAACGTCATGGCCGGCCCCGGCCCCGAGCGGGCCTGGCGCATCGTCGACGACCCGGCCCACACCTGGGTCCGCGACGCCTGGACCGACCAGGACGTCGACCCGCGGCTGCCCCTGCACCCCACCGACCGCGCAGCCGCACCCGCCTCCACCCGCCCCGACCAGAACGGAGCGACCCGACCATGAGCGCGCCGTCCCACCCCCCGGCCCGGACCGAGACGGTCCGGCTGACCGTCTCCCAGGCCGTCGTCCGCTTCCTCGCCCAGCAGCACACCGAGCGTGACGGAGTGCGCCAGCGGTTGTTCGCCGGTTGCTTCGGCATCTTCGGCCACGGCAACGTGGCCGGCCTCGGCCAGGCCCTGCTGCAGGCCGAGATCGACCAGCCCGGCGCCCTGCCCTACGTGCTGGGCCGCAACGAGCAGGCCATGGTGCACACCGCCGTGGCCTACGCCCGGGCGAGGGACCGGCTGCAGACCTGGGCCGTCTCCACCAGCGTGGGTCCCGGTGCGACCAACATGGTCACCGGCGCCGCGCTGGCCACGATCAACCGGCTCCCCGTGCTGCTGCTGCCGGCCGACACCTTCGCCACCCGCTCCGCCGGGTCACTGCTGCAGGAGCTGGAGCTGCCCGCGTCCGGTGACGTCACCGTCAACGACGCGTTCCGCCCGGTGTCGCGGTACTTCGACCGCATCTGGCGGCCGGAGCAGCTGCCCAGCGCCCTGCTGGCGGCCATGCGGGTGCTCACCGACCCGGCCGAGACCGGCGCGGTCACCCTGTGCTTCCCGCAGGACGTGCAGGCCGAGGCCTTCGACTGGCCGGTGGAGCTGTTCGCCGAGCGCACCTGGCACGTGGGCCGGCCGCTGCCCGAGGCGGCCGCGCTGGCCCGCGCCGTCGAGGTCATCCGCTCGGCCCGCCGGCCGCTCGTCGTCGCCGGTGGAGGCGTCATCTACTCCCACGCCACCGACGCCCTCGACGCGTTCGCCACCGCCACCGGCATCCCGGTCGGGCAGACCCAGGCCGGCAAGGGCGCACTGCCCTTCGACCACCCCCGGTCGGTGGGCGCCATCGGCTCCACCGGGACCACCGCGGCCAACGCCCTGGCCCGCGACGCCGACGTCGTCATCGGCATCGGCACCCGCTACCAGGACTTCACCACCGCGTCGCGGACCGCCTTCAGCGACCCGGACGTGCGCTTCGTCAACGTCAACGTCGCCTCGCTGGACGCCGTCAAGCACGCCGGTGTGTCCGTGCAGGCCGACGCCCGCGAGACCCTCACCGCGCTCACCGGCGCACTGGCCGGCTGGGCGGTCGACGACCGGTACCGCGCCCGCACCGCCGAGCTGGCCGCGGAGTGGGAGCGCACCGTCGAGGCCGCCTACCACCCGGCGACGCCGAGTGCCGGCGACGGCGGCCGGCTCACCCAGAACGAGGTCATCGGACTGGTCAACGAGGTGTCGGGCCCGCGCGACGTCGTCGTCTGCGCCGCCGGGTCGATGCCCGGTGACCTGCACAAGATGTGGCGGGTCCGCGACCGCAAGGGCTACCACGTCGAGTACGGCTACTCGTGCATGGGCTACGAGGTCGCCGGGGGCCTGGGCGTGGCCATGGCCGACCCCGACCGCGACGTGTTCGTCATGGTCGGCGACGGCTCCTACCTCATGATGGCCACCGAGCTGGTCACCGCCGTGCAGGAGGGCGTCAAGCTGGTCGTCGTCCTGGTGCAGAACCACGGCTTCGCCTCGATCGGTGCGCTGTCGGAGCAGCTGGGCTCCCAGCGCTTCGGCACGCGCTACCGCTCCCGGTCGGCGAACGGCCGGCTCGAGGGCGGCGTCCTCCCGGTGGACCTCGCCGCCAACGCCGCCAGCCTCGGCGTCGACGTCCTCACCGCCCAGGACGGGCCCAGCCTCGAGGCCGCGCTGCGCAAGGCCAAGTCGAGTGAGCGCGCCACCGTCGTCCACGTCGAGACCGACCCGCTGGTCGACGCCCCCTCCAGCGAGTCGTGGTGGGACGTGCCGGTCAGCGAGGTCTCCACCCTCGAGTCCACCCAGCGGGCCCGCGCCGTCTACGAGCAGTGGAAAACGCGCCAGCACCCCTACCTGACGCCGTCCGAGCGCGGTCCCGCGCACTCCTGAGCAGCCCACCCGAGGAGAGATGACATGACCGCGCAGCACTCCGCGGCCCCGGCCCCGCAGACGACGGGCCGCGCCCGGATCCGGGTGGGGTCGGCGCCCGACTCGTGGGGCGTCTGGTTCCCCGACGACCCCCAGCAGGTCCCCTGGCAGCGCTTCCTCGACGAGGTCAGCGCCGCCGGCTACGACTGGATCGAGCTGGGCCCCTACGGCTACCTGCCCACCGACCCGGCGAGGCTGGGCGACGAGCTCGCCGCCCGCGGTCTGCGCGTCTCGGCCGGCACGGTGTTCGAGCACCTGCACCGCCCCGACTCCTGGGACGACGTGTGGCACCAGGTCGGCGACGTCGCGACGCTCACCCGCGCGATGGGGGGCACCCACGTGGTGGTCATCCCCGACGTCTGGCGTGACCACAAGACCGGCGCGGCCATCGAGCCGCGCGAGCTCACCGGCGAGGCCTGGCAGCGCCTGGCCGCCGGCATGGACCGGCTCGGCCGGGCGGTGCAGGAGGAATACGGCCTGGACATCGCCTTCCACCCGCACGCCGACAGCCACGTCGGGCACCAGCGGGACATCCAGCGCTTCCTCGCCGAGACCGACCCGCGGTACGTCCCCCTGTGCCTGGACACCGGCCACGTCAGCTACTACGGCGGCGACAACCTCGACCTGATCCGCCGCTTCCCCGAGCGGATCGGCTACCTGCACCTCAAGCAGGTCGACCCGGCCGTGATCGAGCGGGTGCACGCCGAGGACATCCCCTTCCCCCAGGCGGTCCAGCTCGGCGCCATGACCGAGCCGCCCAACGGTGTGCCGGACCTGCCGCCGCTGCTGGAGGAGGTCGAGCGGCTCGGGCTCGACGTCTTCGCCATCGTCGAGCACGACCTCTACCCCTGCCCGCCCGACGTGCCGCTCCCGATCGCGCAGCGCACCCACCGGCTCATCGGTTCCTGCGGGCTGCGCTCGATGGAGATCGGCCGTCCCCGCGCCACCGCCGAGGAGCGCGCATGACCGCCACCGCCGTCGTGCCCGGTGTCGCGGCAGCCGGACCGCTCACCGCGGACCTGCGCGTCGCCGTCCTCGGCGTCGGGCTCATGGGAGCCGACCACGTCGCCCGGCTGCACCGCCGCGTCTCCGGCGCCCGCGTGGCCGTGGTCAGCGACGCGGCCACCGACCGGGCCGACCAGGTCGCCGCCGGGGTCCCCGGTTGCCGCGTGGTCCACGACCCGCTGGCCGCCATCGCCGACCCCGAGGTCGACGCGGTCGTCGTCGCCAGCCCCGGCCGCTTCCACGAGGAGCAGGTGCTCGCCTGCATCGAGCGTGGGATCCCGGTGCTGTGCGAGAAGCCGCTGACCATGGAGGCCGCCAGCTCACTGGCCGTCGTCCGGGCCGAGGACGCGTACGCCGCCCGCACCGGACGGCGGCTGGTGCAGGTCGGGTTCATGCGCCGCTTCGACCCCGAGTACGCCCAGTTGCGGGAGCTGATCGCCTCCGGCGCCATCGGGGAGCCGCTGCTGGTGCACTGCGCCCACCGCAACCCCGCCGTCCCCCCGGCCGTCACCAGCGCGTCGGTCGTCCAGGACTCCGTGGTGCACGAGGTCGACGTCGCCCGCTTCCTCCTCGACGAGGAGATCGCCGCGGTCACCGTCCTGCGGCCACGCTCGACGCGGCACGCCGTCGAGGGGTTGTCCGACCCCCTGCTGGTGCTCCTCGAGACGACCGGCGGCCGGATGGTCGACGTCGAGTGCTTCGTGAGCACCGGCCTGGCCTACGAGGTCCGCACCGAGGTCGTCGGCGAGGACGGCAGCGCGATGATCGGCCTGGGGCAGGGTCTGGTCCGGCAGTCCGCCGGTCCGGGCGGGGCTGTCCGCAGCACCGCGGTCACCCCGGGCTTCCGCGAACGCTTCGGCCTGGCCTACGACCTGGAGTTCCAGCGCTGGGTGGACGCCGCCCGCCGCGGCACCGTCGACGGTCCCGGCGCCTGGGACGGCTACGCCGCCCAGGCGGTGTGCGCCGCCGGCGTGGAGGCGCTGCGCACCGGACGCCGCACCGAGGTGCGGCTCGAGTCACGGGAGGACACCCGGTCATGAGGATCGCCCTGGACCCGCAGATGCTGCGGTCCACGCCGCTGCTGGACCTGCCCGACGTGGTGGCCGGCATGGGTTACGAGTGGATCGAGCTCTCGCCCCGCGAGGACTTCATCCCCTTCTTCAAGCACCCCCGGGTGGACACCGCCACCGTGCGGGCGTTCAAGGACCGGCTGTCCGACGCCGGCGTCGGGATCACCTCGCTGCTGCCGGTGATGCGCTGGTCCGGCCCCGGTGAGGCCGAGCGGCAGGCCGCCGTCCGGTACTGGAAGCGGGCCATCGAGATCTGCGCCGAACTGGGCGTGGACACGATGAACAGCGAGTTCAACGGCCGACCCGAGGCACCCGAACTCGCCGAGGCGATGTTCTGGCGGTCGATGGAGGAGCTGCTGCCCGTCTTCGAGCGGGAGGGGATCAGGCTCGCCCTCGAGCCGCACCCGGACGACTTCATCGAGCTCGGTCACCCCGCGATCGACATGGTGCGCGGCATCGACAGCCCCTGCGTGTCCTTCCTCTACTGCCTGCCGCACACGTTTCACCAGGGCGACGACGCGCCGGGCATCATCGCGCACGCCGGCGACCTGCTTACCCACGTCCACGTCGCCGACTCGATGGACCACACCGCCTCCGACGGGCTGCGGTACATCACCAACCCGCCCGGCAACCCCGTCCGCGTCCACCAGCACATGGAGATCGGTCGGGGGGACGTCGACTTCGACGAGGCCTTCGCCGCCCTGGCCGGGATCGGCTTCGACGGCGTCCTGACCACCTGTGTCTTCGGCTGGGACGAGCAGGCCCGTGAGTCCGGCACCCGGATGCTCGCCGCCATCCGCGAACTGGTCACCAAGCACTTCCCCGACGGCACGACCCCCTGACCCGTCCCGCACTCCCGAGAGGCAGCACCATGGCCCAGCACATCCCCCACTGGATCGACGGCGCCCGCCGCGAGGGCACCAGCGGCCGCACCGGCGAGGTGACCGACTCCGCGACCGGCGAGGTCGTCGGCGAGGTCGCGCTCGCGTCCACCGACGAGGTCGACGCGGCCGTCGCCGCGGCGACGGCCGCCTTCCCCGGCTGGCGGGACACCTCGCTGGCCCGGCGCACCGCGGTGCTGTTCCGCTTCCGCGAGCTGCTCAACGCCCGCAAGCCCGAACTGGCCGCGATCATCACCGCCGAGCACGGCAAGGTCCTCGACGACGCCCTCGGTGAGATCTCCCGCGGCCAGGAGGTCGTCGAGTACGCCTGTGGCGTGCCCTCCCTGGTCCGCGGCGGGTTCACCGAGAACGCCTCGACCAACGTCGACGTGTTCTCGATCCGTCAGCCGCTCGGGCCGGTCGCCGTGATCAGCCCGTTCAACTTCCCGGCGATGGTCCCGATGTGGTTCTTCCCCATCGCCATCGCCACCGGCAACACCGTCGTCCTCAAGCCCAGCGAGCAGGACCCCTCCGCAGCGATCTGGATGGCCGAGCTGTGGAAGGAGGCCGGCCTGCCCGACGGCGTCTTCAACGTCGCCCAGGGCGACAAGGTGGCCGTCGACCGGCTGCTCGAGCACCCCGACGTGAAGGCCGTGTCCTTCGTGGGGTCCACCGCCATCGCCCGCTACGTCTACGAGACCGGTACCCGGCACGGCAAGCGCGTGCAGGCGCTCGGCGGCGCCAAGAACCACATGGTGGTGCTGCCCGACGCCGACCTGGACCTCGCCGCCGACCAGGCGGTGAACTCCGGCTTCGGGTCCGCCGGTGAGCGGTGCATGGCCATCAGCGCGGTGCTCGCCGTGGGCGGGGTCGGCGACGAGCTCGTGGCCCGCATCGCCGAGCGCACGAGGACCCTGCGCACCGGCGACGGCCGCAAGGGCTGTGACATGGGACCGCTGATCAGCAAGCGGCACCGCGACCGCGTGGAGTCCTACGTGGAGGCCGGGGAGCAGGAGGGCGCGAAGGTCGTCGTGGACGGCCGCCAGGTGCAGCCGGACGGCGGCGAGGACGGCTTCTGGCTCGGCCCGACGCTGGTCGACCACGTCGAGCCGCACATGAGCGTCTACACCGACGAGATCTTCGGCCCCGTCCTCTCGGTGCTCCGGGTGGACACCTACGAGCACGCCGTCGAGCTGATCAACCGCAACGAGTACGGCAACGGGACGGCGATCTTCACCAACGACGGCGGCGCCGCCCGGCGCTTCCAGCACGAGGTGGAGGTCGGGATGATCGGCATCAACGTGCCCATCCCGGTGCCGATGGCGTACTACTCCTTCGGCGGGTGGAAGAACAGCCTGTTCGGCGACTCCCACGCCCACGGCGCCGAGGGCGTGCACTTCTTCACCCGGGGCAAGGTCGTCACCTCCCGCTGGCTGGACCCGAGCCACGGCGGTCTCAACCTCGGGTTCCCGCAGAACGCCTGACGAAGGCCCCCGGACCGGCCGGCGCCGGCGAGACACGTCTCCGCCGGCGCCGGTCAGAGCCCACCACCCGCCCAGACAGACAGACAGACAGACAGACAGACAGACAGACAGACAGACAGACAGACAAGGACCAGGGACATGGCCGGACCGTCGTTCGACCCCGACCGCTTCGCCGGCAGGGTCGCCTTCATCAGTGGCGTCGCCCGCGGACAGGGCCGGCAGTTCGCCGTCGACCTCGCCAGGGAGGGTGCCGACATCATCGGCTTCGACATCTGCGAGGACATCCCGGGGGCCAGCACCCCCATGGCCACGAAGGCCGACCTCGAGGAGACCCGCGCCGCGGTCGAGGCCAGCGGACGCCGGATGGTGGCGGAGCAGGCCGACGTCCGGGACTACGCCGCGGTCGAGGCCGTGCTGCACAAGGGACTCGCGGAGTTCGGCCGCGTGGACGTGGTCGTGGCCAACGCCGGCATCCTGGCCGGCGCCGGCCCCTTCTGGGAGATCGGCCTGGAGGACTGGAAGGCCACCATCGACACCGACCTCACCGGCGCCTGGCACACCGTGCGCGCGGCGACGCCGGCCTTGATCGCGGGCGGCCGCGGCGGGGCGATCATCCTGGTCGCCTCCGCCGGCGCGACGAAGGGCTTCCAGAACATCACCCACTACGTGGCGGCCAAGACGGCGCTCGTGGGCATGCTCAAGCCGATGGCCGCCGAGCTCGGCCCGCACTTCATCCGGGTCAACGCGCTGTCTCCCACCAACGTCAACACGGCCATCTACATGACCGAGACCAACAAGCGGCTGTTCCTCCCGGACAACCCGAACCCGACGGAGGAGGAGTACGAGGTCGCGTCCCGGCCGCAGCACGTGATCCCCATCGGCTGGATGGAGACCAGGGACACCTCGGCCGCGCTGCGCTTCCTCGCCTCCGACGACGCCCGCTACGTCACGGGGCTGGAGATGCGGGTCGACGCCGGCGTCGTCCTGCGCTGACGGCCGTCGGGCTGCTCCCCGGGTCGAGCGGCGCGGTGCGGCGGTCCCACCACGCGGCGAGGCTGCGCGCCGCCCACCCCACTCGCGTCGCTGCCGCGCCGGTCACCCGGCGCAGCGCGGGGCCCGCCGGACCACCGCCGACGTGGACGGGGACGGCGTGGATGCCGCGCACGCCGTGCGGGAACGGCGTGGCCGTGGCCGCGTCCTGCCACTGGCCGGTCGTGGTGCGGCAGCGCACCCGCAGCTGGTGCCTGCCCAGAGTTGGGGACCAGGTGGCCGTCCAGGGACGCCAGGCGTCCGGGCCGAGGTCGACGCCGAGGGTGGCGTCGGTCCACGGACCGTCGTCGACCTGCAGCTGTACCCGGTCGACGCCGACCGGTGGTGCCCAGGCGTAGCCGCGCACGGTCGCCTCGCCCGGCGGGAGGTGGGCGTGTGTGCCGGGGGCGTCGATGCGCGAGGCCGGGTGGACCGGGTAGGTGCCGTCGGCCCAGCCCCGCCGTCCCCAGTAGGACAGCGGCGGAGCGCCGGTGACCGTGAGTCGCCGCAGCCACTTGAGGTTGCCGTCCTGCCCGTGGCGGCCGGAGACGAGCAGCCGGGCGGGGCTGCCGTGCTCGCGGGGCAGCGGCTGCCCGGCCATGCCGACGGCGAGGAAGCCGTGGGCGCGGGCGACGGCGAGGGGCAGCACGTTGGTGTAGCCGTCCACGGCCTCGGCGACCAGCCACCCGTCGTCGTCGCGAACGCCGGCCCGCTCGAGCAGGTCGGCCAGGCCGATGCCGGTCCACCGGGCGCAGCCCATCCGGGCGCCGCCGACCGGGTTGTGCACGCAGACCACCAGCAGGTCCCGCTCCTCCAGCGGCAGGGCGAGCACCTCGTCCAGCGGGAGCGACAGGGGCCGCTCCACCTCGCCACCGACCTCCAGCCGCCAGGCGCCGGGGTCGGTCCTGGGCTCGGGCACGGTGACGTCGATGACGACCAGCTCGCCGGGCCGCGCGAGCAGCGGGGCGACACCGTCCTGCGGTGCGGCGTCGGCGGAGGGTACCGGCGGCAGCGCCCGCGCGGGGACGGGCAGCGCCACCCGGCGCCGCAGCGCGGCGGCGCCGCGGCGGCGGGCCCGCCGGTCGGCGACCACGACCGCCCCGGTGGCGGCTGCGGCGGCGGCCAGCGTCGCCGACGGCAGCACGCGCAGCGGGGCGACCGCGGTCGCGGCGGTGAGCATGCCGGCGGCCGCGGCGGCGGCGGTGTCCCGCGCGGAGGCGTCGCCGCGGCGCACCGCGAGGTAGCCGCCGAGGGCGTGCGGTGCCGCGGCCACGGCGGCGCCGAGCAGCGGTCGGCGGCCGGCCAGGGTGCCGGCGGCGGCCGCGGCCAGGCCGCTGGCGCCGGCCGCGAGCACGGCCAGCCCGGGCTTGTCGGCGCGGCCGACGAGGGCGACGCCGCCGTCGACCAGCATCGCCGGGGCGGCGTCGACCAGGCCACGAGCCACCCCGGAGGACGGTGAACGGCCGCGGCGGGTGGCGGTCGCGGTGAGCTCGCCGGTCGCCGCGGCCAGCAGGCCGGCGAGCACGCCGAGGGTCGGGCGGGTGGCGTGGGAGGCGGTCATCGGATGCTCCTCGGGCGGTCGGCGGAGGGACGGTGTGTGGGCTGTGGGCGAGGCCGGGGACGCGGCGGCGTCATGCCGGGGCGACCGCCGGGTGCGACTGCTGCGGGCGGGCGGTGTCGGCGGCCAGGCGGTCGGAGAGGGCGGCGGCGTCGGCGCCGACGAAGCCGAGCAGCGCCGAGCCGCGGCAGGTCTGCCAGGGCAGCCCGAGGAAGTACAGACCCGGCACGTCGGTGACCCCGGCGGTGTGGCGGACCTGCCCGTCGACGACGACGCCGGGAACCTGCAGCCAGGAGTGGTCGGGGCGGTAGCCGGTGGCCCACACGACCGCGTCGACGTCGACGGTGCTGCCGTCGGCGAAGGTGGCGGTGCGGCCGGCGAGGTCGGTCAGCCGCGGCCGGAAGTCGATCCCGCGGCGCCGCAGCGCCCGGCTGCGGGTGCCGATGACCAGGTCGCCGCGGGCGCGCAGCCGGCGGGCGGTGCGGGTGTGCGCGGGCACGGTGAAGAACCCCGACCTCGTGAGCCAGGTGAAGAGGTCGCGGCCGGCGATCCGCTGGGGCAGCTCGGTCGGGCGGGTGCCGACGGCGACGGTGACCGGTCGGGTGGCGGCCAGTTCGGCGGCGATCTGCAGGCCGGAGTTGGCCGCGCCGACCACCAGCACCCGGCCGGCGCCGGTCAGCTGGGCCGGGTTGCGGTACTCGGCGCTGTGCAGCCGCGGCACGCCCGGGTCCAACCGATCGGACAGGGCGGGGACGTGCGGGGTCTGGAAGGGGCCGGTGGCGACCACGACCTGCCGGGCCCGCAGCGTCCCGGCCGGGGTGGCGGCAGTGAACGTGCCGTCGGCGTCGCGGTGCAGCCGCAGCACGGGGGTGTCCAGCCGCACCGGCAGGGCGAAGTGGGCGGCGTAGGCGGCGAGGTAGTCGGCGACGTCGTCCTTGCCGGGATGGGTGTCGGCCGGCGCGGGGAACGGGAGGCCGGGCAGCGAGTCGTACTGGGCGGGGCTGAACAGCCGCAGCGAGTCCCAGCGGGAGCGCCACGAGTGCCCGATCTCGGGGCCGGCGTCCAGGAGCAGGAAGTCGGCGTCGCGGCGGGCGAGGTGGTGGCCGAGGGCGAGGCCGGCCTGACCGGCGCCGATGACGAGCACGTCGAGGAGCTCGCGGTCATCGGCGGGGCAGGGCATGGGCGTGGGCACGGGTTCTCCGGGGAGGCGAGGGCGGACGGGGGGCGAGCTGCTGAGGGGCCGGCGGTCAGACGAGGCCGACGGTGAGCAGGGCGGTGGCGATGGTGAGGTCGGCGACCAGGCAGGTCTCGGCGTACCAGCGGGGCACGACCCGCCCGAGGCGGTGGTGGACGACGTCCCAGGCGGCGTGGGCGAGCCAGCCGGCGGCCAGCACGTACGGGGCGGCGTCGAGGTCGACGGCGACCGCCACCATGGCCACCGCGCCGAAGCCGAGCACCGCGGTGGTCTGCGCGGTCAGCAGCCGCCGGTCGCCGAGGTCGCCGCGGGCGGTGGTGCCCCAGGTGAGGTAGATGACGGCGGCGAGCAGCACGCACCAGGCGCTGACGCAGGCCTGCGGATGCTCGGGCAGCTGTGCGACGAGCACGAAGCCGGGAACGGCGGCGACGGCGCCGAGCGCGGTCGGCCATCGGCAGGCGAGCGCGTTCCGCACGCCGGCGGCGCGGCGGATGGTGGGCGACGAGGTCGCGGCGGTGCCGGTCATGCGGGGCTCCTCCGTCCGGGCTGGGTCCGGCTCGGACGTTAGGAGCGGGCCGGCGGCCTCACGCCGGGAGAACCGCCGGGTCGGACACCGGGCGCTGCGCCGGACCGCCGACCGGGTCAGAGGTCGAGCGGCAGCGCGGTCAGCTCGGCGCGGGAGGCCACGCCGAGCTTGCTGAACACGTTGCGCAGGTGGAAGTCGACCGTGCGGGGGGACACGAACAGCCGCGCCGCGACGTCCCGGTTGGACAGGCCCTGCCGCACCAGCCCGGCGACCTGGCGTTCCTGCGCGGTCAGCTCCGTGGTGGTGGTGACGTCGCGGCGGCGGGCGGTCTCCCCCGAGGCACGCAGCTCCTGGGCGGCGCGTTCGGCGTGGGGCGCCGCGCCGAGCTCCTCGAACAGGGTGAGCGCGGCCCGCAGGTGCTCGCGGGCGTCGACCCGCCGCCGGGCGCGCCGCAGGTGTTCGCCGAAGGCCAGGTGGGTGCGGGCCCGGTCGGGCAGGCGCGGGGAGGCGGCGTGCGCGTCCAGCGCGGCCAGGAAGTGCTTCTCGGCGTCGGGGTCGTCGGCGAGCAGGGCGCGGCCGTGCTCGGCCACGGCGACTGCCGAGGCGGTGCCGGTGCCGGCGGCGAACTGCTCGATCTCGGCCAGCCAGGTGCGGGCGACGTCGGTCCGGCCGGCCCGGACGGCGATGTCGAGCGCGTCGAGGGTGGCCAGGCGGCGCAGCATCGGGAGCTGCATCTGCTCCAGGTGGTGCAGCGCCGGTGCGGGCTGCCCGCCGGTGCGCAGCGCCTGCGCCCAGTGCGCCAGGTCGGCCACGAGGCCGTCGGTGATGCCGACCGGGTGCGCCGTGCGGATCGCGGCGACCTCGGCGAGGTGGCGGTCGGCGGCGTCGTCGCCCCGCAGCGCCGCGACCACGGCCAGCTGGACGGTGGGCAGCGCGGTCAGCCCGGTGGAGCCGGTGCTGGCGGCCAGGGGCAGCGCCTCGGCGGCGGCAGCGGCGGCCCTCGTCCACGCGCCGGTCGCCAGCTGGGCGTGGAAGCCGCGGGTGAGGGCGTGCTCCACCATGTTCAGCGCGCCGGCGCGGCGGGCGGCGGTCAGTTGCTCCTCGTGCAGCCGCAGGTTGCGTTCGTCGTCGTCGATCTGCCAGGCGGCGATGCCGAGGTTGGGCTGCAGGACGTGGTCGCCGTCGAGCGGCTCGGCGTCGGTGAGGTCGAACGCGCGCCGGAAGCACGCGGCGGCGGTCGCCCAGTCGCGGCGGCCGACGGCGGCGAACCCCTGCAGCAGCGCCCAGGCGGTCCAGGCCGTGTGGGGTGCGTCGGCGGCGGGCTCGGGAGCCAGCGCGGCCGGGTCGACCGGACGCGGCGAGCGTGCCCCGAACGCCGACAGCGACGCAGCCAGCATCGCCAGCGGCCGGGCCGTCGCCTCGTCGGACTCGGCGGCGAGTTCGGCGGCCTGCAGGACGAGGTCGTAGCCCTCGCTGAGGGAGTGGGTGTTCCACTCGATCTGGCCCTGCAGCAGGAGCAGCCGTGCCCGCTGCACCGGCTCGGTCACGTCGGCCGCCGCGGCGGCCGCCAGCCCGGCCGCCCGCGACGGATGGGCGCCGCGCCAGGCCGAGGAGGCGGCCAGGAACAGTCGCCGGCCGCGGGCCTGGCTGTCGACGGTGAGCTCGGCGGCGCGGGCCCAGGCGGCGGAGGCGCCCTCGTGGCCGCCGCGGGCGGCGGCGCGCTCGGCCACCCCGTCCAGTGCCGCGACCACCGACGCGTCGGGGCGGTCGGCGGCCGCGGCGAGGTGCCAGGCGTGCCGGTCGGGATCGGCGCCGAGGACGTCGGCCAGCGCCCGGTGCACGCCTCGGCGCTGCGCGCTGGTGGCCGCGCGGTACACCGCCGAGCGCACCAGGGGGTGGTACAGCGTCAGACTGTCGCCGTCGACGCGGAGCAGCCCGACCCCTTCGGCCTCGTCGAGGGCGTCGTCGCCGAGGTCGAGGCGTCCGGCGGCGTCGCGGACGACGGTCAGCCGGCCGGTGTCGTCGGCCGCGGCGAGCAGCAGGAACCGCTGCGCGTCGGTCGAGAGGCGACGGTACCGGTCCAGGAACCCCCGTTCGACGCCGCCGGTCAGCGGCAGCGGCGTCGGCAGCGGCGCCCGCCCGGCCAGCTGCTCGCCGGTCAGGGCGGCGGCGAGCTCGCCGAGCGCGAGCGGGTTGCCGCCGGTGGCGGCCACCAGCCGGTCGCGCACCGCCGGGTCGACCGCGCCGCCGGCCCGCGCGGACAGGATCGCGTCGGCGTCGGCCGCGCTCACCCCCCCGAGGACGGCGGTGGGCAGGTCGGGGGCGTCGAAGTCGTGGGCCTCGCCGTCCCGGGCGGCGAACAACAACGCGACCCGTTCGGCCTGCAGCCGGCGGGCGACGAACAGCAGCGCCGCGGCCGAGACGTCGTCCAGCCAGTGCGCATCGTCGACGACGGCGAGCACCGGGGACTCCTCGGCGGCGTCGGCGAGCAGACTCAGCGTCCCCAGGAACGCCAGGAACCGGTCACCCTCGCCGGCCGCTTCGCCCAGTGCCGCGCGCAGCGCCGTGGCCTGCGGCGCCGGCAGCGCGTCGAGGCGGGCACGCAGCGGCCACAGCAGCCGCTGCAGCGCGGCGAAGGCCAGCGGGGACTCCGACTCCACGCCCGACGTGCGCAGGACGCGCATGCCGGAGGCGGCGGCGACGGCGTCTTCCAGCAGCGTCGACTTCCCCGACCCGGCCACACCGCGGACCACCAGGGCGCCGCCGGCCCCGCTGCGGGCGGCGTCGAGCAGCGCGGCGATCGCCGCGCGTTCCCGGTCCCGTCCGGCCAGCACGAACGGGACCGTACCGTCCGCCGCGGACGGGTCCAGGAGGTCGGACCCGGCGGAATTCCCGGCGTGACCGGTCCCGGCGGCGGCGAGCGTGGGCGGAGATCCCGCAGTCCCCACCCCCAGGAGGAACCATGTCGGCCCGTCCCACCGCCGTGCCGGCGGCCCGCGCCCACGAGCACCGGCCCGCCCCCGGAGCCCCCCACGTCCACGGGCACCCGGCCCACCACGTCGCCGGCCACCCGTCGCCGGGGACGGCCCCGGACGACCCGCGCCGGCCGTGGACGGTGTTCGCGCTGATGATCGCCGCCCAGTTCATGGTCATCCTGGACGTGTCGGTGGTGAACGTCGCGCTGCCGTCGATCAGCGACGCGCTGCACCTGTCCGCCGGCGACTACCAGTGGACGATCAGCGCCTACGTGCTGCTCTCCGGTGGACTGCTGCTGCTCGGCGGCCGCATCGCCGACCTGCTCGACCGGCGCCGCGCCTTCCTCGCCGGCATCGCGCTGTTCACCACCGCGTCGCTGGTCAGCGGACTGGCGCAGACCCCGCTGACCCTCGTCCTGGCCCGCGCCGCGCAGGGAGCCGGTGCGGCGCTGCTCACCCCGGCCGCGCTGTCGATCATCATGACCGCCTACGCGGGGAAGCAGCGGCAGACCGCGCTCGCCGTCTGGGGCACCGTCGGCAGCCTCGGCATCGCCGCCGGCGTCCTGTTCGGCGGGGTGCTGACCAGCGCACTGGGCTGGCGGACGGTGTTCTTCATCAACGTGCCGATCGGTGTCGCGGTGGTGCTCGGCACGCTGCGGGCCGTGGCCCGCGGCGGAGCCCGGCCGGGGGCGCTGCGCCGGCTCGACGTGCCCGGCGCCCTCACCCTCGTCGGCGGGCTGCTGGCGCTGGTGTCCGGCATCGAGGCCACCCGGTCGGCCGGCTGGACCGCGCCGCGTACCTGGCTGGCGCTGGCCGCCGCCGTGGTCCTGCTGAGCGCGTTCGCCCGGCTGGAGCGCCGGGCCGCCGACCCCCTGGTGCCGCCGGCGACCTGGCGGATGCGGTCGCTGGTCTCGGCCTCGGCGGTGATGGCCGGGGTGACCGGCGTCGTGGTCGGCGCGATCTTCCTGACCTCGTTGTACCTGCAGGCGATCGTCGGCTCCTCCCCGGTCGTCGCCGGGTTGCAGTTCCTGCCGCTGGCCGCCGCGATCACCCTGGCCGCCGCCGCCGCGTCCAAGGTCATCGGCCACCTCGGCGCCCGGCCGCTGGTCCTCGGCGGGCTGGTCGTGATGGCCGCCGGGGTGCTGCTGCTGGCCGCGAACGCCGGCGGCACCTCCTACACCGCCGACGTGCTGCCCGGCTCCCTGCTCGTCGGCGCCGGCGTCGGCCCGATGTTCGTCGCCATCGCCGTCGCCGCGATGAGCGACGTGCCGGCGGAGAAGTCCGGCCTGGCGAGCGGGGTGATGATGACCGGCCACGAGATCGGCGCCGCCCTCGGCGTGGCCGCGCTCACCGCCGTCGCGGGCGACCTGGCCACCACCGCCGGCCTCGTCGACGGGTACGGCCGCGCGTTCGCGGCCACCGCCGCCGTCCTGGCCGGGCTGTTCGTGCTCACCGCGCTCGCCGTCCCCGGCGGCAAGCCGGTGGCCGGCACCGCCGGCCACGGCCACGGCCACGGGCACGGCCACGGGCACGGCACCCACGGGCACTGACCCGGCCGAGGCCGGTGCCGATCCCGGCGGTTTCCCCGGCGAGAGGCACCCAGCTGCTCACCGACCCTCGTCACCGGACGCACCACCACCACCGTCGACCCGACCGGCGGCACGGCCACCGCGTCCTGCCCTGACCGCCCGGCGGCGGGGGCACGCACCGCTCCCGCCGCCGGCCCCCCGACCGCCACCTCCCGAAGGGACACCCGCCGTGAACCTGCTCTACGAGGAGCTCTTCCGCGCCCGCGAGGCCGAGCTGCTCCGCGACGCCCGCCTCCGCTGGCTCGCCCGGCCGGCCGAGGCCCGCTCCCCGCGCCGGCGCACCCGCTGACCCGTCCGCAGCTGGAGCACCGATGACCCTGCACCTGCGCCCCGCCACGGCCGGCGACGCACCGGCCGCGGCCGCCGTCCTCGCCGACGCCTTCACCGACTACCCCTGGACCCGCTGGACCGTCGCCGCCGACGACCACACCCGGCGGCTGACCGCGCTGCAGCAGCTGTACCTCACCGCCGTCGCCGTGCCGTACGGGCACGTCGACCTCGGCCACACCGACGGGGCCCTGGTCACCGTCGCCGTCTGGTTGCCCAGCACCGCCGTCCCGGAACGGGTGTGGAGCGAGGTCGGTCCGGCGGCCGCCGCCGCGGCCGGCGACCGCGCGGCCGCCGTGGCCGCCGCCGAGGACCTGCTCGCCCCGCACCGGCCCAGCGACGAGCACCTGCTGCTGGCCAGCATCGGCGTGGCCCGGGCCAGGCAGGGGCGCGGCCTGGGTGCTGCCGCTCTGGAGCCCGGGCTGTCCCGGGCCGACCGAGCGGGGCTGCCGGTGCACCTGGAGACCAGCGCGCAGCGCAACGTGCGCTTCTACCAGCGGCTCGGCTTCACGGTCACCGCCGCCGTCGACATGCCCGACGGCGGCCCACGCACCTGGCTCATGCGCCGGCAGCCCGGCGCCGCACCCGCTCGGACGGCGGACGACACGGCTCGGTGAGCGGCGTCCCGCTCGGGCTCGTCGTCCGCGGAGGGCCACCACCCGCCCCGCACTCCCCCGTCGGGTCGTCCGGGACGGGCCGTCGCGGGCCCCGGCTCCCGCAGGGCGGGCGACCCCCGGTGGGGTGCCCGGCGCTCGTGGCAGGTCAGCCGCGGCCGAGGAACGGCATGCCGGTGGCCAGCACCGTGGTGAACGGCACGCTGACGTCCAGGGGCAACCGCGCGATGTGCACGACCGTGCCGGCGACGTGTGCCGGGTCGAAGGTCGGCTCGGGCCGGACCGAGCCGTCCGGCTGCCGGGCGCCGGTGGCGATGCCCGCGGTCATCTCCGTGGCCGCGTTGCCGATGTCGACCTGCCCCACGGGGATGCCGTGCGCGCGGCCGTCGAGAGCCAGGGCCCGGGTCAGCCCGGTGACCGCGTGCTTGGTGGCGGTGTAGGCGACACTGCCCGGCCGCGGCACGTGCGCCGAGATGGAGCCGTTGTTGATGATCCGCCCACCGGCGGGGTCCTGCGCCTTCATCAGCCGCACGGCGGCGCGGCTGCAGAGGAACATCCCGGTGAGGTTGACCTCGACGGTGGCCCGCCAGTCGGCGACCGCGATCTCGTCGACCTCGCCGGACGGGCCGAACGTGCCGGCGTTGTTGACCAGCAGGTCCAGCCGGCCCCAGGCGTCGCGCACCGCGGTGAAGGCCTCGTCGACCTGCCGCTCGTCGGTGACGTCGGTGGGCACGACGAGCGTGGTGCCACCGCCTGCCGCCGTTGCCTCGAGCCCGGCGCGGGTGCGGCCGAGCAGTGCGACCGACCACCCGTCGTCGGCCAGAGCCCGGGCGATGGCGCGGCCCAGCCCGGATCCGGCCCCGGTGACGACGGCGGTGCGCGACGGCTCGGCCACGGGAGGAGCCTGCCACGGGCGCGCCCGTGCCGGCCTGGGCGAGTGCTGGCCGTCGAACCGCCCCAGGAGGCGGTCGGGGGACGACCACCGGGGTCCTCGTCCGCGCGGTCTGTGCGCGGCCTCCCTCACCCCTCCCTGGTTCGGGCGACCACGAGCTCGCGGGCGGCCGACGTCACCGCCTCTGGGGTGAAGCCGAACTTCGACTGCAGGTCCTTGAGCGGAGCCGAGGAGCCGAAGGTGCTCATGGCGATGATCCGGCCACCCGGTCCCACCCAGCGGTCCCAGCCGAAGGACGAGGCCTGCTCGACGGCGACGCGCGCGGTGATCGACGGCGGGAGCACCTCGTCGCGATAGCTCTGCGGCTGCCGGTCGAACAGCTCCATCGACGGCATGCTCACCACCCGGGAGGCGATGCCCTCCGAGACCAGCTGCTCGTGCGCGGCCACCGCGAGTGCGACCTCGCTGCCGGTGGCGATCAGGATGACGTCGGGAACGCCGTCCGGATCGCCCGCGAGCACGTAGGCGCCCCGCGCCACACCGGCCGCGGAGGCGTACCGATCGCGGTCCAGCGTGGGCAGCGCCTGGCGCGAGAGCACGAGGGCGACCGGCTCGTGCCGCAGGGGCATGATCGTCCGCCAGGCCTCGACCACCTCGTTGGCGTCGGCGGGCCGCAGATCGATCATCCCGGGCATCGCGCGCAACGACGCCAGGTGCTCGACCGGCTGGTGGGTGGGGCCGTCCTCGCCGACGCCGATGGAGTCGTGGGTGAACAGGTGGATCACCGGCAGTTCCATCAGCGCCGAGAGCCGCACCGCACCGCGCTGGAAGTCGGAGAAGATGAGGAACCCGGCCTGGTAGGCGCGCACCTTCGACAACGCCAACCCGTTGGCCACCGCCGCGGCGGCGTGCTCCCGCACGCCGAAGTGCAGGTTGCGCCCGCCCCGGTCGCCGCCGAAGTCCCCGGCAGCGGGGAACGCGAGTCGGCTCTTGTTCGACGGCGCCAGGTCCGCCGACCCGCCCAGCAGCCAGGGCACCCGCTGCGCGATCGCGTTGAGCACCTTCCCGCTGGCATCTCGCCCCGCCATGCCCTTCGGGTCGGCGGGGAACTGCGGCAGGTCGGCGTCCCAGTCGTCGGGCAGCAGGCGGCGCTGCATCCTGTCCAGCGCATCGGCGAGGTCGGGGTACTCAGCGGCGTAGCGGACGTAGAGCTGTTCCCACGTGGTGCGCAGGTGCCGGCCGCGGCTGCGGACACCCTCCTGGAAGTCCGCGTAGACGTCCTCGGGGACCAGGAACTGGGCATCCTCCGGCCAGCCGAAGAACCGCTTGGCCGCCCGCACCTCGTCCTCACCCAACGGCTCCCCGTGCGCCGCGGCGGTGCCCTGCTTGGTCGGTGCGCCGTAGCCGATGACGGTGTCGACGATGATCAGCGTGGGCCGGTCCGCGGTGTTCTTGAACGAGGTGAACGCCCGTCCGAGCGCGGCCAGGTCGTTCGCGTCGGTCACGTGCTCCACGGCCCAGCCGAGGGCGGTGAAGCGACCGGCGACGTCCTCGCTGAAGGCCAGGTCGGTACTGCCCTCGATGGTGATGCGGTTGCTGTCGTAGATCCAGCAGAGGTTCGACAGCCGCAGGTGCCCGGCCAGCGACGCCGCCTCGGCGCCGATGCCCTCCATCAGGTCGCCGTCGCCGCACAGTGCGTAGACGTCATAGTCGAACAGCTCGAAGCCGGGCCGGTTGAACGTCGCCGCCTGCCACTGACCGGCGATCGCCATGCCGACGCTGGTGGCGATGCCGGTGCCCAGCGGACCGGTGGTGCACTCGACACCGGAGGTCCACCGGTACTCGGGATGCCCCGGGGTCTTGGAGTCCAGTTGCCGGAAGCGCCGCAGGTCGTCCAGCGAGACGGCCGGTTGCCCCAGCGTCTCGTACTGCGGGTTCACCGACTCGACCCCCGAGAGGTGGATCAGGTTGTAGAGCAGCGTCGAGGCGTGTCCCACCGAGAGCACGAACCGGTCCCGGTTCGCCCAGATCGGCAGCTCCGGGTCGTAGCGCAGGTGGTTCTGCCACAGCGTGTACGCCACCGGCGCCAGCGCCATCGCCGTTCCCGGGTGCCCGGAACGAGCAGCCTGGACCGCGTCCATCGCCAGGGTCCGGATGGTGTTGACCGACCGCCAGATGCGGTCGGTGTCGACGGCGGCTCCTCCGGGGGCGGCTGCGGTGCTGCTCTCGGTCATGCTCTCGCTCTCGCGTGTGCGTCGGGGTCCGGTCGGATCGAGGTCAGTCGCAGCGTGCCCGGGCGATGTCCTCCTCGAGCGCGATCTCCGCCCTGGAGTCGGCCCGGCCGGTCGCGGCCTCGTAGCCGCGGATCGCGTCCACCTTCGCCGCCGACGCGGAGCCGGGGTCGAAGCGGTAGCCCACGTACTCGCGGACCAGCCGCCGGGCCAGTTCGACGCCGATGACCCGCTGGCCCAGGCACAGCACCTGGGCGTCGTTGCTCAGCACGGCCCGCTCGACCGAGAAGCTGTCGTGCGCGGTCACCGCCCGGATGCCCGGGACCTTGTTGGCGCTGATCGCCACGCCCAGTCCGGTTCCGCAGACCAGCACCGCCCGGTCGGCCTCGCCCTTGGCGATCAGCTGCGCTGCGGCCACCGCCACGTGCGGGTAGGCGGTGGTGTCGTCGACGTCCACGCCCACGTCGATCACCTCCGCGACCCGCTCGTCGCCCTGCAGGTCCGCCTTCAGCGTCTCCTTGTACTGCAGCCCCGCGTCGTCGGACCCGACGACGATCCTCAGCCGGTCGGCCATGTGCACGCTCCTCTGTTCGTTCGTCGTTGGGAAGGGCGACGGCCGTCAGGCCTGGCTGAGGACGCGGCCGACCGTTCGCAGACACGCGGCCAGGGAGACCGCCCCGGCGTCGGGCGTGCCGACGCTGCGCTCGGCCAGCGGACGGGCCCGGCCCACCCTCGGCCGGAGGGCAGCGGTGTCCTGGGCGGCCTGCTCCGACCGCCGCGCGGCCTCGGCCCACGCCGGCCACAGGTCCTGCCCGCCGTCCACCGCCGCGGACAACGCCTCGGTGAAGGGCAGCAGGGCGTCGAGCATGGTCTTGTCCCCCGGCTGGGCCTTGCCCAGCCGGACCAGGGCGTCGTAGCCGTCGCGGACCGCGGCGGCGACCACCCCCGGGGTCGGGACGCCGGAGTCGCCGATCCGCTGACCCACTGCGGCCAGCGCCGCGCCCCAGAGGACGCCGGAGGTCCCGCCGGCCTTGGCCGCCCAGGCGTCGCCCGCCTGGACGAGCACCGTGCCGGGGCCGGCACCGGCGTCGAGTGCGGCGCGGGCGGCTTCGCGGGCGGCCGCGGTGCCGCGCACCATGCCCCGGCCGTGGTCCCCGTCGCCGGCGACGGCGTCGATGCGGCCGAGTTCCTCCTCCATCGCCGCCATGTCCTGGGCCATCGCCGACACCGCGGCCACGACGCGCACGGCGCAGTCGCGGGTCGCCTCGTCCACGACGACGGCTCCGGTGGTGCCGGCGGCGCTCGCAGCGGCCTCGTCGGCCGAGCGGCGCTCACCGCCGTCCTCGGCCCCGACCGCGCCCTTGCGGTATGCCGGGGTGTCGGCCGGCGCGCGCCAGAAGCGGTCGAGCTCCTCGTCGAGCCACATCAGGGTGAGCGAGCACCCGGCCATGTCGAGGCTGGTGACCAGCTCGCCGACCTCGGGCTCGACGACCTCGAGTCCGGCCTCACGCAGCCGGCGGGCCACGGACGACCAGACGATGAACAGCTCCTCGTACTTGGTACGCCCGAGCCCGTTGAGGATCGCCGCGACGCGGGTGCCGGCGCCCGTCGGTGTCTCGGCGAGCACCCCGTCGACCAGGATCCCGGCGAGCTCCGAGGCGGTGGGCATGGGCTGCTCGGCGACACCGGGCTCACCGTGGATGCCCAGGCCGAGGCCCATCATCCCCTCGGGCACGGTGAACAGCGGCTCCTTGGCGCCGGGCATGGTGCACCCGTCGAAGGCCACGCCCAGGGTGCGGGTGCGGTCATTGGCCAGCCGGGCCACCCGCTCCACGCCGCCGAGGTCGTACCCCTCCTCCGCCGCCGCCGAGGCGCACTTGAAGACGGTGAAGTCACCGGCGATGCCGCGCCGCTTGGCGATCTCCGAGGCCGGCGCGCTGGCCACGTCGTCGGTCACGGCGAAGTACCTGGCGTCGATGCCCTCGGACCGCAGCCGGTCCACCGCGAGCCCGAAGTTCATCACGTCGCCGGCATAGTTCCCCGTGGTCAGCAGCACGCCCGCGCCGGCGTCCACGGCCCGGCCGACCGAGGCCGCCTCCGCGGCCGACGGCGAGGTGAACACGTTCCCGATCACGGCCCCGTCGGCGAATCCGGGGCCGACCACGCCGCAGAAGGCCGGGTAGTGCCCGGACCCGCCACCGACGACCACGCCGACCTTCCCGGGCCGGGGTCGGGTCGCGCGGACGACGCCACCGGGGACGCCGACCACGCGCCCGGCGTGGGCGTCGAGGAAACCGATGACCATGTCCTCGGTGAAGTTGGCCGGGTCGTCGTAGAGGCGGGTCACGGACGTCCTCCCATGGACGAGGTGTGAGGGATGCGGGGGCCGCCGGTCCGGATCAGGAGCCGGTGCCGGCGGTCAGCGGATGGTGTAGCCGCCGTCGACCAGGAGGTCCGCGCCGTTGACCATCCGAGCGGCGTCGGAGGCCAGGAAGACGGCGGCGGCGGCGATCTCCTCCGGCAGGGCGAAGCGGCCGGTCGGGATCAGCTCCTTGAGCGCGTCGCCCTTGGGGCCCTCCCAGGCCTTGCGGCCGAGCTCGGTGAGGACCACGGTCGGGGAGATGGAGTTGACCGTGACCCCGCGGCCGGCCCACTCGGCGGCGAGCACCTTGGTCACGCCGACCACACCGAACTTCGACGCGCAGTACGCGACGTGCTGGTCGAGGGCGACCGAGGCCGCCTGGGAGGCCAGGTTGATGATCGTGCCCCGCCCGGCGGCGAGCATGTGCCGCCCGACCGCCTGAGCCACGAGGAAAGTGCCGGTCAGGTTCACGTCCAGGGTCGTCCGCCAGGCCGACACGCCGATCTCCTCGGCCGGTGCGAGCAGGACGACCCCGGCGCTGTTGACGAGCACGTCGATGCGCCCGAAGGCCTCGATCGCCGCCGCGACGGCGGCTTCCACCGAGTCCGGGTCGGACACGTCGCAGCTGAACGCACGGGCGCCGTTGCCGACCGCGTCGGCGTGCCGCTGGGCCACCTCGCCGTTCAGGTCGACGATCGCCACCTGCGCGCCCTTGGCCGCGTACGCCGAGGCGATCGCCCCGCCGATCCCGGACGCACCTCCCGTGACGAGGGCGACCTTCCCGTCCAGGGCGAACGACAGGTCCACGGGCGGGGTGGCGTCGGGCATGGGTCGGCTCTCCTTGGAGAAGGAAGGGACGTGATCACACGAGTCCGGCAGCAAACAACACCGCAGCTGCGCGATGAAACATCTCAGATGTGACAACCGCCGTCAACAGTCTTTACATCTCACACCGCGCTCGTTACCTTCCCGCCATCGCCACGTGGTAGGGGCCGCGGGCGGAAGACCCTCCGGGAGATCTCCATGGCAACCAGTCCCGCGCTCGAGGTGCGTGACCTGCACAAGGCCTTCGGCGGCGTGCCGGTGCTCCGCGGGGTCAGTTTCTCCATGCACCCGGGTCGGCTCATCGCCCTCGCCGGAGAGAACGGGGCCGGCAAGTCCACCCTGATGAAGATGGCCACCGGCCAGGTGCGGCCGGACGCCGGACAGGTCCTCATCGACGGTCACGTGCTGACGCACCACGACCCACTGCACGTGCGCAAGCTGGGTGTGGCAATCGTCCCGCAGGAGCTGGCGCCCTACCCGGACCTGACGGTCTACGAGAACCTCTTCGTCGGCCGCGAGCGTCGGACGCCGGCCGGGACGCTCAACCGGCGCGCGATGATCGCCGAGGCCCGCAAGATGCTCGAGGTGTTCGACGTCGACGTCGACCCCCGCACGAAGATGAACCGGCTCTCGGTGGCCCTGACCCAGATCGTCGAGATCGCCAAGGCCACCACCTGGGGGGCCAAGGTGCTCTTCCTCGACGAGCCGACGTCGTCCATCCCCGAGCGCGAGGTCGACCGGCTCTACGCGGTCGTTCGACGCCTCAAGGAGCAGGGCGTGGCGATGCTCTACACGACCCACCGGATGGCGGAGATCCAGGAACTCGCCGACACCGTCGTCGTCCTCCGCGACGGGCAGCTGGTGTTGGACGCGCCGCTCGGGGAGACGTCGGAGGACGGGATCGTCCGGGCGATGATCGGCCGCGACCTCGGCGACCTGTTCCCCGAGACCGGTCCGGTGTCGTCGGAGGTCGGGCTACGGGTGTCCGGGCTCCGGCTCGAGCGGGGCGGCTCCTCCGTGGACCTCGCCGTCCGGAAGGGCGAGATCCTCGGGCTCGGTGGCCTGGTGGGCGCCGGGCGGACCGAGATCGTCGAGGCGCTCTTCGGGATCCGCCACTCGGCGGAGGGCACGGTGGAGGTCGACGGCCGCCCGGTCACCCGCAATGCGCCGGCGGAGGCCATCCGAGCCGGCGTCGCCCTGGTCCCCGAGGACCGCAAGGGAGCAGGGCTGGTCCTCACGCGGTCCGTGCTGGACAACGGCAGTCTCCCGCACCTGTCGTCGTTCTCCGTGGCCGGTTGGATCCAGGGACGGCGTCGCCGGGAGGCGGTGGGCAAGGCGACCGAGTCGGTCTCACTGCGCTCTCGTGGCCTGGACCAGACCGTCGGGACGCTGTCGGGCGGCAACCAGCAGAAGGTCGTCCTCGCCCGCTGGCTGACACACAACACCACCGTGCTGCTGCTCGACGAACCCACCCGTGGCGTGGACGTCGGCGCCCGCGGGGAGATCTACTCGATCATCCGCGACCTGGCCGCCTCCGGGCTGGCGGTCGTCCTCGTCAGCTCCGACATGCCCGAGCTGATCGGGTTGAGCCACCGGGTGCTCGTCGTCCGCGCCGGGGGCATCGCCGGTGAGCTCGACCGGGCCGCCCTCGACCGGGACGACGCCCAGGAGCAGATCTTCCGCCTGGCCAGCGGCCAGGTCGCCCCGGTTGCCGACGGCTCGTCCGCCGCCTGAGCCCCCCTCGTCCCCGCCCACACCGTCCAGGAGACCTCCCGTGAGCACATCCACGACCGTCACCACACCGGGCCTGCCCGCGCCCGACCAGGCGCCTTCGACGTCTCGCTGGAGCCGGGCGCGGATCGAGGAGCTGCTGATCCGCAACTCCATGGTCATCGTCCTGCTGCTGGTGATGGCGTACTTCAGCTACGAGAGTGCGCGGTTCGCGACTCCCGCCAACTTCCGCACGATCCTCATCGCCGCGGCTCCGTTCGCGCTCGTCGCCCTCGGTCAGACCCTGGTCATCCTCACCGGCGGCATCGACCTGTCGGTGGGCAGCGTCATCGCCCTCAGCGCCATGACCGGCGCCTCGGTGGTCCTCGGCCATCCGGAGCGGCTGTGGCTCGCGGTGGCCGCCGGGGTGGGGGTCGGCATCCTCGCCGGCCTGATCAACGGGTTGATCATCAGCCGACTCAACGTCGCGCCCTTCGTGACCACGCTCGGCATGTTGACCGCCGCGTCCGGTCTGGCGTACGTCATCGGTGGCGGCGCCCCGATCAACGGTCTGCCGAGCGAGTACGGCCGGATCGCGAACACCCAGATCCTCGGCCTGCAGGCGCCGGTCATCGTCATGGTCCTGGGGTTCATCGTCCTCGGCGCCGTCATGAAGCGGACCGCCTTCGGCCTGCGCGTCTACGCCGTCGGCGGCAACCGGACCGCGGCCGAGGTCGCCGGTGTCAACACCCGCCGAACGCTCACCAGCGTCTACGTCATCAGCGGGGCCCTCGCCGGCCTGTCCGGCATCATCCTCTCCTCCCGCGTCATCTCAGGGCCGCCCAACCTGGGTGCCGGGTACGAGCTGGACGCCATCGCCGCCGTCGTCATCGGCGGGGCGAGCCTCATGGGCGGCCGCGGCACCATCTGGGGCACCCTGCTGGGCCTCCTGCTGATCCAGACGCTCAACAACGGGCTCGACATCCTCGTCGTCCCCGCGTACTGGCAGGCGGTCATCAGCGGTGTCCTCATCGTCAGCGCCGTGGCCGTCGACATGTGGGCCACCAAGCGCCGCTCCAGTTGACCCACCTCGGCCCGGTCCTCCCGGGTCGCACACCAGCCAAGCCCCGGGGCTCGACCGTGCCCCGTGTCCCGAGCACGACAGCAAAGGAGCAACCGATGTTTCGAGGAACGATGCGCCGGGGGGCGGTCGCCCTGGGGGGTGTCCTCCTGCTGGGCACCGCCGCCTGCGGCGCCGGTGACGAGTCCGTGAACGCCGACGGTGAGGGCCCCATCCGGGTCGGCGTGACCGTGTACGACATGTCGTCGTTCATCACGCAGGGCCAGGAGGGGATGGAGGCCTACGCGGAGGCCAACGACATCGAACTGCTGTGGAACTCGGCGGGCAACGACGTCGCCACCCAGGCCAGCCAGGTCGACCAGCTGGTCAACGCCGGCGTCGACGCCATCATCATCGTCCCGGTCCAGGCCGACTCCCTCGGCCCGCAGCTGCAGGCGGCCCAGGCGGCGGACATCCCGGTGATCGCCGTCAACACGACCCTCACCGACGAGACCGCGATCACCAGCTCCGTCCTGCCCGACGACGTCGCGGCCGGCGCGCAGGAGATGCAGATGATGGCCGATGCGCTCGGCGGCC
The DNA here is from genome assembly GCF_054049935.1 of Geodermatophilus sp. SYSU D00742. NCBI lineage: Bacteria > Bacillati > Actinomycetota > Actinomycetes > Geodermatophilales > Geodermatophilaceae > Geodermatophilus > Geodermatophilus sp. SYSU D00742. The sequence continues at coordinate 53,992 of NZ_JBJGYJ010000011.1, forward strand.
AGGGCAACATCCTGGTCCTGCAGGGCCCGCTCGGGTCCTCCCCGGAGCTGGACCGCACCGCGGGCATCCAGTCCGTCCTCGAGGAGAACCCGGGCATCAGCATCCTCGCGATGGACACCGCGAACTGGAAGCGTGACGAGGCCGTCAACAAGGTCAAGAACTGGATCTCCAGCTTCGGTGACCAGATCGACGGCGTCGTCGCCGAGAACGACGACATGGGGCTCGGTGCCGTGCAGGCCCTCAACGAGGCCGGGATGGACGTCCCGGTCGTCGGCATCGACGGCATCGAGGACGGCCTGCAGGCGGTCAAGAACGGCGACTTCATCGGCTCGTCCCTGCAGCACGGCCGGGTGGAGCTCGCCGCGGGCCTGGCCGTGGCCAAGCGCGTCGTCGACGGCGAGCAGGTCGAGAAGCAGTACACCTACGTCATGCCGCCCATCACTCCGGAGAACGTCGACCAGTACCTGGCCAACGTGGCGACGGAGAAGGACGCGTTCCTCCAGCGCCTCCCGGAACTGATCGAGCAGAACCTCGAGTCCGGGGACATCGCGAACGAGCAGTGACACCGGCAGTGGGGGGGGGGGGGGGGGGGGCGGGGCGCCCCCCCCCCCCCCCCCCCCCCCCCCCCCCCCCCCCCCCCCCCCCCCCCCCCCCCACTCCCGTCGGCGCCGAGCGTCACTCGTGCCGACATCCATCGCGTGGTAGGGAGTGCAGACAGGATGTCCAAGTCTGTCCGGAGGAACTCTGTGCCCGCAGGCCCGGGAAGCACCGATCAGCCCCGCGCCCCCCACCACCTCCGCCCGAGCGAACGGCACGACGCGATCACCGAACTCGTGCTCAGCGCGGGGTCGATGCGCATCGAGGAGCTCGCCGAGCGCTTCGGCGTGAGCACCATGACGGTGCACCGGGACCTCGACACGTTGGAGGCCCGGGGGATCCTCCGCAAGTCACGCGGTGTGGTGACCGCCGTGGCCACCAGCCTGTTCGAGTCGAGCCCGGAGTACCGGGACCGGGAGAACCGGCAGGAGAAGGAGGCACTGGCCCGGGCGGCCTTCGGCCTCGTGGAACCCGGGCAGGCGGTGATCCTGGACGACTCGACGACCGGGCTGCACCTGGCCCACATGCTCCCCCAGCGGCAACCGCTGACGGTCATCACCAACTTCCAGCGCGCCATCACCGAGCTCGTCGGGCACCCGGGTATCGCGCTGATCGCCCTGGGTGGCCAGCACTACCAGTGGTGCGACGCGTACATGGGAAGCGTCACGCTCAACGCCCTCCGCTCCTTGCGCGCCGACGTCCTCTTCATGTCCACACCGGCGATCACCGACGACACCTGCTTCCACCAGCACCACGACGCGGCACTCGTCAAGCGGGCGATGTTCGAGGCGGCCGCCACGCGCGTCCTCATGGTGGACCACTCCAAGTTCACCAAGCGGGCGCTGCACGCGCACATCGCCGTCCCTGAGTTCGACGTGGTCGTCGTCGACGCGGCCACGTCCGCGGACGACGTCTCGCGGCTGCGGGACAAGGGCGTCACGGTCCTGGTCGCGGACGCCGAGCCGATGCCCTCCGCCGTCGACTTCTAGCCCGGTCACCGGACGGGCGAGCCGAGCCGGACAGGCCCTGGGACCTCCGTGGTGCACCGGGCCGATCACTCCGGAGAGCCCGGGAGCGGTCCCCGAGTGGTCGGCGCCTCCCGTGGCTTGCAGCTCGGCGAGTCCACGACGGACGACCACCGGTATCGGGACCCGAGGCGCTCCGCCGGTGACCGTTGCCGTCCTCCGGCCCCGTTGCTGTCCCCCTTGCCGTACGCATGCGAGAGGTGGGCCGGCCATCACGGCCGACCCGCCTCCGAGCTGCGGTTCCCGCTGTCGGGGCTGGGCGGACTGCCCACCCACCGGCCCTCGTCCCGGAGGCTGGGGCCCGGGACGCGCTCCCCGGGTCGGACCAGCGGGGACCGCGGCAGCAGACGGGCGCTGATCGTCCGCTTCCGGATCTCGCTGGTGCCCTCGACGATCGTGGTGAGCCGGGCGTCACGCCAGTGTCGCTCCACCTGCCGCTCGGTGGTGTAGCCGTTGCCGCCGTCCAACTGCATGGCCTGGTCGGTCACCCGCACCGACATCTCGGTGGCCTCGAGCCCCACCATCGAGGCCACCCGCTCGCACGGGACGCCGAGGTCGAGCAGGTGGGCCACCTGCCGGTAGGACGCGCGGGACTGCTCGACCTCCGGCCCCCGCTGTGGGGTCGGCTACGGGCAGCGACGGCCCGGCTGCTACTGCGCCGTGTAGCCGCCGTCGACGACGTACTGCGCTCCCGTGACGAAGGCAGCGGCGTCCGACAGGAGGAACGTGACCACCTCGGCCACCTCCTCCGCCGTGCCGAGCCTGCCGATCGGGTGCCGTTCCGCCAGGGCGTCGTACGCCTCTGCGGGCAGCGCCTGCAGCAGCGGGGTCTCGATGTAGCCCGGGTGGACGGAGTTGACCCGGATGCCGCGAGCGGCGTAGCCGAGTGCCGCCGCCTTCGTCATGCCCGCGACGCCGTGCTTCGCGGCGACGTACGGCAGTGCCGCCGGGGTGCCGACGACCCCGAGGATCGACGACATGTTCACGATCGCCCCGCCACCTGCCTCGAGCATCGGGGGGATCTCGTACTTGAGCCCGAAGAACACCGAGTCGAGGTTGACGGCCATGAGCTCCCGGTAGCCGTCGATGTCGATGTCGGCGACATCGCCCCGCGGGCCGCCGATCCCGGCGTTGTTGACGGCCAGGTGCAGTCCACCGAACTCGCTCAGCGCGAGCGCCACCGCGCCCTCCACCTGGCCGGGATCGGTCACGTCGCCGACCGCCGCCACTGCCGCGCCGCCGTCCGAGACGATCTGCTCGACCAGCCGATGCGCGCCGTCCTCCGAGCGGTCGCTCGCGACGATGCTGGCCCCGCCGGCGGCGAGCCGCAGCGCGACGGCCCTGCCGATGCCCGATGCCGCGCCGGTCACCAGCGCGGTCCTGCCCGTGAAGTCGAATGCCACGCCCCTGTTCCTCCCGTGTCGATCCTCCGCCGGCCTCGCGCCCACGCCTGTCGCCTGGACCGCGGCGGTCCCGGTGGATCTTGGCCCGACCGCCGTCTCCCTGAGGCACCGGGCGTGCACCGCAGGCGCGGCCCGCGTGACCAGCCGCCGGCTCCGGTGAACGCTCCGGCCGTCGAGCGCCTCGTGCGGTGGCGGCGAGCTGCACGTGCACGCCCGTCCACCGCACCCTCGCCGACGGCCGGCCCTCCGCCCGCACGTTCGACATCGAGTCAGCCTCCCGGAGGGCCCTGACTACGCCTCGCTGCCCGGGATGCTGCTCACACCGTCGACGATGGCCTCGGCGATGTCGCGGAGCTTGCGGTTGGACCGCTGCGAGGCGGCCGCGAGCAGCTGGAAGGCCTCTGCCGCGGTGCAGCGTCGCTGGCTCATCAGGATGCCCTTGGCCTGTTCGATGACGGCCCGCGTCTGCATGGCGCGGTCCAGGTTCTCGGCGAGCTCACGGGTGCTCTCGTAGAGGTGCATGTTGTGCACCGCCACGGCGACTTAGGAGGCGAACGCCCGGGCGACGTCCCTGGCCTCGTCGTCGAAGGCGTCGGCCTCGACCGCGTAGAGGTCCAGCCCACCGTGGACGGCCTGCCGTACCGGTACGGGGACCGACATGGAGCTCAGCGCGCCGCGCTCGACGCACGCCTGGGCGTAGTCGGCCCAGCGCGCCTCCTCGCGGGCGTCGGTGATCTCCCGGATCTCCTCGCCGACGGCCGCTTCCAGGCAGGGGCCGTAGCCACGGCCGTACTGCGACTCGTCGAGGTCGAGGGCCAGCTTGCCGGTGAAGGCGGCGGTGGTGGCCTTGTCGTTGACCACCAGGCTGACCGAGGCCTCCGCGACGCCGGGGATGACCCGCTTGGCGAGGTCGGCGACCTTCTGCAGCATCCCGTCCAGGGAGGTGTCGCCGAAGGACAGCCGGCCGAGTTCGGCGAAGGCGTCATGGACGTCCATTGGTCCAGACGACCCCTGGTCGTGGACGGGGCTCATGGCGGTCCGCTCTGGTCGGGTCCGGCCGGTCGACGAAGGGTCTCGACCCCGGAGTGAGTCGCCCGTGGCGGGTGGCCCGTGATCCGCTGGGCCAGCCGGATGACCTGTCAGGAGCCGCTGGTGCGGCCCAGCCAGCAACGTACTCGCCCGTCGAGGTCCCGTCCCGGAGCGGATGGAGCCTCGCGGCACATCCGCCGGGTCCGCCCCCCCCCGCGGATGTGCCATCTGCCCAGGTCACAGGTGCGTAGCGTCCACGGTCCGTCCCGCCGGGTACGGTTTCACCCGAACGGCGCGGCTGGACCGGTTGCTGTAGCGCTTCCTGCGCCGGCCCCGGCCGTCAGCCGGGCAGCCCGGCCAGGAACTCCTCCGCCTGCTTCCGACCCGCCTCGAACAGCTGGCGGATGAACGCCGGCCGGCGGTCCAACTTGCTGGCCAGATCGAGGTCGATGCCGAGATCGAGCGTGAGCTCACGGATCTCGATGCGCCGGTACGGGGCTCCGAGACGATCGGCCCACTCGTTGACCTTGCCGATGAAGTACAGCTCCTGCTCCAGCGAGAGGTTGCCGGCCAGCTCGTTGCGCCGGTCGGCGATGTCGCCCACCGTCTTGGGCACGGTGGCCCGGCCGCGCGGATTGATCCGGATGACCCAGAGCTCGTCCGGGCGGGCGTCGGGCAGCTCGCGCAGCGGCGGGTTCTGGCTGAACAGCCCGTCCCAGTAGTACCGGCCCTGCTCCTCGACGGCGCGGAAGAGCAGCGGAACGGCGGCCGAGGCGAGCACGGCGTTCACGGTGATCTCCCGGCGCCGGCTGGAGAAGGCCGTGAAGGCGCCGGTGAGGACGTCGGCGGCGCCGACCAGCAGCAGCGGCTGGTCCTCCGGCGGGGACTCCTGCAGCCGGGCCAGCCGCTCGACGTCCACGTGATCGGTCAGCAACTCGGTGAAGGCGCCGCCGACGACGTCCGGATAGGCGTAGGGACTGACCGTCGGGAGCGACACCCGTCCCTCCAGCCGGGCCAGACCGACCAGCCAGGCATTCGCCACCTTCCCGCTCACCGTGGTCGCCGCGTTGGCCTCCCAGAAACGCTCCAGCAGCCGGCCGGCCTCGACCGCGCCACCGGTGAGCAGGCCGTACCAGGCCAGCAGAGCGCAGACCGCCCCACCCGAGGTGCCCGACAGCGCTACGACCCGGTGGTCGGTGTCGGCCAGCAGACGCTGCAGCACTCCGCCGGTGAACGCGGTGTGGCTGCCACCGCCCTGACAGGCGATCGCGACCGTTCTCATCTGTGCCGCCTCCCCCGGTTGGGGATCCACCATCTCGCGGACGGCCGCGTCCTGGGGCATCAGTCGCCGCCGAGGAGGTCCGGCGGTGGTTTCCGCCCTGGAGCGCTCACTGCTCGACGGCCGGGTCCGCGCACCGGAACGGCGCACCGTCCGAGACCGCCGTGCTGGTGGTCGAGGACCGCTGCCCCGGCCGCTGTCGACCCGGCCCTTCGGGCGACCGCTCACCCGTGGCTGTGCGTGACCAGCGCTCAGGAGGTCTGACAGGAACGTCAGCCCGAGCCGGTGGGTCCAGAGCCGTTCTCGCCCCGATCGACCGCGCGCGGTCAGCCGGTGGCGAGGCGCACAGGCTGGTCGATGCCCGTGAGGGCGTGTCGCGCCGCGTCCTGACTGTGTCCGCGGTGCGCGGCCGTCATGCGAAGCGTCAGAGCCCGGTCCTGAGCCGCGAGGGCGTCGACCAGCTGCTCGTGCTCCTCGGTGATCCCGGCTGCGTCCGTGGTCGCGACGTGCAGCATGCGACGGGGCGCCGACGAGGCCCAGCAGCGCTCCGCCTCCGCCAGGTACAGATCCGGTGGCGACAACCGCAACGTCCGCAGGTGCAGGTCGCTGTTCAGCCGGTTGACCACTGTGAGGTCACCCGCCGCCGCCGACCGCGCCATCTCGGCGTTGATCGCCCGGAGCTCGGCGACCTCGTCGTCCGTGGGCCGGCGTGCCGTCCGCAGCAGCTCGGTCTCCAGGAACTCGAGCAGGGTCGGGCTCTGCGCGAGGGGTCGAGGGAGCACGTGCCGTCGACCCTGACCAGGCACGGCGACACGGCGGCCCCCGATGGACCAACGGACAGCAACGCGGAGACGACCAGCTCCCCACCTCCCGGGCCAGACACCGCAGGCGACCCGTGCGCACGGAACCCCGCAGTTCCGCCGGTGGGACCGCGGCGTGGCCGTGGTGCCCGGCGGCGTACGGTCCGGCCATGCCCGATCCCCTCGCGGGCGCGGACCCGGCTGCTGCCCGGGGAGCAGCCGACCCGCTGGACGCCCATCCTCTGGTGGCCGGTGCCCGCCACCTCGCCGGCGACCTGCTCGGTGACCTCGGCGACCGGTGGCGTCACACCCAGGCCGTGGCCCACCGGGCGACCACCGCAGCGCCGGCCGTCGACCCCGGTGATCGGCCGGTGCTGATCGCGGCCGCGTGGTTGCACGACATCGGCTACGCCACACCGCTGCGCCGCAGCGGCTTCCACCCGCTCGACGGAGCCTGGCACCTCGCCGACCACCACTGGCCCGCACTCCTCACCGGCCTGGTCGCGCACCATTCCGGCGCCCGGTTCGTCGCGGCGGTGCTCGGGCTCGGCCCGTACCTGCAGCGCTTCGACGACGGGCGGTTCACCAGCGGGCCGCTGGCCGACGCCCTCGTCTACGCCGACCAGACCACCAGCCCCGCCGGCGAGGCGGTGGACGTCGACGAGCGGCTCGAGGACATGCTGCACCGTCACGGAGCCGACAGCCCGAACGCCCGCGCGCACGACCAGCGGGCCCCGGTCATCCGCGCTGCCGTCGAGCGCACCCGTACGCGTCTCCAGCTGCTCGCAGGTACCGGGGCGGGCGCCACCCGCGGCGACCGGAGGGGCGCGCGGATGAGGGCAGCGACGCACAGGCGGTGACGCGGGGCTCATCGGCGGCGTCCGGACGGCCGGTGCGATCGCGTGCGGCCCGGACCGCCCGTCCTCCCGCGCGCCGACCACCTCGGCCACGCCGACACCGCGATGACCACCGCCTCCCCACCGCCGGGCCCGGGGTGAGGTCGGGCAGAACGGCGCCCGGGTCGCCGGGGGCATGCCGCCGTCAGGTCGGGCAGCACCGGCACTCCTCCAGCCCTCCTCCGGCGCGCGTCGGGGGACGTGACGGCCGTCGAGCGCTCGGCCCGACACGCCGCGACATCCCCGGCCCATCGCCGGATCGCCGCCCGGAGTTTGCGGTGCCGACATCTGACGGGCCGACCCTTGTGGCATGACGGCCAACCCGTACGTGATCGGCACGCATGTCGCGTCCCTGGAGCACGACCCGCGCCGAGACGGCCGGGACCTCGATCGCAGGGTCGACGTGGCTCACGCGGTGGCCCGGCCGGTCGTGGACGGCCTGGCAGCATCGATCTGCGGCGTGCTCGTCACGGCGATCGCGGACATGGACTGGCGCGACATCCGGACGGTTCCGCGGTGCGGGGAATGCGAGCGGATCACCGCATGACTGCGACGGGCGGCCACTCACCCTTCGCCGGACTGCAGCGGCAGGAGCTGCTCGTGCACGGGCGGGCTGCTCGCCGGAACCGGCCCTCCAGCGGGGCGGCGTCGCCCACCACGTGAAGGGACGGGGCGCCGTCCGCACCGAGCCGACCGGACGGCTCGACCCGGTCGCGGTCCGGGCACGGGCGGACCGGGGGCACACTGACCGAGTTCCAGCCGACCAGCCGCTCCCCCGACCACCGGACGACGATGTCGTCGGTGTCGCAGTGGCACTCGAGGTCCTCCGCTCGCGGGGCACCTCATGACCTCGCGGCCCGCGCGATGGGCCCGGATGTGACCGACAGCGTGGACGGGAGGCGGAATGGACGGCGAGGCGCTGCTCGACGTCGCGGAGCACACGGCCATGGAGCTGGCGTCCACCTCCTGGGAGCAACCGTTCGGCCCGGACTGGGACGTCTTCAAGGTCGGCGGGAAGGTCTTCCTGCTCACCACCCAGGTGCCCGGCCGCGCGGTGGTCACGGTCAAGTGCGAACCGGACGTCGCAGCGGAGCTGGTCGCCGCACATCCACACATCTCTCCCGGCTACCACATGGACAAGCGGCACTGGCTCAGCGTCTGGGCGGGTGCGGACGTCGCGGAGGACCTGGTCTGCGACCTCGTCGAGAACTCCTACCGGCTGGTGGCCGCAGCCCTGCCCCGCGCCCGTCGGCCCGCCACGGCCGCCGTCCGGCCCAGGACGGACGTCTTCAGGCTCCGCTGACCACGCAGGTCGCCGGAGCGCCGGGCGCATCGTCGACCGGTGCGGGAGCGCCGCACCGGGCCCCGGTGTCCGGGAGGTGGCCGGCGACGTGCCGCCGAGCGGACCGAGGTGGACGCCGCCGCTGCCGCAGGAACAGTGCGGTCGCGGGGCCGACGGACGAGCGCCCCACCGTGGTGCTGTGGCCCGACACGTTCACGAACTCCTCCGCCGACGCCCCGGGACGAGCCGCCGTCGAGGTGCTCGAGGCCATGGGGTCCCGCGTCGTCCTGCCGGCGGACAGCGTGTGCTGTGGGCTCACCTGGCACTCCACCGGCCGGCTGGACAGAACGCAGAAGGTCCTGCGCGACACGCTCGCGGTGATGGAACCGCTACTGGAGGCGGGGTACCCGGTCATCGGGCTCGAGCCCTCGTGCATCGTCATGCTCCAGGAGGAGGTCCTGGGGATGCTCCCCGACGATCCCCGCGCCGGCGGGTCGCCGACGCTGGCCACGACGTTGGGCGCCTTCACCGCGCGGCACCTGGACGCCGGAGGGCCGTGCCCCTCCGGCACCCTGGGGACCGATGCGGGAGCGGCCGCGGCGGTCTGCCAGGTGCGCTGCCACCAGAAGGCGGTGCACGGCTACGACGCCGAGCTGCGGGTCCTCGCCGAGTTCGGCGTGGACACCACGGTGGTCGGCGGCGGCTGCTGCGGTCTGGCGGGGAGCTGGCGCTTCGAGCCGGGGCACTACGACGTGTCGCAGGCCCTGGCCGAGCGCGCACTCTTTCCCGCCATCCGGGCCGCCTCCATCGACACCATCGTGCTGGCCGACGGCTTCAGCTGCCGCACTCAGATCGCCCAGGGCACCGACGCGGAAGGTGTGCACCTGGCCCAGGTCCTCGCAGCCGCCCTCACGACCGAGCCCACCGACGCTCACCACCGGAAGGGGAGACGGCGTCCGGGGCGCAGCCGACGGACGACCGCCTCCTGGGCCGAGCGGCAGGCACCGTGCCTGCTGGCGGTGGTCACACCGCCTCGGGAGGCGGTCAGGGGCCGTTCCCGATCTCTCCGGACACCGCCTCTGAGCTGCGGTCTTCCGCTGTCGGGCTGGCAGGGTGGCGGCCCGGGTTGCGGAGACCGGGCGAGAGCTGGGGTATCGGCTCGACGCTGGCGGGCATGGCTGGCTCCTCGCGCCGACAGCGATGCAGGCGGCACCGGCACCGTTCGACGCGATCGGTTCGAGCCCCCCAGCGATCGCGGTCAGGTCGTGGCTCCGGTGGATCCGGCCGAGTAGACGCACACCGCTGGCATAGGGTGCCCGGAGATCAGCTTCCCTCCCAGGGCTGGAGCCCCGTTGGACACAGCTCTCACCGATCCCCATCAGGCTGTGGTGCTCGTCGTCGACGTGCAGAACGACTACTGCCACCCCGAGGGCACGCTCGGCCGGCGCGGGGTGGACTGCGCGCAGGCGCTGGCCGCCGTCGAGCGGATCGGCGCACTGCTGCCGGCGGCCCGGAACGCCGGCATCCCGGTGCTGCACGTGCACACCCAGCACTCGCGGTGGACCGACACCCCGGGGTGGCGCCGCCGAGGACTGGGCGGCACGACCATCGAGCCCGAGACCGACCCGATCGTGGCGGCGGGGGGCTGGGGCGCCGAGCCGTACGGGGACCTGGTCGCCCCCGAGGACTTCACCTTCGTCAAGCACCGGTACTCCGCATTCGCCTTCACCCCGCTGGAGCTGGTGTTGAGCGCGCTGGCCCGCCCGACGCTGGTGCTGGTCGGGCTCACCTCCGACGTCTGCGTCCGGGCCACCGGCGTCGATGCGGTGTCCCGTGGCCACCTGGCCGTGCTCGTGGGCGACGCGACGGCCACGGTCGGGGTGATCCCGCAGGCCACCGCCTGCGCCGAGTTCGCCGCCACCATCGGGCCGGTCGTCACCAGCGCCGACCTGCTCGCCTCGTGGGCCCTTCCGACGGAGTCGGCCGCCGGCGCTCCTTAGACTCGGCCTGTGGCGATCAGCGAAGATCGGGCGGCACAGACTGTCGCCCCTCACCTCGCCCACCTGCCCGGCCACCTGATCCGCCGGGCCAGTCAGGTGCACAACGAGATGTGGACGCGCTATGTGCCCGGCCCGGTCTCGTCGGTGCAGTACGCCGTCCTGTCGACCCTGGCTCGCCACGAGCCTCTCGACCAGGCCAGCGTCGCCCGACTGACCGCGCTGGACCCGGCGAGCACGCACGCCGTGGTCCACAGGTTGAAGGCAGCCGGTCACCTGACCATGCAGCGGTCCACCGAGGACGGCCGCCGCTTCGAGTTGCGGCTCACCGACAGCGGTCGGGTCCTGTACGGAACGGTCGAACCGCGGGTGCAGGAACTCGCCAAGGCGCTCAGGGACCGGTTGCCCCCGGCGAAGACCACGGCCTTCCTCGAGCTCCTCGAGGAGTTCATCGCCGCTCCGTGAGGCCGGGCTTTGAAGATTTGTTGACGTACGAACCTTCGACCTGTTCAATGAGCCGCGTCACACGACGGGCCCTGATGAGACGCGGCCGACAGGCCGATCCATCTACCGCAGTGTCGGCAGCCCCGCCCGAACGAGCCCCCGCTCGACCGCTCGCGCGCCTGTCCATGTCCCCACCCAGGAGGGCCCACGACGATGTCCACACAGCCGGCTGACCGGGACTCCCTGCACGACCTCGAGTTCGGTCTCTTCGACTGGATCGACGCACACCCCGGGATGACGGCCGCCGAGGTCTACGACGCCCGGCTGCGGGTGCTCGCCGAGGCCGACCGGAGCGGGTTCTCCACCTACCACATCGCCGAGCACCACGGGACGCCGCTGGGCCTGGCGCCGTCCCCGTCGGTGTTCATCGCCGCCGCCGCCCGCGAGACCGAGCGCATCCGGCTGGCACCGACCACCTTCATCGTGCCGCTGTACGACCCCCTGCGGCTGGTGCAGGAGATCGGCATGCTCGACCAGCTCAGCCACGGCCGGCTGGACGTCGGGGTCGGGAAGGGCTCCTCCCCCATCGAGGCGGCCATGTTCGGGCTGACCGCGCCGGAGACCGCGGAGCGCTTCGAGGAGCTGTTCCCGGCCATCGTCGAGGCGATGGAGACCGGCCGGTTCCGCCGTCCCAGCGCCGAGGGGGCTGCGGGCGAGGAGATCCCCCTGCACGTGCCGGTGTACCAGCGCCCGCACCCGCCGCTGTGGTACCCGTCGTCCAACGCCGCCTCGATCCCCCGGCTGGGCGACCAGGGCTACAACGTGCTGTTCGGGTTCGGCTTCGCCTCCCCGCCGTTGGACGTCGTCCGCGAGCAGAGCCGGGTCTTCTTCACCCACTTCCGGGAGTCCGCCGAGCGCGGCACCGTCCGCTACAGCCTGCCCGGGGTGACGCCGCGCTTCGGCATGCTGCGCCACGTCCTCGTCGCCCCGACCGACGAGCAGGCCGCCGCCATCGCCCGGCCGGCGTTCGACGCCCACTACGAGAGCTTCACCCACCTGTGGCGGCTGCACGGCAGCGACCGCTTCACCGGCCCGCTCGACTTCGACCAGCTCGTGGCCGAGCGCAAGCTGTTCATCGGGTCCCCCGAGACCGTCGCCTCCCAGGTCACCGAGGCGACGACCGTCGGGGAGATCAACTACCTCGCCGGCGCCTTCGCGTGGGGCTCCCTGGACGTCGACTCGGTGCTCTCCTCGGTGCGACTGTTCCGCGACCGGGTCATCCCGGCCGTCCGGTCAGCGAGCGCGCGAGAGGCCGTCCTCACGCACCCCACGTCCGGCACCGCCTGAACGCCTCCGCCGGAGTCCGCTCCACCCCGGCTCGACCGTCACCCGCACCACACACGCCATGCGATCCGCCCACCGTCGAGAGGCTCTCCATGTCACGTCTGCGCCTGACCGTCCTCCTGTCGTGCTCGGTGCTGCTCGCCGCCTGCGGAGGCGGTGACGACGGCGAAGCCAGCGGCGCCGGGACCGTCGACTCCCCCCGCCAGGTCACCGTCGGCGTCATCCCCATCGCGGACGTCGCCCCCCTCTACCTCGGCGTCGACCAGGGCTTCTTCTCCGACCGCGGGCTGGACGTCGAGCTGGTGACCGGCCAGGGCGGCGCCGCGCTGGTGCCCGCCGTGGTGAGCGGCGAGCAGGACTTCGCCTTCAGCAACACCCTGTCCCTGATGGTCGGCCGGGAGGCCGGGCTTCCCCTCCGCGTCGTCGCACCGGGCAACGCGTCCACCGGCGACCCCTCGACCGACTTCGGCTGCGTGCTGGTGCCGCCGGGGAGCCCGCTCCAGTCCGTCGCCGAACTGGCCGGCAAGCGGGTCAGCACCAACACGCTGAACAACATCAACGTCGCGGTCATCCGTGACATCGTCGACCGTGCCGGAGCCGACTCCTCGACCATCGAGTTCCTCGAGATCGCCCACCCCGACGTCCCGCAGGCCATCGCCGGCGGACAGGTGGACGCCGCCACCTCCGTCGAGCCGTTCAAGACGATCGCGCTGCAGCAGGGGGCGCGCTGCCTGTCGAACGTGTTCGCCGAGGCCCAGGAGGAGCCCCTGCTCATCGGCGCCTACTTCACCTCCGAGGAGACCGCGCAGTCCGACCCCGAGCTGGTGGAGGCCTTCGTGGCCGGCCTGCAGGAGTCGTTCGCCTACGCCACCGAGAACCCCGAGGAGGCGCGCGGGATCCTGGGCAGTTACACCGAGCTGAGCCCCGAGCTCGCCGACGCCATCACGCTGGCGACGTGGCCGCAGGAACTGGAACGGCAGTCGTTCGAGTACATGTCGGAGGTCGGTGCCCGCTACGGGATCCTCGACACCCCGGCCGACCTCGACGCGCTCCTGCCGGCCGAGTGACACGCCGCGCGCAGCCGGTCGTCGGCGACGGCGACCGGGAGGACCGTCGAGTGACCACCACAGCGTGGACGACCACCAGGAGGACGCCGTGACCGAGCCATCCCCCGCGACCGTGGACCCGGGCACCGTCGTCGTCGTGACCGGTGGTGCGCGCGGTATCGGCGCAGCCCTGTGTCGGCACCTGGCCGCGGAGGGCGCGGTCGTGGTCGTCGCCGACCTGGCCGACGGGACTGCCCTCGTGGACGAACTGACCGCGGCCGGGCTCGAGGCGTCCTCCGTCCGGACCGACGTCGGCGACGAAGCGGCATGGAGCCACCTGGTGGACACCGTCGTCGAACGCCACGGCCGCGTCGACGCCCTGGTCAACAACGCCGGGGTCTACCACGACCTGGGCGGGAAGACCCCCTTCACCGACATCGCGGTCGAGGACTGGGACCGGGTCATGGCGGTCAACACCCGCGGCGTCTGGCTCGGGATGCGCGCCGTCCACCCGGTGATGAAGCGGCAGGGCTGGGGGCGCATCGTCAACATGGCGTCCTCGACCGTGCACATGGGCGTCCCGTACTTCGCCCACTACACCGCGTCCAAGGGAGCGGTGATCGCCCTGACGCGGAGCGTCGCCCGGGAGGTGGGGGCCGACGGCATCACGGTGAACGCCGTGGCCCCCGGCCTGGTGGAGACCGAGGCGACCCGCGCGCTCAACGATCCCGACTACCTCGCCGCATCCGCCGGCAGACGGGCCATCCCGCGCCCCATGGTCCCCGAGGACCTGGGGCCCACGGTCTCCTTCCTGTGTTCCCGCCGGAGCGACTTCATTACCGGTCAGACACTGGTCGTCGACGGCGGGGTCACCTTCGTCTGAACAAGATCCGTCCCACTCCCCGGAGAGGTGCTGCTGGCAGCACCACCACCGGAGAGAGACCGGTCGCCGAAGGCAGGCAGGTGTTCCCGTCACTGGCTGCCGCCGTCCAGCTCCGTGGGACGGCTCCGGGGACTGCGAGTGGGATCCGTCACACGACAGACAGCACGAGCCTGAGCGATGAGGAAACGCATGACGACGCCCGACCTCCCGAAGTCCCCTCTCGGGACGCCGTCCCTGCCCGGCAACCCGGGTGAGCCTGCCGAGGGTCACCGTCCGGTCGACGGGGTGACGGTGTACCGCGACGTCGTCTACGCCGAGGTGGCCGGGCTCGAGCTCCGGTTGGATCTGTACCTTCCCGACGCCCGTCCCGCTCCACTGTCCCTGTGGCTGCACGGTGGCGGCTGGATGCGTGGTTCCCGAACGGATCGGGCCGAGGAACGTCTCGTTCCCATGGCCCGCACGGGCGTCGCGGTGGCCGCGGTCCAGTACCGGCTCAGCGGTCAGGCCGTCTTCCCCGCACAGCTCGACGACGTCCGTGCAGCGATCCGGTGGCTTCGGGCACACGCCGGCGAGTACGGCCTGGACGCCGGCCGGATCGGGGCGTGGGGCGCCTCGGCCGGCGGCCACCTCGCCTCTCTGGTGGCCCTCGTCCACGACGAACGGGACGCCGAACTGGGTGACTCCTCCATCCAGGCCGTCGTCCCGTGGTTCGCCCCGTCGGACCTGCTCCGGATGTCCACCGACGTCCCCGAGGGGCCGCGACCGCCGTTCCTGAGCGGACCGATGCCGGAGCCGCCGCACGAGGCGCGGCTGCTGGGCGTGGAGGCTGCGGCGTCCCGGCCGGATCAGGCCCGCGCGGCCAGCCCGGTGACCCACGCCCACGCCGGAGCGCCGCCCTTTCTCCTGGTCCACGGAGACAGCGACGGCCTCATCCCGTCCCAGCACAGCCGCCGCCTGTACGAGGCGCTGCGCGCGCAGGGCGCCGAGGCGAGCCTGTGGCTGCTGCACGGTGCCAACCACGAGGACCCAGGCTTCGAGGAGCCGGCGAGTCTCGCCGCGGTCAGCGGCTTCCTGCGGGCCACGCTCGCTGCTGACGGACAGCCCTCGTGCGAGGAGCGGTAACGGACGGCGCCGATCACGCGATGCTGCAACGGTCAGCGCCTCCGCCTCCCTGTCGATCCACCCGCCGATGGTCCTGGTCTCCCTCGACCGGGGCTCGGACCTACCGGCTGTCGTCCGCGACACAGGACGTGTTGGCGTCCTGACCGACCTCGGCGCCGTGCGCCAGGCCCCGCAGTCCTACGAGGAGCCGCGCAAGCCGCACACTGCACGCCGGGTCCAGCGGGCGTGGCTGCTCGACAGGGTCTTCCACCACACCCCGCGCCGCTGCGGCCGATGCCGGACGTCGTGGTCGCCCACACGCCCTCCCTGCAGAGGGCCGCCGGCCACTCCAACGCACGCGAGATCAACAAGCAGCTGGCCCTGATCGAGGACTGAGGCCGTGCGCATCGCCATCGGAGACACCACCGCCGCGACGAGCTCGTCGCGGCAGCCCGCGCCGTCGCCACCGCCACCCGCGGCGCCTGGCCTACTCGTTCGGTGACGACCTCGGGGGCCCGGACCGCATCCTGGGCCTCGAGACCCGGGCCGACCGGGCGGCGCTCGACGAGCACGTGGGACACGACCACACCGCGCAGTTCCTCGACGTCACACCCCCGCCTCGTAGCCGGCGAGCCAGCCATGGCCGGTCACGAGGTCGAGGGCACTTCAGGACCCGGTAAGGAGTGCAGTTCGATCGCGATCACCGGCGGGTGACGTCCCGCCCGGTGGTGTAGCTGGTGGGACGTCACCCGCAGCGGCCGCTCCGGTCACGGACTCCCGGGCCCGCGACATCGATCAGCATGGCCACCGGTGTTCGCTGGTCCCGGAGGCTACTCAGGCCTGCACAGCGGCCCTCCGCGACGCCAGCGCGGTGACCGCCACCGCGGCCAGGCCCGCCGCCGCGAGCGCTGCGAGGCCGGGCTCGCCGGCACCCGACGTCGACACGGCGACGCCCAGCAACGCCCAGCCCGCCGCGAGGGTGAACCCCAACTGGCCGCCGAACAGACGTGCCCCCGCGCAGGCGGTCAGCGCGGCACCGGCCACCAGCAGCGCCCAGGCGGCGGTGGCGTCACCGGGCAGCAGCGTGGCCGCGTTCAGCCACACAGCCGCCGCGCTCCAGCCGGTGTAGACGCCCAGCGTCCCGCCGAGCAGCACCCGTGTCAGGCGGTCGGCCGGTGTGCGCAGCACCGCCCGTAGGCTCCACGTCAGCACGCCGAGCATCACAAGGAACACCGGGAGGGTCAGGGCCGGTGCCGTGGCGGCGGCCAGCAGCCAGACGACGAAGCCGATCTGGGCCAGCGCCACGGGTACCTGCACCGCCGGCCACGGCGCCCGGGTGGCTCGACGCAGCGGCAGCCCCCACAGCGCCGCGGCGACCGAGCCGAGGACGACCACGCCCCAGACGGCGAAGAACGGGCCGGGCGGCACGACCACCGGATCCGTCCCGCTCCCCTGGTCGAACCCGGCGACCAGGGGGCTCCCCGCCTGCACCAGGGCCGTGCCCAGCAGCAGCCACCGTGCCCGACGACCACGACCGGCCGGCACGGACTCCTCCACAGCCCCTCCCCTCACCCGAGCGGTCCGGGTACCCGCTTCCTCTCTCCTTCGCACGGCGACGGGTGCACAGATGCACGTGATCTCGCGGTCCGTGGCACGAGCGCCAACGGTGCAAGGGCCTGCATCGGGCCCCGGTCGGTGGGGCTCAGCGCCGCAACAGGGCGCCCGGCGCGGTCTCGGTGACCGACCGCTGGGCGTCGGCCGGCGCCACGCGGCGGGTGCGCAGGGCATCCGCCGATCCGACGATGAGCCAGGCGAGGGCGACGACGGCCCGGTCCGCGGGAAGGTCCACGCGGAACTCGCCGGCCTCCTGGCCGCGGCGCACCAGCGCGCGCAGCCGGTCCTCGGTGCTGCGGGCCTGCTCCAGCAGCCGGTCCCCCACGACCTCCTCGGCGGCTGCAGCACCAGCAGGCCGTACCGGGGAGCCAGGGCCACCAGGTGTGCGAGCACCCGGCGAGGGCCTCGGCCGCCGACCCCCGTTCGGGCTCGGCCCGGTCCATCCCCTTGGTGCAGGCGTCCAGGTCCCGCCGGGACAGATCGGCCACCAGCTCGGCCCGCGAGGGCCGGCCGGGGGCCAGGTGGGGGCCGAGGCCGCCGTGGGCGGCGCCCCGGTCGACGGCCGGGGTGGGTGACCGGTCGACGGTGGCGTCGCTGACATGCAGCAGCCGCCCGGTGCCGGCGGTCTCGGCGGTCACCCGCACCGGCGGCCGGCCGGGCCGCGGTCCGCCGGACGCCAGCTCCGCGAAAGCCAGCAGCAGCCGCTCGATGTCGTCGGCGCCGCCCGCGTCCCTGCAGGTCATCGATGCCACGACCGGCCGACGCCGAGGATCCGCGGTCCACCCCGCCGAGGGGCCGCCGGTGGGCACGTGGAGGTCAGCGCCGCGGCGGGTGGCACGACGTCGTGCTGTGCCGTGCGGATCACCCGGGACATGACCGGCCGCCGGACCGCGCACAGGAGTCGTGGGGAGTGCGTCCGCCGCCGCCCGGCTGCTGCGGCGGAGCCCGGCCGAGCCGGTCGACCGCAACATCTGGATCGCGCTCCCCGAGCTGGGCGGCAGGATGTTCCACAGCTTCCTGCTGCCGACGACGACGAGTTCGACGACGACGATGCGGACCGGGACCGGCTGCGCTTCCTGGCCGAGGTGAGCGAGGCCCTGATCAGCACGCCGGACAGCCGCGAGTCGGCGACGAGGCTCGCCGAGCTGGTGGTGCCGCGGCTGGCCGACCGGGCGATCGTGGCGATGCTCGGCGAGGACGAGCGACCCACCGGGGAGGGGGCTCGCGCCCACCGGGACCCGGCCCGCCGCGCCGACCTCGACACCTACCTCGACGGCCGGGGTGCGCGGCACTGCCGACGACTTCCCGCTGCCCGCCGCGCTGCTCACCGGCGAGCTGACCGCCGAGGAGCTGCCCTCCGATGGCCGGTGGCACGGCCGGAGCCCGGTCCGGATGTGCCTCGTCGCCCGCGTCAACGAAGGCACGTCGAAGGCAGGATCGGGAGCAAGAGCCCTCTGACCAGGGAGAGGTGACGCAGGGATCCCCTGCCGTCAGGCTGATCGTGCGGATCCGATCCCCGTCACCCGCGGTGGTGCAGGCACCGTTCACAGGTCTCCCGCGACACGTTGCACGTTCGGGTGTCTGCGGCGCCGCCCGCGCAGGTTCAGTCCCTGTGGACGGCCGGGGTGTGCGACGACATGTCCGGTCCCTTCCTGTGCGAGTCCTCTGCGACGGCGTCCGGATGTTGCGGTTCGGGATCGGCAGCTGCGGCAGGCGGCATCCGCTGCGTGTCGAGTGCGGCGTCCAGGATGGTGCTGCCTGGGCCGCGGTCGGGGATGCCGGCGCCGCACCCAGTCGGTGCCGGTCGCGCAGCTGCCCGGGTCAGACGAAGCGAGTGTGCGCTCGGGGCAGGGTCACACCGTCGACCTCGATGTCGACCTTCTCGTTGTAGAAGGCGACGAGGCCGGCGATCGGCAGGAGCTGTCGGGTGGGGAAGGAGTAGGACCAGGCGATGTCCTGGTAGGCCTTCGGGGTCTCACCCTCGACCCGCAGGGACCAGTAGTCGGAGGTGACTCCCTTGTACGGGCATGCCGTCCGCGTGTCGGTGCCGACGAGTTGCTCGAGGGCGACATCGGTGCGGTGGATGTAGTAGCGGGTGAGCAGACCGGTCTCGAAGACCAGCACGGGCCTCGTGGTGTCGGCGAGCAGGTGAGCGTCCAGGTGCACGCGGACGTGGCGGTGCGACGGCAGCGCGTCCACCCGCACGTACGGATTGCGGGGATGGACGAAGACCTGCTCGTCCTCCTCGTACCAGGCGTCGAGGGCGTCCCAGTCGAAGCGGGCGGTGCCGGCGATCCCGCAGACCGCGTCGGCGCCGTAGACGCGCACGCTGGCTGGACGTTCCTGGCTCCCCGCCCGCAGACCGTACCGGCGGGCCGCACCGCGCTGGAGGCGCAGCTCTCGGCCCTCGTCGACCAGCACCGCGTCGTCGACGTCCTCCAGCGGGATGTAGTACTGGGGATAGTAGGGGAACTCCCAGACATAGCGCGCACGGACGGAGTCGAGGACGGTGCGGCCACCCAGGGTGGCCCTCACCCGCCGCGGTGCCGGCTCGATGCGGCCGGCCTCGGCGGCCATGACGGGGTAGTCGCGAGCTGGTGTTCCTGACAGGTCAGGCATGACTCCTCCAGGAGGTCTGCTCGTCCCGCGGCCCGGCGAGCCGCGGTCACGTCGACGGGTCGAGGTCGGCCGCGCCGAAGGGGACGTCGAAGCGATCGCACCAGACGACGACGCTCGTGTAGGCGGTGCTGTCGACGTCGGAGGGGACGGCGTAGTTCTGGTTGCCGACGTTGCCCTTGAGCGGGCCCAGGCTGACGTGGTCGTCGTCGAAGGCCTCGTCCGGGCCGAGGGCCGGGTTCTTGGTCAACCAGACGACCAGCACCGGGCCGTTCGACGTGGCGAACCCCTCGAACCGGACCATCACCCGGCCGTCGGGCAGGCGGAGGAGGCGAGCGGTGCCGACGGTCTCGTGCTCGCGGGAAGCAAAGCTGCCCGAGGCCAGTTGCAGGGGCCGTGCCGCCGCTGTCGAGGCGGGCGATCCCGCAGCCGGCGACTCCGTGGCGGCCACGCCGGGCAGCACCTCGTCGACCCGCTGGTCGTACAGGAGCCTCTGGGGCTGGAACCAGACGAACGTCGCGGCAGCGAGGACGGCGAGCGCGCCAGCCAGCCACCCCCATCGCCTGCGCCGCACCGGGAGGCGGTCCCGGGGTCTGCCGGAGCGGGTGGCCGGCTGCTCCATGCGGTCGGCGACTTCATCGGCACGGGTCATGACCGGTGTCCTCCGCTGGGTGTTCGGTGTCGGGACAGGCGCACTCGGTGAGGCAGGCGCCGCGCCGGGCGTCGAAGGGTCAGGCGGCCTGCAGGATGTCGCCCGACGGGACGCCGGAGGCGGCCGCGAAGGCGTAGGGGTGCGCGAAGGCGTAGCCGGCCCGATCGGGATCGGCCTGCAGTTGGAGGCACACCCCGGAGCTCCAGTTCCAGACGACGACCACCGCGTCGCTGGTGCGCTGGTCCCAGAACAGCGCCACCTCGACGGCGCCCTGCTCGCGGCGGGCCAGCTCGAGGAGCCCGGACCCCTTGCTCGTGCTGCTGGACATGACCACCACTCCTGACCGTCTTCGACGCTTGCCCGTGGCGACGCTGCCTTTCCACTTCGTGAGTCGGAGCACCAGCGCGGTGGTTACACGACCGGGCCGCCGAGCTCTCCGCTCGTCCCGGCCCACCGCAAGCCCCGGCTCCCACTGCCGCGCGTGGACGTGGGGGCCCGACGAGTCGGGGCGCTCGAAGGGCGAGAGCGCCCGGTGGTGATGAAGGGTTCCGGACCCATCCCCGATCCAACGGGCGTTGCGACGGCGGGACGGGCAGGCGGCGGATGTGCCGGTCACGCAGGACGACACCGCACCGACGCTGTCGTCCGCGCGGGCCGCCCTCGCGGCGATCGCAGCGACAGGCCAGCACGCGAAACGCCCGCGATCGAGCCTGGACAGCACCCGTACGGACCGCCGACCGGCGGCGTGCACGGGAAGGGGCGCGAGCGTGAGTCACCGTGACACCGAGCGGAGCACAGTCCGGACCGCGGAGGGTGCGGCGGACCGGATCGGCCTCCGGTGACCGGCCTGCTGGCGGACGCCTTCGTCCCCGCTGACGCCGGCTTCGCCGCCGTCGTCGGCGCCCGTCCGGCGCTGTCCGTCCTGGCCCGGTGCGACGCGCACGAGGGCCCGACCTACCGTCCCGAGGACGACGCGCTCTACGTGACCACGGTGCCGAGCGGCCGGCCGCCCGCGGCACTGATCAGGCGGATCGGTCTCGACGGCGACCGGGCGGACCTCGGAGCCGAGCGGGGAAGGGCCGTGCCGGGGACTGCCGTCATGCCGAACGGCATGACCGTGTGGGGATCCCGCCTGCTGGTCTGCGAGCAGGGCAGTCCGGACTCCCCGGCGCGGCTGTCCGCCCTGGACCCCCGGAGCGGCGCCACCACGGTCGTCGTCGAGGACTGCGACGGGCGTCGCTTGAACTCCCCCAACGACGTCGTCGTGCGCCGAGACGGGACCATCTGGTTCACCGACCCGTCGTACGGCCACCTGCAGCACTTCCGGCCGACCCCCGAGCTGCCCGATGCGCTGTACCGGTGCGACCCGGTGACCGGGCGGCTGCAGATGGTCGCGGACGACCTCGACAAGCCGAACGGGCTGGTCTTCTCCCCTGACCAGGCCATCCTCTACGTCGCCGACAGCGGGGCGGTGCAGGAGCCGGGCAGCTTCTACCCGGACCGGCCTCACCACGTCTACGCCTACGACGTCGTCGGGGGGAACGCCCTCGGTTCCCGGCGGGTCCTCCACGTGACCAGCACGGGCACCCCCGACGGGCTGGCCGTCGACGAGGACGGCCGCATCTACGTGTGCTGCGCCGACGGCGTCCGGCTGCTCACCCCCGACGGGACGCTGCTGGGCCGCATCGCCGTCCCGGGCGGCGCGGTCAACCTCACCTTCGGCGGTCGTGATCGCGACCGGCTCTTCATCACCGCGGACACGGCCGTCTGGGTGGCCGTCCTGAACACGAGAGGAGCGTGACCGCCATGACCACGGTCGGCACGCGCAAGGTCCTGGACGGCGGCGGTGTCGACGCCGTGCTGACCGCCGCGGAGAAGCACGCGACGGAGCACGGCTACCGGGTCGTCATCGCGATCGTCGACGCGTCGGGGCGGTTGCTCGCCCTGCGGCGCACCGAAGGCACCCAGGCCGCGAGCGACCAGGTGGCCATCGACAAGGCCCGGACCGCCGCGATCTTCGTCCGGCCCAGTCGGGAGATCGAGCAGCAGGTGAGCGACGGGCGGCTCGGTGCGCTGGCCCTGCACGGCGCCCGGGCACTCACGGGCGGTGTGCCGCTGACCGTCGACGGCGAGGTGGTCGGCGCGATCGGCACCAGCGGCGAGACCCCGGACCAGGACGAGTCGGTCTCCGCGGCGGGCGCCGCCGCGGCGGTGAGCGCGCGCGAGGTGCCGGCGTTGAGCCGCGCAGCTGCGCAGGTTGCCGTCCAGGCGATCGCCGACGCGGCCGCGGCCCGCGGCGTGTCCCCGGTTGCTGCGGCGGTCGACGCCGGCGGCGACCTGGTCCACCTCTGGCGTCCTGACGCGGCGCAGGTGGCCAGCGTGGCCGTGGCCACCGACAAGGCGCGCACCGCGGCGATCTACCGTCGGCCCAGCCGCGACTTCGAGCGGCAGGCCTCCGGCGGGCGCCCCTCGGCCCTGCACCTGGCCGGCGCCGTGCCCCTGCAGGGCGGCATGCCGATCGTGGTGGACGGCCACGTCGTCGGTGCGGTCGGCGTGAGCGGCGCGTCCTCCGCGGACGAGGACCAGGAGCTGGCCGAGATCGGCCGGGACGCGGGGCAGCGAGCCGCCTCCGGCGCGGGCGTCCAGGATGCCCTCCACATCTCCGCGGAAGAGCTCGACGAGAGGTTCCGGCAGGGTGGCCTGCTCCTCGACACCGACCGCTACAAGGTCGACGCCGGGCGGCGCGCCGCACCGGGAGCGGTCGAGTACCACGCCGCCGTGGTCGACGTCATGCGGGTCGTGCAAGGCAGGGCCACGGTGGTCACCGGCGGCACGATGCGCTCCGCTCGTGAGGTCGGCCCGGGTGAGCTGCGCGCCGAGTCCATCGACGGTGGGACCGCGCACGACCTCCGCGAAGGCGACGTCCTCGTGGTGCCGAACGGTGTGCCGCACCAGTTCATCGACGTCACCGACCCGTTCCTGTACTTCGTGACCAAGGTCGTGGCGTAGCCATGGCAGCTCCCCCGCTACCGATCAGCCACACCCCGACGGGCAACCTCCCCCGACCGACGCAGCTCCTTCCCGGCGCCCCGGCCGCGGTGGTCGACCTGCAGACCGACGAGGGCGCCGCATCCACCGGGACGACCTGGCGGTACAGCGACGCACGGGTCGAGGAGATCGACTTCGTCGAGGTGGGTTCGCCGACGGACCCGCTCGGCCCGGGGGACACCCCGAACCGGACCTTCGACGTGCTCCCGCACGGCGGAGCCGCCGACTTCGACGACTCGGACTGGCGCGTGCTCTCCCCCGCCGACACCCGGCTGCGTCTGGCCGGTGGGAGGGTCTGCTTCAACTGGTACCGGCTGAGCGTGACCGTTCCGGAGCGGATCGGGGACCTCGACCCCATCGGGTGCACCGTCGTCTTCGAGGTGGTGGTCGACGACTACGCCGAGGTGTGGGTCGACGGGCGGCTTCCCGTCGCCCTCGGCGACGCCGGTGGTCAGGTGGTGGCCGGCTTCAACGCCCCCAACCGGGTGCTGCTCACCGACGACGCGCGGATGGGGCAGACGTTCCGGATCGCCGTCTTCGGCGCCAACGGTCCCATCTCGGCGTCCCCCCGCAACTACATCTGGCTGCGGAGCGCGACGCTGGACTTCTACCGCCCCGAGCAGGCACGGCGGACCGATCCGGTCGGCTACCGGGTCACGCGGGCGGACGCCGCCCTCGACGCGATCCTGGAGCCCGGTGCCGAACTCGAGCGCGTGGCCGGCGGTTTCGAGTTCACCGAGGGCCCGGTGTGGACGGCGGATGGCGCGCTGCTGTTCAGCTCGCCCAACACCAACCAGATCTACCGCTGGAGCCCCCGCGGCCAGGTGACGGTGTTCCGCTCGCACAGCGGCTACACCGGCGCAGACATCGGCCGGTTCGCGCAGCCGGGATCCAACGGCCTGGCCTTCGATCCGCAGGGCCGCCTGACCATCTGTCAGCACGGCAACCGGCGGGTACTGCGCGTCGAGCCGCACGGCGACCACACCGTGCTCGCCGACCGGTACCAGGGGAAACGGCTGAACAGCCCCAACGACCTCGTCTACCGCTCGGACGGCACGCTGTTCTTCACCGATCCCCCGTTCGGGCTGCCCGGAGGCGCCAACGACCCGAAGAGGGAGCTGCCGTTCAGCGGCGTCTTCGCCGTTCGCGACGGGATCGTGCAGCTGGTCGCGGACGGTCTCTCCGGCCCCAACGGGATAGCGCTCTCCCCCGACGAGCGGCACCTCTACGTCGGCAACTGGGATCCCGCCGCCAAGGTGGTCATGCGGTACGACGTGGCCGCCGACGGCTCGCTGTCCGGGGAACGGGTCCTCGTCGACATGACCGACGCCGACGGGGAGGACGCGGTCGACGGGCTCGAGGTCGACCGCAACGGCAACGTGTACGTCTGCGGGCCGTCCGGGATCTGGATCCTCACCCCCGACGGCCGGCACCTGGGCACGCTCCACCTGCCGGAGAGCCCGCACAACCTCGCGTGGGGCGACGCGGACGGCCGCGGGCTCTACGTCACCGCGCTCACCAGCATCTACCGCATCCGCACGACGGTCGCCGGCGTCCGTCCCGGCGCGGAGGAGAACCGATGAGCACGGGTCTGGACGTCGGCGCCACGCTGCGCGACTTCGAGCTGCCCGACGAGAACGGCACGAAGTGGCGGCTGTCCCAGCTGCAAGGGTCCGACGCCATGGTGCTGCAGCTGGGCCGCGGCGAGCACTGTCCCCGGGAACGCGCCTACCACCGGGAGCCGCTCGAGCTGCAGGAGATCTTCCCGATCGCCTCCACCTCGCTGGTGACGGTCCTGCCGGACGACCCGCACGACACCGACAAGATGAAGAGCTCCACCGATGAGGCGCGCGCGGCCTGGAGCCGGGCGCGGGCCTCCCGCTGACCCGGGGTGTCCGGGCCGCTGCCATGTCGGACATCTGGGGCCTGGACGTCCCCGCGGCCGAGAAGGTCCTGCGCACCGTCGCCGTCTACGCCGCGCTCGCCTTGCTGCTGCGGGTCGCCGGGAAGCGGAACCTCGCTCATCTCAACTCGTTCGACCTCGTCGTCGTGCTGCTGCTCTCCACCGTCGTCCAGAACGCGCTCATCGGGCCGGACGACAGCGTGACCGGAGGGGTGCTGGCCGCCGCCGTGCTGGTCGCCACCAACGCGGTGGTCGTCCGCGTCGTCTCGCGCTCCGAGCGGGCGGTGCGGGTGTTCGAGGGGGCCGACGTCCCGCTGGTCCGGGACGGCCGGTTCCTGGATCGGGCGCTGCGGAGGGAGGGGCTGCGGCGCGCCGACGTCGAGGCCGCGCTGCGGGCGCAGGGCGCGGACGGTGCCGGCGACGTCGCCGAGGCCGGTCTGGGGCCCGGCGGCAGCATCGTCGTCTGGCTGAAACCGACGCGGATGGCCGCGACCCGCGCGGACATCGACGCCGTCCACCGGCGGCTCGACGGCATCCAGCGCGCGATCGAGGACGTCGTTGATGCGCCGGGCGGCGCCTCAGCCCTGAGGGAGGCGGGGGACTGACCGTGGGCCGGGCTCGGGGTGGAGGTCGAGGTCGGAGGACTCCACCCGGAGCAGGTCCAGGCCCAGGTCGCGGAGGCGGTCCAGTACCCCGTAGAGCGCGGCGGAGTCGACGCAGACCCCGGCGAGTGCAGTCCGCCCTCGGTCGACGCCGTCGAGGCCCAACGGCTCGAACGCGGCCGCGAGGCGGTCGCCGAGGACCCCGTCGACCGTGATCCGGTAGAACCGTTCCGGCATGCCGCCAGGGTGCCCCCCGCGCGTCCCTGAGGCATCCACCCGGCTCCCATCTCACCCGGGTGAGATCGGCCGCGGGGGGAGGCATGCCCCTCCCCTGCCGCACGAGGCTGACTCCCATCCAGTCCGGGGAGGGACGATGCCAACGCTGCGCCGCCACGCGCCGGTCGCCGGGGACACCGCCGACCGGGCGATCGCCGAGAGGGAGACCCTGCCCGACGCGGACGCCGCACTGCCGGGAGCCGACCCTGCGGAGGCGGAACTGCTCGACCGGCTGCGCGCCGGGGACGCCGCTGCGTTCGCCGCCATCGTCGACGCCTGGTCCCCCGTGATGCTCTCCGTCGCCCGGCGTTACGTCCACGACCGGCACGCCGCCGAGGACGTCGTCCAGGAGGCATGGCTCGGGGTCATCAGCGGGATCGCGCGGTTCGAGGGCCGTTCCTCGGTCCGGAGCTGGGCGTTCTCCATCCTGATCAACCGGGCGAAGAGCCGGTGGGTGCGGGACGCGCGGGTGCTTCCCTCCGCCGACCTGACCGGCTCTCCGCCGTCCGGACCCACGGTCGACCCGGCCCGGTTCCGCGGGCCGGACGACGCCTACCCCGGGCACTGGACGTCGACCGGCGCACCCCGGCCCTGGGACCAGCCCGAGAGCGGGGTGCTCAACCAGGAGGTCGGGCAGCAGCTGGAACGTGCTCTGTCCGGATTGCCGGAACGGCAGCGCCTCGTCGTGGAGCTGCGGGACGTGCAGGGCATGTCCGCCGAGGAGACCTGCGCGGCGCTGCACCTGTCGGCCGGCAACCAGCGGGTCCTGCTGCACCGCGGCCGTGCCGCGCTGCGAGCCGCGCTCGAGGAGTACTACGGCCGGTGACCGGCGGTCCATCCTGAGGAGTCCGACGAGACCTCACCGACGTGCCCGGGAGCGCCCATGGACGACCTTGCCGGCAACGTCGCGCTGGTCACCGGGGCGGCGTCGGGAATCGGCCGGGCCAGCGCGGTCCTGTTCGCGCGGTCCGGTGCCGCCGTCGCGCTCGTCGACGTGGACGAGGACGGCCTCGCGGTCACCGCCGCCCTGGTCCGCTCCTCGGGTGCGCAGGCCCAGGCGATCGTCGCCGACGTGGCTGATCTGTCCGACGTGAGCCGCGCGGTCAGCGACACCGTGGACCGCTTCGGCCGACTGGACGCCGCGCACAACAACGCCGGTGTGGCCGGCCCCTTCCTGCCGTTGGACCGGTACCCACCCGAGGAGTTCCTGCGGGTCCTGCAGGTGGACCTGATCGGCGTCTGGCACTGCATGCGCGCCGAGATCGCACAGATGCGCCGTCAGGGCAGCGGCGCCATCGTCAACACGTCGTCGATGCTCGGGGACGCGGCGATGCCGGACAACGGCGCGTACATCGCGGCCAAGCACGGGGTGAACGGCCTGACGCGGGCGGCCGCTGTCGAGCTGGCCGGGACCGGCATCCGGGTCAACGCCGTGGCGCCGGGCGTGACCAGGACCGGCATGACCTCCGAGGTGAGCGCAGAGCTGCTGCAGCGGGTCCCGCTCTCCCGGATCGCCGAACCGGAAGAGATCGCGGCAGTCGCGGTGTGGCTGTGCTCGCCGCAGGCGAGCTACGTCACCGGGTCCGTCGTGGTCGCCGACGGCGGATGGCTGGCCGGATGACCGCTGGGGGGACGCGCGCCGGTCCCCGGCTGCCGGCGGTCGTCAGAGCAGGTCCAGCGACCGGGCCCGCAGCACCGCGTCGTCGCGGGACTCGGCGCCCAGCTTGCGGTAGATCGACCGCAGGTGCGTCTTCACGGTGTTCGCGCTGACGAACAGCGAGCCGGCCATCTCCCGTTGCGACATGGTCGTCGGGAGCAGGGCCAGGATGGCCGACTCGCGCTCGGTCAGCGGCTCCGTCAGCCCCGCGGCGGACGGACGGACCCGGCGGGCGCGCTGCTCGCGGCCGAACCAGTCGCGGACGGTCGGCCCGGGATCCGCACAGTCGCGGAGCGCCGCGGCGGCGGCGTCCAGCCAGCGGTCGGCGTCTGCCCGGCCCTCCGGACCGGCATGGCGCGCCGCCTCCGCCGCGGTGACGAAGGCGGCGGCCTGCTCCACCCGCCCCGCGCCGCGGCGGGCGAGCTCGGCGGCCCGGCCGGCGGCGACGAGGGCGTCGTCCCAGCGGCCACGGGCCACGGCCAGCCGCGCCGCGGCCAGGGCAGGGAACATGGCCACGAAGTGCGCGTCGACGCGACCGTCCGTGACGACGGCCTCGGCACCGGCGAGCACCTCCTCCGCCGAGCGCAGATCTCCGGTCAGGACCCCGACCAGCGCCTCCCCGCCGAGGGCGTAGATCCGCGCGAGCCGGTTGTCGGTGTCCTCGGCATGGGCGGCCGCACGCCTCAACCGCTCCCCCGCCTGCTTCAGGTCGCCGAGCCACAGTGCACAGATCCCGCTCACCAGATCCTGGACGGTGACGAGGAACGGATCGGCTTGCCGGCCGCGCAGGCCGCCGAGCCGCTGCACGGCCCCGGGCACGTTGCCTGCCTTGAAGGCGTGCAGGGCCCGCAGCACGCCGACGTGCACGTCGTCGGCGGCGGCGGAATCGGCAGCCACCAAGGCCGCGCCGGCCTCGTCGAGCCGTCCGCGGTCCATGAGCAGCCACACCCGGGCCACCGTGAGCCGAGGGTCGGCGGCGAGCCGAGCAGGCGGCAACGCGTCCAGCCAGCCCTGGACGGTCTGCAGGTGGCCGCGGTTGAACTCCGCCCGCCACGCCTCGCCGATCAGCGCGCCGGCCAGGCCCGGATCCGGCGACGCAAGGGCGTGCCCGATCGCCTCAGCGGACTGACCCTGACCCCGGAACCACTCGGCCGCCCGCCGGTGCAGCACGGCCGGGTCCGCGCACCGGGAGCGGTCCAGCTCGTACCGCAGCAGGTCCCGGAACAACTGGTGGTAGCGGAACCACCGGCCCTCGTCGTCGAGCGCGCTCAAGAACAGGTTCGCCCGCTGGATCTCGTCCAGCAGGCGCACGGCGTCGCCCCGGCCGGTCACCGCATCGGCCAGCGGCGCGCACAACCGCGGCAACACCGAGGTCTGCAGCAGGAACTCCCTCAGCGTGGACGGCAGCGAACCCAGTACCTCCTCGCCGAGGTAGTCGACGATGTGCCGGTCGGCGCCGGTGAACCGGTCGATGAAGTCCTCGCGGGCCGACCGGTCGCCCCGGTCGGCCAGACGCAACGCCGCCAGCTGCAGCCCGGCTGCCCAGCCCTCCGTCCGGACGACCAGCCGCTCCACCTCGTCGGCGGAGAGCTCGGGCACCGCGGCACGACCGAGCATGAGGGCGGCCTCCTCGGCGGTGAAGCGAAGCTGCTCGGCCCGGATCTCGACGAGGTTCCCGGCGACGCGGAGCCGGCTCAGCGGCAGTGGCGGATCGGTCCGGGAGACGACGACGAGGTGCAGCCTGCCCGGAGCGTGGTCGAGCAGGGCGGCGACCGACCGGTGCACCGGCGGACCGCCGAGGACGTGGTAGTCGTCCAGGACGAGCACGAGGTCCCCGCCGGCGTCGGCGAGCTCGTTGACGAACACGGGCAGGACGTCGCGTTCGACGTCGGCGCCGGCGGCGTCCAGCCGGCGCAGCGCGGCAGCACCGACCGAGGCGTCGGCCTGCTGCACCGCCAGGAGCAGGTACCGCCAGAAGCGGGCCACGTCGCTGTCGGCGGCGTCCAGGGACAGCCAGCCGCTGGGGACGCCGGACCTCCGCAGCCACTGGGCGACCAGGGTGCTCTTCCCCCATCCGGCCGGGGCGACCACGAGGGTCACCCGGGCCTCTGGAGCACGCGCGAGCCGGTCGTACAGCCGCGGCCGCTCGACCGGGCGCGTCCTCAGCACGGGGACGAACAGCTTGGTCGTGATGATGGGCTCGCGGGAGGCGTCGTCGTGCCGCGGGGTGAGCAGGACCGGTCCGCCCCGGGTGGCGGAGTCGGCGAACGGCTCCACCGACGACAGCCTCATGGCGAGTCCCCTCCCGGTGCGCGCCGCTCCGTGCGCCTCCGTCGGGTCGAGGAACAGCCTGACAGGCGCGCCGACGGCTGCGAAAGGGATCTGGTGGCCGCAGCGGCACGGGCCCCGGCGGGACCGGCCGGAACCGAGGCCGTGCTGGGGTGTAACGCCACGCACCGCGGGTGGGACCGCGGGGCATGACCATGACCGCACCGCTGGTCCTGGCGACCACGCGGACGAGCTGGCACCGGGTGGCCGAGCACGTCCTCGCCGCGGGCCAGTTCGCCGCCAGGGGCACCATCCGCCTGCGGGCCCGTCCCGGGGGCTTCGCCACCACGGTCGGGCTCGGCGATCGGCAGCTCGCCGTCGTCGGCGACGAGCTCCTGGTCATCCAGGACGACTCGATCCGCGCCGAGCCGCTGACCACCCTGGGCCGCGCCGCGCGGTTCGCGGGTGTGCAGCTCGGGCTGCGCGGCAGCTACCCCCCGGTCACGTCGGCCGACCCGGATGCGCCGCTGCCGGCGGATCCCTCCGCCGCCCACCGGCTCTCCGACTGGTTCGCCCTGGGCGAGGCTGCCCTGCGCCGCCTCGCCGCGGAGCTCGGCCGGCCCATGGACCCGGTGCTCTGGCCGGAGCACCTCGATCTCGGTGTCGTGCTGGACGCGGTCAACTACGGCTGTTCACCCGGTGACGCGGCCATACCGGAGCCCTACCTCTACGTGGGGCCACACGAGGGACCGCCCAGCAGCCACGGCTTCTGGAACGCCTCGTTCGGCGCTGCGGCGGGCGTCTCCCGGATCCGCGACGCGGCGGACGCGGCCGAGTTCTTCGTGCAGGGACGCATGCGGGTACTCGAGGACAGGAGTCGGACGTGAAGGGTCTGCAGGGCAAGAAGGCGCTGGTCACGGGCGGGAGTTCGGGCATCGGCCAGGCGATCGCCATCCGGCTGGGCGAGGAGGGTGTCGACGTCGCCATCAACTACGTCGGCCCGCGGGAGGGCGCCGAGGAGACCCGGGAGGCGATCGGGCACGGCGTCGAGATCTGCATGAAGGAGATGTCGGCCGCGGGCACCCGCCCGATGCTCGTCGCCGCGGACGTCTCCCAGGAAGATCAGGTCACCGCGATGTTCGAGCAGGTGCACGCGGAGTACGGCCGGATCGACCTGCTGGTCAACAACGCCGGTATCCAGATCGCCGGGGACAGCGACGAGCTCCCGGTCGCTGCGTTCGACAAGGTGCTCGCGGTCAACCTGCGCGGCGCGTTCCTGTGCGCGCAGCAGGCGATCCGGTCCTGGCTGCCCGCGGGGAGCGGCGGCTGCATCGTCAACGTCTCCAGCGTCCACCAGCTGATCCCGAAGCCGCGGTTCGTCGGCTACTCCGTCTCCAAGGGCGGGATGCAGAACCTGACCCGCACGCTCGCGCTGGAGTACGCCGCCCGCGGCATCCGGGTCAACGGGATCGGCCCCGGCGCCACGATCACGCCGATCAACCGCTCCTGGGTCGACGACCCGGTCAAGAAGCGGATGGTGGAGAGCCACATCCCGATGCGCCGTGCCGGCGGCGCCGAGGAGATGGCGGCGGCGACCGCCTTCCTGTGCTCCGACGAGGCCGCGTACATCACCGGGCAGACGCTGTTCGTCGACGGCGGGCTGACCCTCTACCCGTCCTTCGAGACCACCTGGTCGTCGGAGTGACGGCGGTGTCGCCCCCGCCGTCCGTCGACGAGCGGACGGCGGGGTGGTTCCCCTCGCGGTGGGGCCCCGAGGATGCGGCCGGAGCGTTGAACGAGATCACGCCCGCCGTGGTCCTGGACGCCGTCCGGCTGGTGCGCACCGGCCGCGTCCTCGACCTCGCGCACGTGCTGCACGCCGACGTCCCCGCGTTCCCGGGCCGCACGTACCGGTCGTACCTGACGACCAACTACCACTACGTCAACCGCCGGCGGGCGGACGGGAGTCCGGAGGGCTGGGGCCGCAACGCGGTGAACTGGGTCGTCGAGCAGATCACCGCCACCCAGCAGATGGGCACCCACCTCGACGCGCTGAACCACCTGCAGGTCGGCGACCGCACCTACAACGGGCACCGGCTGACCGACATCGCCGAGGACTGGGGCACCAACCGGCTCGGCGTCGACACGCTGCCGCAGGTCGCCACCCGGGGCCTGCTGCTCGACGTCGCCGCGGTCCGCGGCGTCGATCGGCTGGAGCCGGGTGACGTCGTCACGGTCGCCGATGCCGAGGCGGCGCTGGCGGGCCGGTCGCTGCGTCCCGGGGACGGGGTGCTGTTCCACACCGGTTGGGGTGGCTGGTGGGGCGTGGACGACGACCGGTACTCCGCCGGCGAACCAGGGCCCGGCCGGGAGCTGGCCGAGTGGCTGGCCGCTCACCGCGTCGCGCTGACCGGCTGCGACACCTGGAGCTACGGCCCGGTGCCGGCGGAGGACCCGGCCGAGCCGTTCGTCGTCCCCCAGACCCTCAATGTCCGGCACGGCGTCGTCGTACTGGAGAACCTGCGGCTGGCCGAGGCCGCAGCGGCCGGGCTGCGCGAGTTCCTGCTCGTGGTCAGCCACGCCAAACTGCGCGGCGCCACGGGTGCGTGGGTGACGCCGCTCGCGATCACCTGACACCGCGCCACCCGAGACCTCCTGGAGAGGCACCATGACCGAGCACGCCGACGTCATCGTCATCGGCTCCGGAGCCGGCGGCGGCGCCGTCACCTGGGCCCTGGCCCCCACCGGCAAGAAGATCCTGCTGCTCGAGCGGGGCGACTGGCTCCCCCGGGAGATCGAGAACTGGGACCCGCAGGCGCTCTGGGCCGACCAGCGCTACCACAACAGCGGACAGTGGAGCGACGGCGCCGACGGCCACCGGTTCTCCCCCAAACAGCACTACTACGTCGGCGGCAACACCAAGTTCTACGGCGCGATCCTCTACCGCTTCCGGGAGCGCGACTTCGACGCCGTGCAGCACGTGGACGGCGTCTCCCCCGCCTGGCCGATCTCCTACGCCGACCTCGCGCCGTACTACGACCGCGCCGAGCAGCTCTACCAGGTGCACGGCACCCGCGGCGAGGACCCGGACGACCCGCCGGCGACCGGCCCCTACCCGTGGCCGGCCATCAGCGACGAGCCGCGGATCGCCCAGCTGCGCGCCGACCTGACGGCCGCCGGCCTGCATCCGTTCTCCCTGCCCAACGGCATCCTCCTCGACGAGGCGCGGCCGCACGTGTCGGCCTGCATCCGATGCGCGACCTGCGACGGCTTCCCCTGCCTGGTCAACGGCAAGGCAGACGCGCAGGTCATGACGGTGGAGCCGGCCCTGCGGCACGCCAACGTCGAGCTGCGGACCCGGGCCCGCGTGCTGCGGCTCGAGACGGATCCCTCAGGGCGCAGCGTGAGCCGCGTGGTCGTCGAGCGCGACGGGCAGCGGGAGGAGTACACGGCCGACGTCGTCGTCCTCGCGGCCGGTGCGATCAACTCCGCCGCCCTGCTGCTGGCGTCCGCGAGCGACCGGCACCCGGCCGGCCTGGGCAACGGCTCCGGGCACGTCGGCCGGCACCTGATGCTGCACAACAACTCGGGACTGGTCGCGTTCTCGAAGACGCCGAATCCGACGCGGTTCCAGAAGACCCTCGGCGTGAACGACTTCTACTGGTCCGACCCCCTCGACGCGGACTGGGAGTACCCGGTCGGCTCGATCCAGATGAACGGCAAGAGCGACGCCGTCCTCATCGGCTTCGATGTTCCCGACGCGCGGGACCCGGCTGACCTGGCCCGTCACTCCATCGACTTCTGGCTGACCACCGAGGACCTGCCGCTCGACGAGAACCGGGTGACTGTGGGCCGGGACGGCGCGATCACCCTTCGCTACACCCGCACCAACGCCGCCGAGGTGACCCGCCTGCGCATGCGGCTCCAAGGCATGCTCGACTCGATCCGGTGCGAGCCGGACGTGTACGACAACCGGCAGTACGCCGGAGGTCAGCTCGGCATCGGCGGCGTCGCCCACCAGAACGGCACCATCCGCTTCGGCCCCGACCCCGCGACGGCGCCGCTGGACCTGACCTGCCGCATGCACGAGGTCGACAACCTCTACGTCGCCGACTCGAGCTTCTTCGTCTCGAGCACCGCGGTGAACCCGACGCTGACGATCATCGCCAACGCGCTGCGGGTGGCCGACGAGATCGCCGACCGCCTCGGGGTCCGGATGGCTGCTTCGTCCGACCTGCCGACGCCGCGGCAACCGGACCCGGCCGGCATCCCGGTCCGGTGACCCTCGGGCGGGGCCGCGTGCTGCCGGGGTGCGAGTGTGTGCCGTGAGCACCGACGACCCGGCGGGACGAGACGTCCAGGACGGCGGCGAGGCAGACGCAGCCGCGGCCACTGCGGTCCGGAGCCGGAGCACTCCAACAGCCGCTCGACGGCTCAGCGCGGTGGGATGGCTGGAGCGGCCCCAGGCGAGCCGGTCCGGTGTCCGTGGGGGCCCGTCCCTCAGAGGTGGACCCGGGGAGCCGGCTGGCCACGCCGGGCGGCCTCGCGCTGCAGCCGCGGCCGCAGCGTCTTGCCGTTGGCCAGGAAGCCCAGCGTCCGGCCCAGCCGGGAGCCGGTGAGACTCCAGTCGGTGAGCGCCCGGTCGATCCGGAACAGCACCCGGCCGTCGTCGGCCGGCGCCGCGGTGCCGACCAGCACCACGTTCTCCTGCTGACTCATGTCGGGCTCGTGCCGGTGGGCCGTCAGGCACGCCGGACCGCCGCTGAGGCGAACCCCGGTGGGTGGCTCCAGGAGGTAGCCCTCCGGGGCCCGTTCGGCGCTCCGGCAGCGCACGGGCAGTGGCCACCGGTCCGGGCCCACCACGGTGAGCACCGGAACACCCAGCCGCTCGATCCGGTCCGCAAAGGGTCGTGAGTCGACCGGCGGCTCCGAGCGTGACGGAAGGGCCGGACCCACGGGTGCCGGGTCCGAGGGCGGGGCTCCGGTGGCCGCGGGTGCCTCCCAGAGCTCCGGTTCTCGGTCCAGGCGGCCGCCGGGCCAGGTCAGGACCCGCAGCGGCGTGACCTGCACCCAGATGCGCGCCAGGTACCAGTCGAGTCGGCGGATCAGGAACGCCGGCATCCCCTTGTACGCCTGGGGCACCTTGGTCCGGCTGTCCCGCAGGTAGCGGTCCGTGTTCGCCTGGAGATCGGCATCGCGGACCGTGGCGAGGCCCTGCACCAGCACCGTGGGCGCGCCGGGCAGCTCCGCCTCGCCGGCGGACGAGAACAGCAGGGCCACTCGCGGGTTGCGGCGGGCGCGCTCGGCCTTGGCCGGGTAGGTCAGCCCGGTGGAGACGTCGACCGTGGCGCCGTCCTCGCCGGGGTACGGCGTGACCGGCCAGGTCACCGGCCGCCCCGCCGCGGTGCGGGTGGCGTACTCGCACACCAGTGCACGCCGAGCGAGTTCGGTCACGTGAGCGGGCGGCTCCGCCGCCGACAGGGCGGAGTGCTCGGGGAGGTCGGAAGCGGCTGTCATGGCTGGCTCCTCGACGAGGGACGGCGGGAGCAGTGTGGCGCGGAAGCCCGTGCGGCACCACGAGGTCGCCCGCGTCCGGAGCGGGCGCCGCCGCGGCCGGCGTCGCGCTGGCAGGAGAGCTCCTTGCCCTGGCCACGGACGACGGTTTCACTTGCTGGGCACCCAGGCCGCCGCGGAACAGGGGGCATCATGGCGGATCGGGCGATGGTCGCGGCGGCGACGCTCTTCGCGGCGACGACAGCGATCACCACGAGCGTCTCGATGGGCCAGCAGCACCTCCCCGACGAGCCGCTCGGCCTCCGGTTCCCCGGCCGGGTCCCCGTCCACCTCGCCCTGGGACTGGGGTCGGGGGTCGCCGCGCCCTGGCCGATGCCGGTGATCGCGGTGGCCGCGGCAATGCGTGCCGAGCCCGGCAGGAGATGGCCCGGGCGGACCTGCGCGATCCTCGGCGCCATCGTCCTCGTGGGAACGCTCGTCGAACCTGCGTCGTGGGGACTGCGGCCCCGGTCATCAGCGGCGAAGGCAACGGTCGCCATGCACTTCCTGTCCGGCGCGGCGCTGTTCCTCGCGGGTACACGAGACGCCAGGCACCCATAGCGTCGACCAGGCGTCCACACCCCGTCAGTACCTGTCCCGCGACGCTGCCGTCCGAGGCCTCTCAGCAGTCGCCACGAGCAACGTCTCTCGCCCATCGACGACCGCCCCCGGGACGGCGGAAGTCGCCGCGCCTGGCGCAGGAAGCAGGTGACCTCAGGGCTGGGTGACGGTCTCGACCCGCCCTCCTCGCCAGGGGAACCGCCCGCGGGCAGCCCACGGAGACGGCGAGCCGGCGACCGGAGGGTCATCGGGGCATGGGGCGGCAGCGTGGATCGGCTCGGCGGTGCGGGTCCCGCCGGACTGTGCTCGGCGCGGGTCGGGCACCGGGGTGGTCCCGGCACGTCCCAGGACGCGGAGCGCGACAGCCGGGAAGACCAGCACCGACAGCAGGCCGGCGAACACCAGCGCCGCGGCCGTGGTGGGCGACAGGCGCCCGGTCTCCTCGCCGATCTGCGCGGTCGTGACCAGGAACGGCAGGGAGGTGGCCTGCAGCAGTCCGGCAGCGAGGGACCCGGCCCGTCCCAGCGACCGGCGGTACAGCACCGCCGGCAGACCGCGGACGACCAGCAGGGCGAGCAGGAAGA
The DNA here is from genome assembly GCF_054049935.1 of Geodermatophilus sp. SYSU D00742. Classification (NCBI taxonomy): domain Bacteria; kingdom Bacillati; phylum Actinomycetota; class Actinomycetes; order Geodermatophilales; family Geodermatophilaceae; genus Geodermatophilus; species Geodermatophilus sp. SYSU D00742. The sequence continues at coordinate 90,452 of NZ_JBJGYJ010000011.1, forward strand.
CAGGCACCTGCAGCAGCGCAGTCGGCTCCTCCAGCAGCCCGCGCAGGTCCAGCCGCACGCCACTGCTCACGAAGAACACCGGGACCAGGAACCCGTAGCCGATGGCATCGAGCTTGGCTCGGAAGCGCGGGTGGCTGGAGGAGTCGCGGTCGACCAGGCCTACGAGCGCACCGGCGAGGAAGGCGCCCAGGATGGTCTCCAGCCCCAGTCGCTCGGCGAGCGCGACGAAGGCGATCAGCACCAGCACCACCAGGCGGATGCGGATCTCGGCCGTGGTGTCCTGCAGCCGGACGAGCACGTCGCCCACCCGCAGCGACATCCGCACCCGCCCGGCGCCGAGCGCCAGCACGACGACGAGGATGCCGAAACCGGTGAGGACGGCCGCCGTCGTCCCGGCGCCGCCGCCGGCAGAGGAGAAGAGCAGCGACAGCAGCACGATCGCGGCGAAGTCGGCCACCGATGCCGCCGCGATGACGGTCCGCCCGACGGCGTCCCCGGCGCGGCCGGCGTCCTTGAGCACCGGGACGATCAGCCCGAGTGACGTCGCGGTGAGGGCGAGGGCGAGGAAGAGCGGGGCCGACGTCCACCCGGCGGCCTGAGCCCCCACGCCCACCGGCACGGCGAGTACGAGGCCGACCGCGTAGCCGAGGCCGGTGACGGCGAGCAGCCGTCCGCGCAGGTCGCGCAGGTCGATCTCCAGCCCCGCGAGCATCAGGAGGAACGCCAGCCCGAACAGGGCCAGCACCTGCACCGGGAGATCGGCCTGGACCCATCCGAGCACCGACGGGCCGAGGAGCACGCCGGTGACGATCTCCAGGACCACCGCGGGAACGCGCAGCCGTGGCGCCCAGCCCAGTGCCAATGGGACCGCCGCCGCGACGGCGACGACGATCAGCAGGTTCGCGAAGCTGAGGTCAGGCACCGAGGGCCTCCAGATCCGGATCAGAGACCGGCCGCTTCGAGGGCGTGCAACCAGACCTCGGCGACGGTGGGGAAGGCCGGGACGGCGTGCCGCAGCTCGCTCAGCGGTAGGCGCCCGGCGACCGCGACGGTGGCCGAGTGCAGCAGTTCCTGGACGCCGTTCCCGGTGATCGTGGCGCCCACCAGCACGTCGGAGGTCTCCTCGACCACCAGGCGGGTCGTGCCCTCCAGCCCGTCGCCCAGCACGTAGGAGCCGGGCACATCGCCGGTACCGACATCGATGACACGAACGGTGATCCCCCGCTGCTGCGCCTCGGCTGCGGTCAGGCCCACCGCGCACACCTGGGGATCGGTGAAGGTCACCCGGGTCACAGCGTCCCGGCTGGCGCGGTCGTGGACGTCCCGGCCGGTGATGACGTCGGCGGCGATCCTGGCCTGGTACTTGCCCATGTGGGTCAGCGGCGCCAGACCGGTGCAGTCCCCGACCGCGTAGAGCCAGCCGCCGGGGACCCCGGTGGCACGGAGCCGGTCGTCGACCTTGACCGGCCTCCCCGGCTTGAGCCCCACGCTGCCCAGCCCGAGGTCGTCGGTGCGCGGGCGCCGACCGACCGCCACCAGGACCTCGTCGGCGGTCAGCTCCCGGCCGTTGCTGAGCGTCCCGTGTACCGGCCCGTCGGTGCCCTCCCGGCGAACCGCGGCCAGCCGCGTGTTCACCAGCACGGCGATGCCCTCCCGCTCGAAGGCTGCCCGCACCTGCTCGCCGGCGAACGGCTCCTCGCGGGGCAGCAGTCCGGGGCCGCCCTCGACGAGGGTCACCTCCGCGGCGCCCAGCCGGCGGAAGGCCTGGGCCAGCTCCACCCCGACGGCTCCGCCACCCAGCACGAGGAGCCGCTGCGGCACCTCCTTCGCCGACGTGGCAGTCCGGTTGTCCCAGGGACGCACCTCGGCCAGCCCGGGCACCGGCGGCAGCACCGCGCCGCTGCCGGTGGCCAGTACGACGGCGCGGCGGGCCACCACCTGCGGGCCACCGTCGACTCGCACCCGCCGCGTCCCGGCGAGCCGCCCGGTCCCCCGCAGCAGCCGGACGCCGTGATCGGCCAGCCAGCGCTCCTGACCGTCGTCCCTCCAGTCGGAGGTCATGTGGTCCCGACGGGCCAGCGCAGCCGTCACGTCGACGGGGCCGGTCACGGCCGCCGCGGCGCCCGGCACCCGAGCCGCCGCCGCCAGCACGTCGCCCGGCCGGAGCAGCGTCTTGGTCGGGATGCAGCCCCAGTAGGAGCACTCTCCGCCGACCAGTTCTGCCTCGACCAGCACGGTCTCCAGGCCCCGGCCGGCGCAGCGGCCTGCGGCCACCTCCCCCGCGGGACCTCCGCCGATCACGACGACGTCGACCTCGAGAGCTGCGGGGCGGATCTCGGACATGTGACCTCCTCGGACTCGCCGGCGTCGTCCGCGCTCACCCGCCCGGCGTTACGCGTAACGGTGGGCCGGTCGGGAGGGACGGAAGCAACGAGACCCGATCGACCTCCGGGAGATCCCCATGAGCTCCACCCCCATCGCCGACCACGCCTTCCTGTCCGACCGGCACTCCTGCGCTCTCGTCGACCGCGCGGGGAGCGTCGTCTGGTTGTGCTTCCCGCGCTTCGACGGTTCGTCGGTCTTCGCCGCGCTGCTGGACGACGACGCCGGCCACTGGTCGGTGCAGCCAGAGGTGGCGTGGACGGCGACCCGCCGCTACGCCGGGCGCTCGCTGGCTCTGGAGACGACGTTCCGGACGGCAGAGGGGGAGCTGCGACTCACCGACGCCTTGGGCCTCGGCCCGGAGAACGAGGGACACCGGCTCGGCCGAGACGTCCCGCACGTCCTGGTCCGCCGGCTGGCCTGCACCTCGGGCGAGGTCGACGTGCTCGTCGACTACCGGCCGCGCCCGGAGTACGGGCTGATCGTGCCGCTGCTCTCCCACCTCGACGGCGGAGTCGCTGCCCGGGGCGGGGCGGACTGGCTGGTGCTCACGCTGCCCGGCGAGGCGACGCTGCAGGACGGGCGGGCGCGGGCGCGGCTGCACCTGCGGGCCGGTGACGTCGTCCACCTGGCGTTGCAGCGCAGCACCCTCGGCGACCCGGTGTCCGCACACGTCTGGGCCCAGGAGGAGCTGGCCGAGCTGCTCGACCGCACTCTGGCGTCGTGGGAGTCCTGGTGCGACCTGCACCAGGCGTACGACGGGCCGTGGGCCGACCTGGTACACCTCAGCGGCCGGGTGCTGCAGGGGTTGTCGTACCAGCCCAGCGGCGCGGTGGTCGCCGCCGGCACGACCTCGCTGCCCGAGGGCGTGGGCGGCGAGCGGAACTGGGACTACCGCTACGCCTGGGTGCGTGACGCCAGCTTCACGATGGAGGCGCTGTGGGTGGCGGCCTGCCCGGACGAGGCGGAGGACTTCTTCGCCTTCATGACCACCGCGGGTGCCGGCGGCATCGGCCCGGACATGTCCCTGCAGATCATGTTCGGCCTGGGCGGTGAGCACGACCTCAGTGAGCGGACCCTCGACCACCTCCGGGGCTGGCGCGACAGCCGGCCGGTGCGGGTGGGCAACGGCGCGTGGAACCAGCGGCAGGTCGATGTCTACGGGGAGCTGCTGGGTGCGGCCGCCCGCCTGGCCGACCAGCTGTCGACGCTGGACGACGAGACGCGGTGGTTCCTCGCCGCCTGTGCCGACACCGCCGCCGTCCGCTGGCGGGACGAGGACCAGGGCATCTGGGAGGTACGGGGCGAGCCGCAGCACTTCCTGTACTCGAAAGTCATGTGCTGGGTCGCACTGGACCGGGCGATCGCGCTGGCCCCCCAGCTGAACTGCGAGCACCGCGTCGACGAGTGGGTGAAGGTCCGCGAGGAGATCACGGACACCGTGCTGCAGCAGGGCTGGAACGAGCAGGCGGGCGCGTTCACCCAGTACTTCGGGTCCACCGCGCTGGACGCCTCCAACCTGATGCTGCCCATCGTGGGATTCATCCCGGCCGACGACCCGCGGATGCTGGCCACCATCGACGCCATCGCGGAGCGGCTCACCGACGACCGGGGGCTGGTCTACCGCTACCGCACCGAGGACGGGGTCGACGGTCTGGCCGGTGAGGAGGGCACCTTCCTGCTGTGCACCTTCTGGCTGGCCCAGGCGCTCGCGCTGTCCGGTCAGGTGGACCGGGCTCGCGAGGTGTTCGAGCGGGCCGCCGCGTTCGTCAACGACCTGGGTCTCCTGTCGGAGGAGGTCGCCCCGGGCACCGGCGAGCTGCTCGGCAACGTGCCGCAGGCATTCAGCCACATCGGCCTGGTGAACGCAGCATGGGCGATCGACCAGGCGCAGCGCGGTCGATGATGAGAACGGTCGACGCCGATGGACTCCGTGGGCTGCCGCGCGTGCTGTGCATCCGCGTGTCCTCCCCCGCTCTCGCCGACGCCGGGATCCGGTCGCGCCTCGATACGGGCGCCGCCACGGATCCGCCGGACGGCGGCCGCGCGAGGCCGGAGCGCGTGTGCCGCTGCGCAGCGGGGGAAGGAGAGCACCGTGGCTGAACCCCCGGGGTCACGACCCACCGCCGATCACGACGTCGTGGAGATCGCCTGCCAGGAGTTCGTCGAGCTGGTCACGGAACATCTCGAGCGGACCCTTCCCCAGGACGTCGAGAGCGCCATCGCCGCGCACCTCGAGCTGTGCGAGCCGTGCCACATCTACCTCGCGCAGATCCGCAGCACCGCTGCCGCGCTCCACAACCTGCCCACCCCCACGCTGCCCGAGCCCGCGCGGAAACGACTGCTCGAGGTCTTCACGACCCTGCACAAGGACACCCACGGCGAGAGCCCGTAACGGCCCAGGACCGGTGGATCCCCTCCCCTCGGCGACTCGACGCCGGTTCAGGTGCCAGCCGGCTGCGTCCCGACAGTCTCTGCGGCCGCGTGCCTGCGCTCACCTGCGTGCTCATGACGAGCTGCAACGAGCAACGGGAGTCGATCATGAACACCTACGACCCGGCGGACTACATCACCTACGTTCCCATGGATCGACAGCACCGTTCGCCCGCCAGCGCCCCACCGAGCGAGGCGATCGAGAACCCCCTGCCTCAGGGGTACCCGAACGCGTCCCCGAAGACGCGCCTGCGGAGCCGCGCTGCGATTCGGGCTGCCCAGTCCGATGGGCAGCCTCTTCTGGGACTCGCGGCTGGAACCGGTCCCGGGCGACACCATGTGGCACCGCGGGCCAGCGGTACGGCATGAGGCGAGACACGTGCGCGGGGCCAAAGCTGGCCAGCGGACGTTGACGGACAACCCGAGACCGTGCCGAACGAGGTTCTCGCGCAGCAAGCCGGCCTGCGCGGCGTCGCCCTGCACACCTGCGGCACTCCGCCGCCGGCTTTCCTGCTCGCGGCCGGCACCCACACCGAGGTCGTCCAGGAGCACCTCGGGCACTCGTCGTACGCCATCACCGCCGACATCTACAGCCACGTGGGCCTGGCGCAGCAGCGTGAGGCAGCCGACCGGCTCGACCAGGCTCTCCGCTGGTGACCGTTGCTGTACGCCGGCGGCGTTGCTGTACCCGTTGCTGTAGTCCTACAAGAGGCGGGTCGGCCTTCTCGGCCGACCCGCCTCTGACCTGTGGTTCCACTGTCGGGCTGACAGGATTTGGACCTGCGACCCCTTGACCCCCAGCTGACGGCAGCGGGTCCACCGCCGTTCACCGAAGTCCGTCTCCGCAGGTCAAGCGGCATACGGAACGACGGCGAACAGCAGCGAACCGCGCCGAACAGGGTGCAATGGTGGTCAAAATGGTGGTCAAAATGGTGGTCAAAATGGCCGCACGGACCTGTCCGGACAACCCTCTCGCACCGCCGCACCGCCAGTCGCCGAGCGTGACGCGCCACCGGCCGGAGCCGTCAACCGAGCCGCTCAGCGAGAGCCGGTACTGACGGCCCAGCCCTGCGCTGCCGCGCCGACTACCGCCAGACACAGCGTCACTGCGGGGGCGACCACGCCCACGAGCGGGGCCGCCGACCACGCTGAGCCGGAATGGTCGTGCCCCGCAGGCATAGACAAGGGCACGAGCACCCGGTGTGCCGCCAGCATGCCGACGGCGAGCACGCCCGCGTGCACCCACGTCCGACGCGAGGGTCCCAGGAGGAGGTGCGTCGCGCAGGGAAGGCACACCATCGCCATGGCGAGCATCAGGAGGACGTGCGCGTCCGATCCCGCTGGAGCGCCCGAAGCCGCGACCAGGTGCAAGGCGGCACAGAGGCCCATCATCGCCGCCAGGACCAGCCGCAGTACGCGCAACCTGAGCCGTCTGCCGCTCGGAAATCGAACAGGCCCTTCACATGCCGGACTTAGGTCTGTAACGTGCGTCACGCAGTCTTTCTACACCCGTAGAACGAAAACTGGGAGACCCCATGACGGCCACCCCCGCCGCCCCTGCCACGACCCACCCGCTCGCCCAGCTCACCGCCGCGGAGATCTCCACCGCACGCGAAGTCCTGGCCGAGGCCGGGGTGGTGGTCGAGTCCAGCCGCTTCGTCCACGTCGGCCTCGAGGAGCCCGACAAGGCTGCGATCTACGGCGGGGAGCACGTCCCGGACCGTCAGGTCAGGGTGCTGCTGCACGATGTCGAGAGGCCGGCCGCCCGCGACATCGTCGTCTCGGTGACCAACCGGCAGGTCGTCTGCGACCGACAGCTGGACACCGCGGTCGACGGGCAGCTCCCCGTCCTCGACGAGGAGTTCGCCCTCGTCGAGCAGGTGCTGGCGACCGACGAGCGCTGGTTGACCGCCCTGGCCGCCCGCGGGCTGGATGTGGCCGACGTGCGCGTGGCGCCCTTGTCGGCCGGTGTCTTCGAGTACCCCGAGGAGGAAGGCCGTCGCATCCTGCGCGGTCTCGCCTTCCGTCAGGACCACCCGGCCGACCACCCGTGGGCCCACCCGATCGACGGGCTGGTCGCCTACGTCGACGTCATGAACAAGTCCGTCGACCAGGTCATCGACCTCGGTCCCGTGCCCGTTCCCGAGGAGTCGGGCAACTTCAACGACCCAGCGGTCACCGGTCCGCTGCGCACCACCCAGAAGCCCATCGAGATCACCCAGCCCGAAGGACCGAGCTTCACGCTCGACGGCAACCTGCTCACCTGGGAGGGCTGGCAGCTGCGGGTCGGCTTCGACGCCCGCGAGGGCTTGACGCTGCACCAGATCGGCTTCGCGGACGGCGGCCGGCTGCGGCCGATCATCCACCGCGCGTCGATCGCGGAGATGGTCGTTCCCTACGCCGACCCCTCCCCCATCCGCTCGTGGCAGAACTACTTCGACACCGGCGAGTACCTGGTCGGCCGCTACGCCAACGCGCTCGAGCTCGGGTGCGACTGCCTCGGCGACATCACCTACATGAACGCCGTCATCGCCGACGAGCGCGGCAACCCCCAGGTGCTGCGCAACGCCATCTGCATGCACGAGGAGGACTTCGGCGTCCTCTGGAAGCACACCGACCTCTGGGCCGGTTCGTCCGAGACCCGCCGGCAGCGCCGGATGGTGATCAGCTTCTTCACCACCATCGGCAACTACGACTACGGCTTCTACTGGTACCTCTACCTCGACGGCACGATCGGCTTCGAGGTCAAGGCCACCGGGATCGTCTTCACCTCGGCCTATCCGGGGGCGGACTACCCCTACGCCTCCCAGCTCGCCCCCGGGCTCGGTGCGCCGTTCCACCAGCACCTGTTCAGTGCCCGGTTGGACATGATGGTCGACGGGCCGACCAACACCGTCGAGGAGCTGGACTTCGTCCGGGTGCCGATGGGTCCGGACAACCCGCGCGGCAACGCGTTCGCCCAGCGGAGGACGACGTTGCGCCGCGAGTCCGAGGCTCAGCGGATGGCCGACCAGGGCGTCGGCCGCGTCTGGCACATCACCAACCCGGAGAGCCGCAACCGCCTGGGCGACCCGGTCGCCTACGCGCTGCTGCCCGAGGGGCAGCCGACGCTGCTGGCCGATCCCGACAGCCCCATCCACCGGCGGGCCACATTCGCCACCAAGCACCTCTGGGTCACGCGCTACGACCCCACCGAGCGCTACGCGGCCGGCGACTTCGTCAACCAGCACAAGGGCGGCGCGGGCCTGCCCGCCTACGTCGCCGCGGACCGCGAGGTGCAGGGCACCGACCTGGTGGTGTGGCACACCTTCGGCCTGACGCACGTCCCCCGGCCCGAGGACTGGCCGATCATGCCGGTCGACTACACCGGCTTCCGGCTCAAGCCGGTCGGCTTCTTCGACCGCAACCCGACCCTCGACGTCCCGCCGAACGCCAGCGCCCACTGCCAGTCACGGTCGGTCGGCACGGAGGCCAGCCCGGCGGCGGACAGCTGCTGCCATGGCTGAGCGCGTCGTCGGGGACAACGAGCTCACCGACGAAGGGCTGGCACCTCGACGAGGCGCAGCCGCCGTCGCTCACCGTCGCCCGGTTCCGGGAGGCCGGCCACCACCGCCCTTCCCGTCCGGCATGTCGTCGAACGAGGGACATGCCTGGGAAGACCAGGAGGAAGCAGGCTGCCATCCAGCCCCTCCTCTCCGTCGACACCCGCACCACCTCGGAACGCGAGCCGTCACGACCGCCTGAGCGTTCCCCGCCGATGCCCCTCCCCGCTCCCCCGAGAAGGCGGAGGCACCGACCGGCACCACAGCTCATCGTCCTGTCGAAGGGCGGCCTTTCCCTCTCGCTGCGGGGTGCTCCGGCAGATGACCGGGTTCTTCGCCTTCCTCTTGGAGCGACCATGTCCCACTCCACGCAAGCCACCGAGCCGCCCAGTCACGACCGAGCCGGCAACCGCCAGCTCAAGCGGGGCGCGATCGGCGTCCTCGGCATCCTCTTCTTCGTCGTGTCCGCCCAGGCCCCGCTGACCGGCATCGGCGGCGCCCTGCCGCTGGCCGTCGCGCTCGGCAACGGCGCCGGCGCACCGGCGGCGTACCTGGTCGTCGGCCTGGTCATCGCGCTGTTCGCGGTCGGCTTCATCGCGATGAGCCGGCACGTCACCGAGGAGGGCGCGTTCTACGCCTACATCGGCCGAGGCCTCGGACGTCGCCCGGGCACCGGCTCGGCGGTCCTGGCCCTGTGGTCCTACAACGCGATCCAGGCGTGCATGTACGGCCTCTACGGGTTCATCGTCTCCTTCCTCTTCGACACCTACCTGGGCTTCGCCCCGCCCTGGTGGCTGTGCGCGCTGGTCACCATGGCCGCGGTCCAGGTGCTCGGCTCGCTGAACATCGAACTCGGCGCCCGCTTCCTGGCGGTGCTCGTCGCCGCCGAGATGGCCATCCTGCTGGCCTTCGCCCTCGTCACCCTCTTCTCCGGCGGCGGCCCCGAGGGGCTCGACCCCGGCGCCAGCTTCACGCCCAGCGCACTGCTGGCCGGCGCGCCCGGCATCGCGCTCACCTTCGGCATCGCCTCGATGTTCGGCTTCGAGTCCACCGCCATCTACTCCGCCGAGGCCAAGGACCCCGCCCGCACCGTGCCCCGGGCCACCTACCTCGCCGTCGCCACGATTGCGCTGTTCTTCGCCTTCGTCTCCTGGATGGTCGTCAGCCACTACGGCGCCAGCCAGATCATCGACGCCGCCGGCAGCGCCCTGGAATCCGGCGACGGCACCGTCCTGCTCTTCGCCGCCATCTCCGACGCCATCGGCCCCTGGGCCGCCGAGGTCGGCGGCGTCCTCCTGGCCACCTCGCTGCTCGCCGGCATCCTGGCCTTCCACAACGCCTCCAACCGCTACATGCACTCGATGGGCACGACCGGCGTACTGCCCTCTGTCGTCGCCCGCACGACGCGCCAGGGCGCGCCCCACGTCGCCAGCGCGCTGCAGACCGCGCTCGCACTGCTGCTGGTCATGCCGTTCGCGATCCTCGGGCTCGACCCGGTCCTCACACTGTTCGCCTGGTTCAGCGGTGTGGCCGTTCTCGGCCTGGTGGTCCTGTACTTCCTGACCTCGATCTCGGTGGTCGTCTTCTTCCGGCGCACCAAGCTGGACACCCGCCCGTGGCAGACGGTCATCGCGCCGGTCCTCGCCGCCGTGCTGATCGCCGCCCTGACCTACCTGGTCCTGTCCAACTTCACGCTGCTCATCGGCGGCTCGATGGGGACCGCCGTGCCGCTGATCCTCACCGTCCCGCTCGCCCTGCTGATCGGCATCGTCCTCGATCTCACACGCAGAGGCTCCGCAACAGCGGAACCAGCGACGGCTTCGACCGAGGCTCCATCGCGCTCGAGGGCCGGTTCCACGACCTGAGCCGAACTCCGCACACGCGTATGCGTCGGCGTCCGGGCCCGCCTGCGGAGCCCGGACGCAGACGGCGTCACACTCGTCCGTCGGTACCGACGAGAGGACGGGCAGACGGCCGGATCGAGTCGGATCCGTCCCCCTTCCATGACCCACACTCGTCGGTGCCGACGAGGAGACGGGAGCCCTGTGCCGAAGATCGTGGACCGCGACGGACGACGCCAGGAGATCTTGGAGGTGACCTGGCGGCTGATGGCCACTCGAGGTGCTGACGCAGCCACCATGCGAGAGATCGCCCGGGAGGCCGGGTACGCCAACGGTGCGCTGGCGCCGTACTTCGCGAGCAAGGACGAACTGGTCGAGGCGGCCTACGTCTACGTCTTCGACAGGACGAACGAACGGATCCGCACTGCGGTCGCCGGCAAGCGCGGTCTCGCCGCACTCCGGGCACTCCTCGTCGAGGTCCTGCCGACCACCGAGCTCACCCGCCTCGAAGCGCGGATCGTGCTGCCGTTCTGGAACCGCACGGTCACCGACGAGCGGCTCGCCCAGCTCAACGACCGGGCCATGCGGCGATGGCGGCAGGACCTACGCACCCTTGTAGCCCAGGCACGCGAGGACGGCGACATCACCGTGGCCACGGCCGACGACGTCGTGGTCGAGCAGCTCCTGGCGACCGCCCTGGGTCTCCAAGTGCTGGCCCTGCTCCCTGACGCTCCGACGTCCCCGGCCACGCAGTTGGCCATGCTCGACTCCGCCCTCGCCGCACTCGCCTCTCGCTGAGGAGGATGGGCTGGATGAGCGACCGGAGCAGGTCTCGGAGCCGCTCGATCCCCGCACCGGTGGCTGCCGGGTCGCCGAGAACGACCTGCTGGAAGAGCAGCCCGTCGACGGCCGCGAAGACGAGGGGGACCAGGGCATCGTCCGCACGGATGCTGGCGGCTTCCAGTTCGACCTTCAGCACCTGGCGGAAGCCGGAACGGCTGACTTCCCGCACAGCCGGTGTGGACGGTCGCGGTGACGGATACGCCTCGGCGCGCGTGCGAGTAGCTGGGCCGACTACCGCCACGGCCCTTGCCGTGACGGGTTCGCCCCCGCCGCTGACCGATGGTCAGGCGACTACGAAGAACTTCTTGAACGGCGACAGGGTCCGCCAGGTAGCGGTGAAGCCGTCCGGAAGTGAGACCACGTCGCCCGGGGTGAGTCGGATCTTCTCCCCATCGGAGGTCTCCAGTTCGGCCTCACCTTCGAGGACGTGGATGGTCTCGCTGCCGGCCACCGCGTAGGGCAGCTCGGCGCCCTCCTCGGGGCCGATCCGCCAGATGCCCGCGGCCAACACGCCCTGGGCGCGCTGGCTCTGCACCAGCCAGTGGACCTCGCCGAGCTCCTGGCCCTGGACGACGAACGGCTCCCAGGTCTCGGGGGTGACGGTGGCCTGCGGAACGGTGCTGGTGGTCATGTTCTTCTCCTTGTTCTCCGGGGTGGGGGTGGTGCCGGTTGGGTCGGCCCAGGAACGGACGGTGGCCGCCGCGTCGAGACCGCTCTGGATGGCGCCGTCGACGAAGCCGGCCCAGCCGTCGGCGTAGTCGCCGCCGGCGAACAACAGCCGCCCGTGCGGACAGCGCAGCTTCGCCCATCCACCGGTCAGCTGGCCGGTGCGGAAGGTGGCCCAGGTCTCCCGGCTCAGCGGATCGGCAACCCAGTCGTAGGTGACGGACTCGACGACCTCGATGTCGGGGATCCAGCCGCGCAGGATCTCCTGGACGGCGGCGGCGTCGTTGCCGTCGAACGCGGCGGCGTCGGGCCCGAAGCCGACGATGATGCTGGTGCCGTCGTCGAGGTAGTACTCCGGCCAGGCGAAGTTCAGCGGGTGGCCGGAGGGGGCCTGGGCGAGGAAGGAGCGGTGCCCGCGGATCCTGGCCCAGATCTTGGTGCCAGTGGAGTTGAGGCCGGTCTCGACGAACTCGGCCTCGGCAGTGGGCAGCGGCGGGTCGAAGGTGATGCCGCGCAGCGCGTTCACCGGTGCGGTGACGATGACGGCGTCGGCGGCCAGGACCTCCCCGTCGGTAGTCCGGACCCGAGCGCCGTCCTCGCGGTAGCTGATCGCCTGCACCTGGGTGCCGAGGGCGACGGTACCGCGGACGTCGGCGGCAATCCGCTCGTACAGCCCACGCATCCCGTCGACGAGCTTGTAGGCCAGCGTCGTGTCGTTGAGCAGGGCGCAGTCGTTGCCGGCGAGGGCGAACCAGCGCAGCGCCATTGTGGCCGAGCCGGTCTGCGAGCTGCCGTTGAAGCACGCCGTCCAGAAGGCGTCGGCGAGATCGATCTCCTCCTGGCTCAGACCCGCCTCGCGGAGACGCTCGATGAGGGGCTGCTGATCGAGGGCGAGGAACTCCTCGCGACGCTTGCCCCCGTCCTCGTCCGCGGCGTCCAGGACGGCGAGGACGTCGTGGGGCTGCGGGAAGTAGGTGGTTGAGCCGGCGACGACGGCCTCGTGCGCCCGGGCGCCGCGCTCGGCGAGCTCCTCGGGCGAACCCTCGACGAGCTTGCCGTCGGCGATCCAGTAGGCATGCTCGGGGATCGGGTTGCGCACGATCTTCAGCCGGTAGCGGGTGATCTCGGCCCAGACGTGCGGCTGGAGCCAGTGCACCCAGGTGCCACCCATCTCCAGCTGGTGGCCGAGGCCGTGGTCGGTCCACGCCCGGCCGCCGATGCGGTCCCGGGCCTCCAGCACGGTCACCCGGTGACCGGCCGCACCCAGCTCCCGGGCGGCGACCAGCCCAGCGAATCCGGCGCCCACGACGATGACGTCCACCTGCGTGTCCATCACGGTCTTTCTCGGGCCGGTGGGTCGATCGACCGATGGTTCGTCGCCCGGCCTCGTGGGCGAGGTGGTGGTCATGCCGCTCCCTCCGTGGTCGGAAGAGGCGCGTCCGGGAGGAAGGCGAGGCTGCCGGCGTCCATGGCGGTGCTGCCGCCGTCGACGGGCAGCACGGCGCCATGCACGTAGGAGGCGGCCGGGGACAGAAGCCAGGCGATGGCGTCGGCGATCTCGCCGGGTGCGGCGGCGCGCCGCTGGGGAACGGCGGCGGTGACCCGCGCGTACGTCTGCTCGAGGTCGAGGCCGAGCGGGCCGCCGAAATCGGCCATCTCCTGGTCCGCCATCTCGGTGCGGACCCATCCCGGAGCCACGCAGTTGACGCGCACGCCACGCGGCCCGAGGTCGACCGCGAGGTCCTGGGTGAACATGTGCAGCCCGGCCTTGCTGGCTCCGTAGGCGACGTAGGCGGGGGCCCCTCGCAGCCCGGCGACCGAGCCGACAGTGACGACCGCCCCGCGACTCGCAACCAGCGCGCCGACGGCGGCGCGGACCATGAGGAACGGCGCGGTGAGGTTGATCCGCAGCGTCTCCTCCCATTCCTCCACCGTCGTCGAGTCGACGGTGCCCAGGTACGCCACACCGGCGTTGAGGACGAGGGCGTCCAGGCCGCCGAACCACTCCTGCGCGGCGGCGACGGCCGCCGCGGCACCCTCGGGGGTGGCCACGTCGCCGGGCAGCGCTCGGGCACCGGTGCGAGCGGCGACCTCGTGCAGCGGGCCCGACCGGCGCCCGCAGGCCACCACCTGATCGCCGCGGGAGGTGAGGGCCTCGGTGACGGCAGCGCCGATCCCGGAGCCCGCGCCCGTCACGACGACGACGCTCACGGGGTGCCGCTCGACAGGTCCGTGGAGAAGTCCACGGAGCGCTTGACCGTCGCCCGCGCCCACCCGGCAGCGGCGCACACCGGGATGCCCAGCAGTAGCCACTTTCCCGCACCGGTCCCGCCCAGGATGTCGTAGTTGGCAATCGCCAGGTACAGCACGGTGGCGAAGCCGATCAGGGCGATGGCCGGTGCGACCTTCGTCTGCCAGGCGCCCTCCTCCACCTCGGTGCGAGAGAAGAACGCGAGCATGGCCACGCAGGTGAGGACGAGGACGGCGATCAACGCGACGGTGCCCAGCGCCAGCAGCCAGAAGAAGGTGATGCCGATCGGATCGGCGCCGGCGAGCTCGAACCCGGTCAGCACGACGATCTCCATCACGCCGATGGCGATGGCAGCCACGGCCGGCGTGCCGTTGCGTGCGGTAGTACGTCCGAGAGACGCGGGAAGGACTCCGGCGCGGCCGAGGGCGAAGAGGTAGCGGGCGAACATGTTCGCGAAGCCGATGAGCATCGCCAGGAAGCTGGTCACGACCAAGACGTCGAGCAGGGTGACGAACCAGCCGCCCACGTACTCGCCGGCCAGGTCGGGAACGAAGGTGCCGGTGGCGAGCTTGTCGCCGGCCTGCTGCTGGACCGCGTCGAGCCCGGCCGCATTCGACAGGCACCAGGTGGTGAAGGCGTAGAAGATCCCGATGAAGGCGATGGACAGGTAGGCGGCCCGCGGGATGGTGCGGCGTGGGGTCTTGGCTTCTTCGGAGAAGACCACGGTCGCCTCGAAGCCGGTGAAGCACGCGAAGGCGAACAGGAACGCCACGCCGAGCCCGGCATTGAAGACGTTGCCGGGGTCGAACCCCGCCAGGGACGCCCCCGAGGTGCCGCCGCCGTCACCGAGGATCGCCAGGTCCAGAACCACGAAGGTGAGCACCTCGATGGTCACCAGCACACCCAGAACGCGCAGGCTCATGTCCACTCCGCGCGCCGTCAGCGCGGTCACCAGGATGATGGAGAGCAGCAGGATGATCTCGCGGGGGATGTTGAGCCCGAGACGGACGGACAGCAGCTGCTCCGCGAAGACGCCGTACTGGCTCAACAACCCGCACAGCAGCGACACGTAGCAGAGGACGGTCACCCCAGCAGCAGCGGTGCCCGCACGAGCGCCGAGGCCGCGGGCGATGTAGGCCACGAATCCGCCGGCGTTGGTGATGTGCCGGCTCATCGTCACGTAGCCCACGCTGAAGACGGCGAAAAGCAATGCAGCCAGGAGGAACACCGCCGGTGTGCCGGGACCCACAGTGGCGAAGACGACGGGAGATCCGCCGACGATCGCTGCCATGGGAGCGACGGCCGCGATGACGAAGAACGCCACGCCGAACACCCCCAGCCGATTGCGGCGCAGCCCGCTGCCCTGCGTGAGGGTGGCTGTTGGGGTAGGGCTCTGGCCGGTCGGCCTGTCCTGCCTGCTGGGGGCAGGCTGGCTCGGCCTGTCGAAGGAACCGGTGTTGACCATCGAAGGTCCTTCCTGCAGAGCTTCCGAGGAAGTCGCGAGGGGCGTCGGGGGGCGGTGGCAGAGCCGGACGCAACAGGGGTCCGCGCGATCGGGGACCGGCAGCGCCGTGGAGCCCGCCCTGGCCCAAACTGGCCAGTTGGACAGTGACGGGTGACACAGAATGGTGCCGGTCACGGCCGGACTGGTCAAGTGGATAGCGAGAGTTTTTTGCGAAGCGCTCGACGCGACTCGGAGGGAGGCTGCGTCAGCGGCCTACAGCCCTGCCGCTTCCGGTTCCCCGGCGGAGGACTCCCTCAGAGACCTCGCGCGACGAGCGCCTCGAGGCGGACGCGCGGGACCACAGCAGTCCGAGTCGCGATGATGGAACGATCCCCCGGACGCGGAAGCCGGCGGCGGCGGCGCGGTCGCCGGGTGGTAGCTGCCCCTGCAGCCAGACCAGGTCCCCTAGGCAGTGGGCCGAGAGCGCTCCTCGACGCGCTCGACACAGCCCGGGAGTGCGAGCCCAGCTACCTCAGCGCAACCGGCCGAGCAGCCCGCGCAGCCGGTCGAGCGCCCCCTCCGTCGCCTCGGTCTCACCGAGGCAGACCTGCTGGAACACGAGGCCATCCAGCGCCGCGAAAACCAGATGCACCAGGTCCGGATCGTCGGGCAGGCCACAGGCTTGCAGCTCGGTGCGCAGAGCCTCCCGATACGCCTGGTAGAGGCGCTCCACGTGAGGGCGGAGGGCCGGTCGCCGGCGCGATTCGAGGATGAGCTCGTACTGGAACACCGCGTCGTCGGTCTCCTGCTCGAACCACGTCTGGACGCCCACGAACAGCGCCTCGACGTCGCCACTTCCGGGGGCCGAGCTGAGCGAGGCCACGCCGTGCTCGAGGGAGTACTGCAGGGCCTCCTCGATCAGAGCGTCCCGCGTGCCGAAGTGGTGGGCGACGAGCCCGTGGGCCACGCCTGCCTCTGCCGCCACCGAACGGTACGTCAGATGACGCAGCCCCTGGGTCGCACCCACATGCACCGCGGCGGCCAGCAGTGCGGTCCGCCCCTCGCCGTACCGAGGTCCCTCCCGCTGGGGCGAGGTCCTGGCGACAGTCATGGCGTAGCTCCCGGCGACGAAGTTCCAGTTCGGTGATGCCACAGGTCCGCGGCTCGCTGCAACGAGCCTCGCACGACCACGAGGACGTCCCCGACATCGAGCGAGCGTGCCCTCGCGGAATCTCGCTGTCCACTTGACCAGTTCTGTGGACTTCGTGCATCGTGTGCCAGCGGTCACTCCCGCCCGGAACGTTCGGAGTCCATGTCGGCGGGACCGTCGCGTTCGACCGCGCTCACCAGTGGATCTCGACCGGCCGCAGCCGCATTCCCTCGACAGGAGTACCCGTGGACCTGCACCTGACGAACCGCGTCGCGCTCGTCACGGGCGGCGCCTCGGGCATCGGGCGCGCCTGCGTCGACGCCCTGCTCGCCGAGGGCGCCCGCGTGGCCGTCCTCGACCGCAGCGCCGACGGCAAGACCGTCGTAGACGGGCTGCGGCAGCGAGGGCTCCCCGTCGAGTTCGTCCAGGCGGACGTCACCGTCGAGGCCGAGGTGGCCGACGCGGTGGCTCGGACCGTCGACTCCTTCGGCCGGCTGGACACCGTGCTCGGCTGCGCAGGCGTCTCCGGTCCGGTCGGGACCCTTGCGGCCGATGTGTCCGAGCGGGACTGGGACCGGGTGATGGCCGTCAACGTCAAGGGCAACTTCCTCGTCGCCAAGCACAGCATTCCCCGGCTGGCCGGCAGTGACGTCGGGACCATGGTCTTCATTGCGTCGGATTCGGCTCTCGTCGGGTTCGAGGGCATGACGCCCTACTGCACCTCCAAGGGCGCGGTCCTCCAGCTCACCCGGGCGTTGTCCGTCGATCACCCCGGCATCCGCGTCAACTGCCTGTGTCCGGGCGTTGTGGACACCCCGATGTCCCGCGCAGACCTCGGCCGCCCGCAGGGCTTCGCGGGGGCCGGCCTGCCTGTGATGCAGCCCGAGCAGATCGCGGCGCACGCCGCCTTCCTCGCCTCGCCCGTGAGCGCGCCGATCAACGGGTCACCGATCGTCTCCGACTTCGGCTACGTCGCCCGCTCCGCGCTGCCCCCGCTCGACTTCGACACCCCCTGACCGAATCCCCATGGAGGACCTGACATGACCACCACCCCCGCCTTCAGCTGGGCGAAGGACGACTGGGCGTCGTTGACCGAGATGGCCGACGGATTCGACGAATACCGCCCACCGCTGTCCGCTGCGCTCGCGGGCCGACGTCTGGAACTGCGATGCCGCGTTCCGGGCGAGGCTGGCACGGACTTCACGCTGATCCACGAGTTCGAGGGCGAGACCCTGCGATGGACGGTGCAGGACGGCGCCGGGACACGCGAGGGATCCGAGACCTACGAGCTGTTCGAGATGCAGCCGGGCCTGTTCTTCCTGCACTACCGACGCAGCGGTGAGGACCACCCGGTCGTCGTCACCATGGCGCTCGACACCGACAGCGGCCAGGCCACCGGCGCCGTCGGCGAACTCGGCCTCCGGCCGGAGCCTCACCTGGCTCGTCAGCGGTGGTTCCAGGGGCAGCTCGCCGGAACCGACGCCACTGGCAACGGTGCGCACCAGCGAACGACCGAGCTGATCGGCCACCGAGTCCGGTACGCCTACAGCAGCGACGACGTCTACGACCACGTCTACCTCAACGAGAACCTGTTCACGTGGCTGTGCCTCGGCGGCGCCGAGCTCGGCGTCGGGGACACCGACAGCGCCACGTACTGGAAGCTGCGGGACGAGACCTATCTGTTCTCCTGGCTGGAGAAGAACGTCGGCGTCGAGGGCATGGTTCTCATCGACCTGGCCGCCCTGCGCACCGTGGGCATCCAGTTCGGCCTCGATCAGCAAAGCGGTGATCTGGTGAACTTGACGATGGGGGCCTACGCGCAGGACTTCGGCCGGGTGCCCGGGGTGGACGAGAGCCGCCCGCGCCCCGCCTGACCGGCCCCCGTCACGAGTCGGCGCTGCGGCCGCACCGGTCGCACGCCGGCCGTGGCGCCGTCGCCGCGATCATCCCTGGCTCGTCGCCGTACCGGTCGTCGGAAAGAACCAGGACGGCTCGTGGGACCGACGTCTGGTCTACGACAGCCTCGAGCAGGCCGAGGCGGGCAACGCACAGGGCGCCGAGATGCCTGGTGCCAGCGCATCGCCGCCGTCCCCGAGACCGTCTCCATCGACACGCCCTGGATGCCGGTCGACTGACCACCTTCCAGGTCAGCCACGCCCGGGTGCCCAGCACGCGCTTGGCACCCGGGCGTCGCCGTCTCAGCGACATCGGAATCCCACCCCTTGTGTCCCAGGCCACTCGCCCGTACCGTTGGACCGGTAAGAGAACGCATCGTTCGACTATCGAGCAACTGCGGATCAGGAGATCCCCTCATGGCAACCAAGCCCTTCGCTTCTTCCGCCGACCTGGGCGTCAAGGAGCAGACCCTCGAGGTGCTCGCCGACGGCGTGTACGCGCTGACCGCCGAGGGCGACCCCAACCTCGGTGCCATCGAGGGCGAGGACTTCCTCGTCTGCTTCGAGGCGCTGGCCACCCCGGTGGCGGCCCGCCGCTGGCTGGACAGGCTGCGCGAGCACACCGACAAGCCGGTCCGCTACCTGGTGCTCAGCCACTACCACGCCGTCCGGGTGCTCGGCGCCAGCGCCTTCGACGCCGAGATCATCGTCAGCTCCGAGCAGACCAAGCACCTGATCGCCGAGCGCGGCCAGCAGGACTGGGAGAGCGAGTACGGCCGCATGCCACGGCTGTTCGAGGAGCCCGAGTCCATCCCCGGCCTCACCTGGCCGACCATGACCTTCCGCGACAAGCTCACCATCGACCTCGGCGGCGACCGCGGCGAGCTGGTCCTGGAGTTCCTCGGCCGCGGGCACACCGAGGGCGACATCGTCGCCTGGATCCCCAAGCACGAGATCCTCTTCGCCGGCGACCTGGTCGAGTCCCAGGCCGCGCTCTACACCGGCGACGCGTTCCACTTCGACTGGGCGTCCGACACCCTCGACCGGGTCAAGGCCCTCGGCGCGCAGCAGCTGATCGGCGGGCGCGGCGCCATCGCCCGCGGCCGCGACCAGGTCGACGCCGCCATCGAGCAGACCCGCGACTTCCTGCTCACCATGCAGCGCACCGTCGGCGACGTGCACCGCGCCGGCGGCACCCTCAAGCAGGCCTTCGCCGCCACCCACACCGCCCTGGCCCCGAAGTACGGCAAGTGGCCGATCTTCGAGCACTGCCTCCCCTTCGACGTCCAGCGGCTGTGGGACGAGTTCTCCGGCATCGAGCGCCCCGTCATCTGGACCGCCGAGCGCGACCGCGCTGTCTGGGCCGAGCTGCAGGGATGAGGCCCCCGATGACGACCCCCTCCACGAGCGCACCGGTCCTGGTGCTGGGTTGCGGTCCGGTCGGCCAGACCACCGCCCTGCTGCTGGCCCGCTGGGGCCTGCCCGTCGTCGTCCTGGACGGACGCCCCGAGCGGGACGTGATCGGCAGCAAGGCCATCTGCCAGCAGCGCGACGTCCTCGACGTCTGGGACGCCGTCGGCGTCGGCGCGGAGGTGGCCCGCCGCGGCGTCACCTGGACGACCGCCCGGACGTTCCACCGCGACAAGGAGCTCTTCAACTTCCAGTTCGCCGACCGCGGGAAGTCCCCCTTCCCCCCGTTCGTCAACATCTCGCAGTGCGAGACCGAGCAGCTGCTCGACGAGCGCATGGCCGCCGAACCGCTGATCGAGGTCCGCTGGGGGCATCGCGTCACGGCCATCCAGCAGGACGAGTCCGGCGTGACCGTCACGTGCGCGACCGCGAGCGGCAACACGTCGGTGCGAGGCTCGTACACGGTCGCGTGCTCCGGCCCTCGCAGTGACGAGGTCCGGGCGGCCCTCGGGCTCACCTTCGAGGGCGAGACGTTCGACGACTACTTCCTCATCTGCGACATCCGCACGGACATGCCCGGCTGGGAGACCGAGCGGCGGTTCTACTTCGACCCGGAGTGGAACCCCGGCCGCCAGGTGCTCATCCACCCCTGCCCGGACTCCACCTTCCGCATCGACTGGCAGGTCCCGCCGGACTTCGACCTCGCGGCGGAGGAGGCCTCCGGCGGTCTCGACCGGCGGATCCGGCAGGTGATCGGCGAGCAGCCCTACGAGATCGTGTGGAAGTCGGTCTACCGCTTCCACTCGCGAGTCGTCGACCGGATGCGGGTCGGCCGGGTGCTCGTGGCCGGCGACGCGGCGCACCTCGTCTCCCCCTTCGGGGCCCGGGGCCTGAACTCCGGCGTCCTCGACGCCGAGAACGCCGCGTGGAAGATCGCCTTCGTCCTCCGCGGCTGGGCGCCGGACTCGCTGCTGGACAGCTATCACGACGAGCGGCATGCCGCGGCGGAGGAGAACATCGCGGTCACCGGCGACACGATGCGGTTCCTCGTGCCGGGCAACGATGACGAGGCCCGCCGCCGCCTCGACGTCCTCGAACGGGCAGCCACCGACCCGCAGGCCCGGGCCCAGGTCGACTCCGGCCGGCTCGCCGAGCCGTTCTGGTACGTCGACTCACCGCTGACCACCCCGGACGAGCGCCGTCCGTTCCCGGGCCGGCCGGCCCGCGGCGACGTCCCCGTCCCCGCGCCCGGGGTGCTCGTCCCCGACTGCCCGGTCACCGTGCCCGGCCGGCCCGACCTCGTGCGGCTGCGGCAACTGGCCCGCGAGGGGGTCACGGTTCTGGTCGGGGACGACGCTTCCGTCCCCACCTTGCCGGAGTCCCTGCCGGCGGACCTGCCTGTCGCCGTGCACCGCATCAGCGAGCTGGACGCAGGTCCCACGCTGCGCGAGGCGCTGGGCGCCCGCCCGGACGAGATCTGGGTCCTGCGCCCGGACGGTCACGTGGCGGCCGTCCTCACGCGCTCCGCCGACGTCGCACCCGCGGTGGCCCGTCTGCTCGACCGCTCCGTCCCCAGCCCCGTCCTGGCCTGACCCTTCCTGGAGGCACTCCCATGGCGTTCTACAAGCAGGTGGGCAGCATCCCGCCGAAGCGGCACACCCAGTTCCGCGCCCCCGACGGCAGGCTCTACTCCGAGGAGCTGGTCGGTGAGGAGGGTTTCTCCTCCGACTCGTCGCTGCTCTACCACCGCGGCGTGCCGTCGGCGATCGTCGATGCCCGCCCGTGGGAGCTGCCCGACCAGACGCTCACGCCCAACGCACCGCTGACGCCACGGCATCTGAAGCTGCACGACCTGTTCCCCGGGGAGGAGCACAAGGCCACCGACGCGGTCACCGGCCGGCGACTGGTGCTGGGCAACGGCGACGTCCGGATCTCCTACGCCGTCTCCTCGGCGACCTCACCGTACTACCGCAACGCGACCGGCGACGAGTGCGTCTACGTCGAACGCGGCACGGCGACGGTCGAGACGTCCTTCGGCGCCCTCGAGGTCGGTCAGGGCGACTACGTGATCATCCCCCGCACCGTCACGCACCGCTGGGTCCCGACCGGCACCGAGCCGCTGCGGACCTACGCCATCGAGGCCAACAGCCACATCGCCCCTCCGAAGCGGTACCTGTCCAAGTACGGGCAGTTCCTGGAGCACGCCCCGTTCTGCGAGCGCGACCTGCGCACGCCCGCCGAGCCGCTCCTGGCCGAGGGCACCGACGTCGAGGTGTACGTCAAGCACCGGGGGAGAGGGCCGGGTGGGCTCACCGGCACCATCCACGTCGTCCCCGAGCACCCCTTCGACGTGGTCGGGTGGGACGGCTGCCTGTATCCCTACGCCTTCAACATCGCCGACTTCGAGCCGATCACCGGCCGGGTCCACCAGCCACCGCCGGTCCACCAGGTGTTCGAGGGCCACAACTTCGTCATCTGCAACTTCGTGCCCCGCAAGGTCGACTACCACCCGCAGGCGGTGCCGGTGCCCTACTACCACTCCAACGTCGACTCCGACGAGATCATGTTCTACGTCGACGGCGACTACGAGGCCCGCAAGGGATCCGGCATCGGCAAGGGCTCGATCTCGGTGCACCCGGGCGGGCACAGCCACGGCCCGCAGCCCGGCGCGGTCGAGCGCTCGCTGGGCATCGAGTACTTCGACGAGACCGCCGTCATGGTCGACACCTTCCGGCCGCTCGACCTCGGTGAGGGCGGGCTCGCCGTCGACGACGGCAGGTACGCCTGGTCGTGGGCGGGACGAGGGCCATCGGCGTGACCACCCTCTTCGACGGGCTCTTCGACGACGCGGCCCTGTTCCCGCCCGGCGACGCCCCGATGGCCGCCGCCGTTCCCGCGCACCGGGAGCTGCGCGAGCGGCTCGGGCGACTGGTCGGCCCGTTCGTCGTGCCGGCCGCCCGGCTCGACGGGCTGAGCGCGCACCTCGACGCCGGCCCGGCGTTCGGCATCTCGCTGATCGTGGCGGCCGGCGACCTGCGGGCCGCCGTGCGCCGGGTCGAGGACGACCCGGGCCTGTCCCTGGCCGCGGTCGAGGTGCCGGTCGTCGCCGACGCGGAGGCCGCAGCCGAGGCGGTGCGCGCACTGGACGAGCTGCTGCCCGCCACCGTGCCGGCGGCGGTCGAACTCCCCCGGTCTGCCGCGCGGGACGAGGTGCTCGACGTCCTCGCCGGCACCCGCTACCGCGCGAAGCTGCGCACCGGCGGCCTGCGTCCCGAGCTGTTCCCGTCGGCCGCAGAGCTCGCCGAGACCCTGCACGCGTGCGTCGCCCGCGACGTCGCCTCCAAGTGCACGGCCGGCCTGCACCACGCCGTGCGGCACACCGATCCCGCCACGGGCTTCGAGCACCACGGCTTCCTCAACCTGCTGCTGGCGGTCTCCGCGCTGTCGGCCGGGGCACCACCCCGGATCGCCGCCGAGCGCCTGCGTGACTCCGACGCGGGCGCCATGGTCGCCGCGCTGCGGACGTGGCCGCCCCACCGCGCCGGCCGAGCGCGGGCGCTGTTCACCTCCTTCGGAACCTGCAGCGTGCTCGAGCCCGTCGAGGACCTCGTGCGCCTGAGCCTGCTGCCCTCCCAAGAACGGATCCACGCGTGACCGCGAACGCACAGACCTGGCTCGACCTCCCCCCGGACACCGGCTTCGGGCTCGGCAACCTGCCCTACGGCGTGTTCTCCACGCCGGGTTCGCAGCCCCGCACCGGGGTGGCGATCGGTGACCTCGTCCTCGACCTGTACGCGCTCACCGGCGACGACGTCCACGCGACGGGTTCGCTCAACGCGTTCATGGCCCGGGGGCCCCAGGCGTGGCGGGCCCTGCGAGCGGACCTGAAGACGTGGCTCACCGACACGGCGCACCGGCACAGGGTCGAGCCCCACCTCCTGGCCCGGACCGACGTGACGATGCACCTGCCGATCGACGTCGCCGACTACGTCGACTTCTACAGCTCGCAGCACCACGCGGAGAACCTGGGCCGGATGTTCCGGCCCGGATCGCCTCCCCTGACCCCGAACTGGAAGCACCTGCCCATCGGCTACCACGGCCGTGCCGGCACGGTGCAGGTGTCCGGCACCCCGGTGATCCGCCCGTGCGGGCAGCGCAAGGCGCCCTCCGACGACGCCCCGGCCTTCGGCGCCTCGCAACGCCTGGACATCGAGGCGGAGATCGGCTTCGTCGTCGGCACACCATCGGAACTCGGCCGCCCGGTGCCACTGGGCGCCTTCCCGGATCACGTGTTCGGCGTCTGCCTGGTCAACGACTGGTCCGCCCGTGACCTGCAGTCGTGGGAGTACGTGCCGCTGGGCCCCTTCCTCGGCAAGTCGTTCCTGACCTCGGTCTCACCGTGGGTGGTGCCGCTGGCCGCCTTCGATGCGGCTCGGGTGGACCCTCCGGCCCGCGACCCGAAGCCGCTCCCCTACCTCGACGACACCGAAGGCGAGCCCTGGGGCCTCGACATCGCGATCGAGGTGCGCCTCAACGGCGAGCTGATCTCCTGCCCACCGTTCGACCTCATGTACTGGACGCCCGCGCAGCAACTGGCGCACATGACCGTCAACGGCGCCAGCCTCCGCACCGGCGACCTGTACGCCTCGGGCACCGTCTCCGGCCCGCGCCCGGACCAGCGGGGCTCGTTCATCGAGCTCTCCTGGGGTGGGAAGGAGCCACTGGAACTGTCCGACGGCAGCACCCGGACCTTCCTCGAGGACGGCGACGTCGTCACCCTCACCGCGACCGCACCGGGACCGGGCGGCAGCCGGATCTCACTCGGCGAGGTCACCGGCCAGATCGCAGCGGCACCCGTGCCATGAGCACCACCGCACCGTCCGCCGGTGCCCCTGCCGGCGTCCCCGACCACACCACCCCCGTCACCGACCCAGGAAGACGACGATGACCACCCCCACCGTGACGACCCCCGTGGACACCGCGTCAGATGCGCCCACGTACGAGAGCCTGCTGGCCGGCATCACCGACGCCGACGGTCGCAAGATCCTCGACCCGGCCACGGGTGAGGTCGTCGGCCGCGTCGCCTTCGGGTCCGCGGACGACGTGGACCGCGCCGTCGAGCGTGTCCGTGCCGCGCAGCCGGCCTGGGCCGCCCGGCCCGACAAGGAGCGCATCGACCTCCTGCTGCGTGCAGCCGACGCGATCGAGGCGGCGGCAGAGTCCCTCGCCGAGCTGCTCTCACGCGAGCAGGGGAAGCCCCTCAACGGGCCCAACGCCCGTTTCGAGGTCGGCGCGTGCTCCGCGTGGCTGCGTGCCACCGCGGCGACTCCTCTCCCGGTCGAGACAGTCGTCGACGACGAGGAGACGCACGCGGAGCTGCACTACCGGCCCGTCGGCGTCGTCGGCGCCATCGGCCCGTGGAACTGGCCGATGATGATCACCATCTGGCAGATCGCCCCGGCCCTGCGCATGGGCAACACCGTGGTGGTCAAGCCGTCGGAGTACACGCCGCTGAGCGTGCTGGCTCTGGTGAAGGTCATCAACGGCGTGCTGCCGGCCGACGTCCTCGTCGCCGTGCCGGGTGAGGGGGAGGTGGGTGCGCGCCTGTCCAGCCACCCGGACGTCGACAAGGTGATGTTCACCGGTTCCACCCGGACCGGCCAGGCCATCATCAGGAACTCGGCCGACACCGTGAAGCGGCTCACCCTCGAGCTCGGCGGCAACGACGCCGGCATCGTCCTGAGCGACGTCGACCCGAAGGCGATCGCCGAGGGCCTGTTCTGGGGCGCCTTCATCAACACCGGCCAGACCTGCGCGGCGCTCAAGCGCCTCTACGTGCACACCGACGTCTACGACGACGTGTGCGCCGCCCTCGCCGAGGTCGCGCGGGCCATGCCCATGGGGCGCGGCCTGCACGAGCAGAACGTGCTGGGCCCGCTGCAGAACGAGGCGCAGTACGAGATCGTCGCGCGACTGGTCGACGCCGCTCGGGAGTCCGGCGCCACGATCCTCGTCGGCGGCAACCCCGACCCCGAGGCTCCGGGCCACTTCTACCCGGCCACGCTGGTGGCCGACGTCGACGACGAGAACCCGCTGGTCGCCGAGGAGCAGTTCGGTCCGGCCCTGCCGATCGTCCGCTACACCGACGTCGACGACGCCGTAGCCATGGCCAACCGCCTCGACGTCGGACTCGGTGCCTCGGTCTGGAGCGCCGACCGCGACGCGGCCCGCGCCGTCGCCGCCCGACTCCAGGCCGGCACCGTCTGGATCAACTCCCACGGCGGCGTGCACCCGATGATCCCGTTCGGCGGGGTCAAGAAGTCCGGCTACGGCCTGGAGTTCGGCGTCGAGGGCCTCAAGGCGGTCGCCGTGCCGCAGGTGATCAACGGCTGACCGACCACGTCGCGGCCCCGGTCCCCCTCGTGGGGCCGGGGCCGCGTCGCATCTGGAGAGCCGGCCCCTCGTGGCAACCGTAGGGTGGAGCCGATCGATCACCGAGAGGGACGGCGAGTAGTGGCAGACGACGTCGGGGCAGTGCCCCAGTCCCAGACGCTGGACCGCGGCATCCGCATCCTCGAGCACCTGGCCGCGGTCGGCACGCCCCAGGCGATCGCCGAGATCGGCCAGACCCTCGCCCTGCACCGGTCGATCACCTACCGCCTCCTGCGCACCCTGGAGGACCACCAGCTCGTCGAGCGGGACACCGTCGGGCGGTACCGCCTCGGACTGGGCGTGGCAGGGCTGGCACGAGGCGTGCGGAGCGATCTCCAGACGGCCGCACTCCCCCGCCTCGAAGCCTTGGTGGCGGAGCTGGGCATGACGGCATTCCTGGTCGTCAGGGCCGGCGACGAGGCGGTGACCGTCGCCAGCGTGGAACCGCAGGACACCACGGCGCACGTCGTCTACCGACCGGGCACCCGCCACCCCGTCGGCAGGGGCGCGCCGGGCCTCGCGCTGCTCATGCCCGAGCCGCCGTCACCTGACGACCGCGAGGCCCTGCGAGCAGCTCGTGAGGCGGGATGGGCCAGCTCGCACGGGGAGGTCATCCCGGGCATGCGTTCGATCGCCGCGCCCGTCCTGGGGCCAGACGGTGGAGCGAGGGCCGCAGTGGCGGTCGTCTACGTCGACGCGGCGGCCGACGTGGAGACGGTGGGCCACTCCGTGGTGGCGGCTGCGGAGAAGATCACCGCCGGCCTGCGCTGACCCGCCGACCACCCTCCGGGGAGGTCAGGAGCGAGTACCTCTGTCGGCCGGAGGCCGAGCACCCTGAAGGGGTACTCCACCGCCCGTCCGGCCCCCAGCACGATGACCACCGAGCCCGATCAGGAACGGCAGCCGGAACTCCGCGCCGCCCAGACCGAGCAGCCCGCCCAGCAGTCCCACTCCCGCGCCAACGAGGAAGGCGGACCACAGTGGCCGCCTCGCAGCGGGACGCTCAGCGCGTAGAGCTCCAGCGGTCGTCTCGTCAGCGGTCGAACCCGCCGATCCCCGAGCCGGCCGAACGGCTGCTCCGTCGCCTGCACGCCGCCCAGGCGGAAGAGCGACGGCTGGCCGGCTCTGCGTGGCGGCAGACGGGTTCCGTCTCCACCACCGAGTTCGGCGAGCCCTTCGATCCCCGCGACGCCTTCCGCGCCCTGCGTGCCGCCGCGACGAAGGCCGGCCCCCCGCACGCCGGGCTGCACCCCCTCCGCCACTCGACGGCCAGCGTGATGCTCGGAAGGGGCGTCCCGCTCGAGGTGGTCTCCGACATCCTCGGCCACTCGTCGATCGTCATCACCGGCGACATCCACGGCCACGTCTCCCCCGACGTCGCCCGCCAGGCCATGGACACGCTCGGCGACGCCTTCGACCGGTGGGCCATCGGCCACCACCCGTGCAGCCGTCACCCTCCGCTACCGCCGAACTCGTCACAACCAGACCCGCGGCCTCGACCCGGCGTTCGCCGCGCCCGGCCGCGGCGGACGCCGGGTCGGCTGATGGTGGTCAACATGGTGGTCAAACCGCCCCGAAAAGCGGTCAGGGGCCGTTCCGGATCTCTCCGGACACGGCCCCTGAGCTGCGGTTTCCCGCCGTCGGGCTGACAGGATTTGAACCTGCGACCCCTTGACCCCCAGTCAAGTGCGCTACCAAGCTGCGCTACAGCCCGAGCGCCGGGCGGTTCGCACCACCCGATCGCTGCAGGAAGCAGGTTACCGCACCGGTCGCGCGCTCCTGACCGGTGGTCAGCCGCGCGCCGCCACCGGGGTGTCCGCGGCCGCGAGTACCTGGCGCAGCGTCGCCGCGAAGGCCGCCGGCTGCCCCGTCTGGCCGTACTCGCCGCCCAGGAACCCGCCGTGGTCGCCGGGGAACACGACCGTCGTCGTCCCCAGGCGTTCGGCGAGGGCTCCCGCGGCGCGGTGGGCGAGCTGCCCCTCGGAGCCGGCACCGGCCGCGACGACGATGCGGCTCGACGCCGCCCGCAGGGCCGCGATGTCGTGCTCGTGGTGCGTGCAGGACACGATGTTCTGCCCGACCAGCGGGTCGTCCCGGGAGCCGTCGTCCTCGGTGGGCAGGCCGAAGGAGGCGGGGTCCGGGGCGGGCTGGTCTGCGAGGTCCGCGGGCACGGGACCCCGGAGACCCACCAGCCGGATGAATTCCGCCATCGCCGGCCCGAACCCGCTGCGCCGGTAGGTCTCGTGCACGTGCCGCGAGGCGGCCAGTGCCTCCTCGCGGTCGGGCAGGAGCTCCGCTGCCGGCGGTTCGTGCGCCACGAGCGTGCGCACCTGCTCCGGGTGCCGGGCCACGAGCACCAGCGCGTTGACCGCTCCCCCGCTGGTGGCGAAGACGTCCACCGACCCGGCGTCGAGAGCCGCGATCAGCCGGGAGAGGTCGTCGGCGTGTTCGTCGGGCGTGGTCTCCTGCGCGCCGTCGGTGCGCGGACTGCGGCCCACCCCGCGCGGGTCGTAGGTGACGACCGTCCGGTCGGGGAAGTGCCCGGCCAGGGTGCCGAAGCCCTCGGCGCCCATCGGCGACCCGATCAGCAGCAGCACCGGCCCCGGACCCGCCCCGGGCCGGACGTCGTAGGTGAGCACGGCACCCGGGACCTCGAGGGTGTGCGACTGCGCTTCGGTCATGGCCGGCCTCCGGGAGAGCTGGTGCGACTGTCGTCGATCAGACCCCCGCCGGAGGCCGGACTCATCGCCGGCGCGGGCTCAGCCCTTCTGCCGCTCCGTGCCCCGGCCCTCGCGCACCTTGACCGAGATCTCGATCGGCGTCCCGTGGAAGCCCCACCGCTCGCGCAGCTTCCGCTCGAGGAACCGGCGGTAGCCGGCCTCGAGGAAACCGGTGGAGAAGACGACGAACCGCGGCGGGCGGACGTCGGCCTGCGTCACGTACTTGATCTTCGGGGCGCGGCCACCACGCGCCGGCGGCGGCGTCTCCTGGACCAGCGCGCGGATGTAGGTGTTGAGCTCGGCGGTCGGGATGCGGGACTCCCAGGAGGCCAGCGCGTCGCGCAGGTGCTGGGCCAGCTTGTTCACCCCGCGACCGGTGGCCGCGGAGATGTTGACCCGCGACGCCCACCTCACCCGCGCCAGGTCGCGCTCGATCTCCCGCTCCAGCTGGGCGTGGCGGTCCTCGTCGAGGGTGTCCCACTTGTTGAAGGCCAGCACCAGCGCCCGGCCGGCCTCGATCACCTGGGTGATCACCCGCTGGTCCTGCTCGCTGATCACCTCGTCGGCGGCGAGCAGGACGACGGCCACCTCGGCGGCCTGGATGGCGGCCTCGGTGCGCAGGCTGGCGTAGTACTCCATGCCGCTGGCGGTGTTGACCTTGCGCCGCAGCCCGGCGGTGTCGACGAACCGCCACTCCTCGCCGCCCAGGGTGACGATCGAGTCCACCGGGTCCACGGTGGTGCCGGCGACGGAGTCCACGACCGAGCGCTCGTCCTTGGCCAGCCGGTTGAGCAGGCTGGACTTGCCCACGTTCGGCCGACCGACCAGGGCCACCCGCCGCGGACCGCCCTCCTCCAGCTGCTCGCGCGGCGCGTCGGGCAGCGCGTCGAGCACCAGGTCCAGCAGGTCGCCGCTGCCGCGCCCGTGCAGCGCGCTGACCGGCTGCGGCTCGCCCAGGCCCAGCGACCACAGCTCGGCGGCGTTGGCCTCGCTGCGCTCGTCGTCGACCTTGTTGGCCACCACGATGACCGGCCGGTCGCTGCGGCGCAGGATCCGCGCGGCGGCCAGGTCGGTGTCGGTGGCGCCCACCGAGCTGTCGACGACGAGGACGATGACGTCGGCGGTCCTCATCGCGTACTCGGCCTGCCGGCTGATCGAGGCGCCCAGGCCCGCGGCCTTGGGGTCCCAGCCGCCGGTGTCGACGACGGTGAACCGTTTGCCGTTCCACAGCGCCTCGTAGGTGATGCGGTCGCGGGTCACCCCGGGGACGTCCTGCACCACCGCGGCGCGGCGGCCCAGGATGCGGTTGACCAGGGTCGACTTGCCCACGTTCGGGCGGCCGACGATCGCCACCACCGGCAGCGGTCCGCCGTTGCCCTCGCTCACGACCGCGCTCCCACGGCGGACCGCGCCAGCTCGACGACGCGGTCGACGACGCCCTCGCGGTCCAGGTCGGTGCTGTCCACGACCACCGCGTCGGCGGCCGGGCGCAGCGGGCTGTCGGCCCGGCTGCTGTCGTACTCGTCGCGGCGACGCAGGTCGACCGCCAGGGCGGCCACCTCCTCCGGCGTCGTCAGCCCCAGCTGGGCGGCCCGGCGCTCGGCGCGGGCCTCCGGCGCGGCGGTCAGGTAGACCTTGAGCGTGGCGTCGGGCAGGACGACGGTGCCGATGTCCCGCCCCTCGACCACCACCGCGTCGGCCGCGGCCACCAGGGCCCGCTGCTGGTCGACCAGCCGGCGGCGCACCGCGGGCACCGCCGAGACCGCCGACACCGCCCGGGTCACCTCCGCGCCCCGGATGCGGACGGCGACGTCGACGCCGTCCACCTGCACCAGCTCGGTGTCCGCGGCCGTCCCGACCTCGATCCGGGCCCGCGCGACGACGGCGGCCACGGCCTCGGCGTCCTCGGGGTCGACGCCGGCGTCGAGGACGGCGACGGTCGCGGCGCGGTACATGGCCCCGGTGTCCAGGTAGGCCGCGCCCAGCCGGGCGGCCACGGCACGGGCGACGCTGGACTTGCCCGTCCCCGACGGCCCGTCGAGGGTGATCTGCCCCCGGAACCCGGCGCTCACTGGGCGATGTCCCGTCGCAGCGCCACGGCCCCGCGCAGGTACACGTGCTGGATCTCCGTGCGCGGACGGTCGGTCTCCACGTGCGCCATGAGCCGCAGCACCCGCGGCAGCGCGTGCGGGACGCCGATCTCGCTGGCGCACATCAGCGGCACGTCACCGAACCCGAGCTCCCGCGCCGCCAGCGCCGGGAACTCGGAGACGAGGTCGGGGGTCGCGGTGAACAGGATGCTGATGACGTCGTCGTGCTGCAGCTGGTTGCGCTCCATGACCGTGGAGACCAGCTCGCGGGTCGCGTCGAGGACCAGCTCCCGGTCGTCGGCGTCCACCTGTGTCGCACCCCGGATGGCTCGGACGGCCACTACCACTCTCCTCGATCGATGCGGGGCACGGGTCGCCGTGCCCCTCGGTCGAGTCTAGGTACGCCACGCCACCCGTCTCGGGCGAGCCCGGGGGGCTGCGACCCCGAGGTCAGGGGAGGGGGAGGACCTGCCCGTCCCGGGCCACCGTCACCGGCCCGCCGAAGGTGGTCCGCGCGGCGCCCGCCCACTGCTCGTCGGTCGCCACCCCGGCCAGGTGGCTGAGCACCAGGTGGCCGACCCCCGCGGCCGCCGCGACCCGCCCGGTGCCCTCCGGCTCGGTGTGGCTCTCGGCGAGGTGGTTGATGAACTCGTCGGTGTAGTCGGGGTTGTCCCGGTAGAAGTCCAGGTAGACCGCCTCGTGGACCAGCACGTCGGCGCCGCGGGCGAGCTCGACGACGTTGGGGTGCTCGGCGGTGTCGCCGGAGAAGGCGACCACCCCGTGCGGTGTCTCGAACCGGAACCCGTAGGACGGGTACACCGGCGGGTGGTCGACGAGCGAGGCAAGGATGCGCACCCGCTCGTCCTCGTGGACGACGAAGGGCGCCATCGGGGGCGCCAACCGACCCCGGGGTCCGGCGTCCACGTCCGCGGGCAGCTCGATGTCCTCCGCCACGACGAGGTCGTCCAGGGGCGGGCGGGCCTCGTCGTACACCCGGATGTTGACGTCGTAGGCGTACGCGGCCAGCAGGGCGGCGACGGTGTCCTCCGTGCCCGGGGTCGCCGGGGTGACGACGACCTCAGCGCCCTCGGGCAGCGCGCCGGCACTGCCCGGACCGAGCACCCGGAAGGGGCGGGTGAAGCCGTCCACCGGGGCACCCCAGTTGAACAGGAGCAGGCCGGGCAGCTCGGCGACGTGGTCGGAGTGCAGGTGGGTGAGCAGGACGACGCGCAGCTCCGACATCGGCAGCAGCGCCTCCACGGCCTGGCGCACCACGCCGAGGCCGCAGTCGACCAGGTAGAGGTGCCCGTCGACGACGACCGCGCTGGCAATCCCCCGGCGCGGGCTGCGCACCGCCGGGCCCGCCGCCGTCCCCAGCGTGACGACGAAGGTGCCGGTGGTGGGGATCGGCTGGGGCTGCTGGTCCGGTGCCGGCGTGCCGGCCCGCGCCGACGCCGCGGCACCGAGGACGCCGCCCAGCGCGCCCCCACCGGCGACCGCGGCGCCGACGGCGAGCGATCCCCCGAGGAACGAGCGGCGGGTCGGTCCTTCAGCGGTCATGGGATCCCCCAGACACGAACGGCGGCCGGCGGCTCCAGGGTCCGAGCCGACCGCGGACCTGTCAAAGCGGCGCCACCTCAGCCCAGGGGCCGGATGCCCCAGGTCCCCGTCGTCGACTGCCCCGGCTCCAGCCGGCGCACCGCCTCGCCGCTGCGGAAGGCGTCCGGCGGGCAGGTCATCGGCTCCACCGCCAGGCCGCGCCGGCGGCGCGGCTCGGGCAGCACGTCGCCGCTGAACAGCTGCAGGTAGCCGTAGGCGGCGTCCATCCAGACGGCGACGCCGCCGCCGTCCGGCCCGGTCAGCCGCACCTCGGCCAGCCCGTCGGAGCCGCGCTCGAGGTCGGTGAAGCACGAGTCGACGACCAGGTCGCCGACCCGGCGGCCCGCCCGCAGGTCGTACGGGGTCCCCGCCACCGGCGCCGCCCGCGTCGGGAGGGCCCGCTCGTCGGTCTCGATGCGGGTGGCCCCGGGGGCGACCAGGGTGCAGTCGTCCAGCCGCGGCCCCGCCAGGACGTAGGGGTGGTGGCCCTCCCCGTACGGCAGCGCCCGCGTCCCCTCGTTGGTCGCGGTCGTGGTCACCGTCAGGCCGTCGGCCGACAACGCGTAGGCCACCTGCAGCCGCAGCGCGAACGGGTAGCCGGGCCGGGGGAACAGCACGTGCTCGAGCACCACCCGGTCCTCGGCGCGCTCGACGGCCCGCCAGGAGACGAACTGGACCAGCCCGTGGATGGCGGTGCCCCGCTCCGGCTCGGTCACCGGGGTGCGGTGCTCCTGGCCCTCCCAGGTGTAGACGCCGTCGCGCAGCCGGTTCGGCCAGGGTGCGAGCACGTGGCCGCGGGCGGCCTCCGCCATCTCCCCGGGGCCGTAGCCGTCGAGAACCTCGCGCTCGCCCAGGCGGTAGGAGCGCAGGCCCCCGCCCACCTCGACGACGGTGACCTCGGCCGCGCCGGACCGCAGGACGACCTGCTCGCCGGTCGGGAGCACACTCACGCGGGCCCCTCGGCACGGACGCGCTCGGCGGTGAGGTCGCGGACCTCGGCGTACCGCTCGCGGACGTGCGGAGCCGGGTCGGCCTCGTGCACCTCGGTCCCGGGACGCGGCCACTCGGGCGCCGTGTCGCCACCGGAGAACACCCAGGCGGCCTGGCGCGCCGCACCGTCGGCGACGTACTCCCCCGGCGGCGGCACGAGCACCGGCACGCCGAGGACGGCCGGCGCGATCCGGCGGACCGCCTCCGACCGGGCGCCCCCGCCGACCAGCAGCACCCGCCGCACCGGGGTGCCGGTCGCGGCGACGGCGTCGAGCCCGTCGGCCAGCCCGCACAGCAGACCCTCGACCGCGGCCCGTGCCAGGTGCGCGGGTCCGGCCGTGGCGAGGGTGAGCCCGTGCAGCGCGCCGGTGGAGGTGGGCCGGTCCGGCGTCCGCTCGCCCTCCAGGTAGGGCACGAGCACCAGCCCGCCGGCACCGGGCGGCGCGGACAGGGCCAGCCGGGAGAGCTGGTCGTGGTCGACCCCGAGCAGCCGGGCGGTGGCGTCGAGGACCCGCGCGGCGTTGAGCGTGGCGATCAGCGGCAGGAAGTTGCCGGTGGCGTCGGCGAACCCGGCGACGGTACCGGTGGGGTCGGCCGCCGGGGTGGTCGAGACGATCGACACCACCCCCGACGTGCCGATCGACAGGACCACGTCGCCGGGCTCGGCGGCCAGCCCCAGCGCGGCGGCGGCGTTGTCGCCGGTGCCCGGTCCCAGCACCGCGCCGCCGGGGGTCGTGCCGCCGGCCTCGGCCGGGCCGAGCACCCGCGGGACGACGGCGGTGCGGCCCAGCGCCCGCTCCAGCAGGTCCATCCGGTACTCGCCGGTGGTGGGCGACCAGTAGCCGGTGCCGCTGGCGTCCCCGCGGTCGGTGACCAGCGCGTCGAGCCCCGCCGACCCGTCACCGAGACCCTCGGCCAGCCGCCAGGTCAGCCAGTCGTGGGGCAGGCACACCGCCGTCGTCCGCGCCGCGTTGTCCGGCTCGGCCTCGGCCAGCCAGCGCAACTTGGTGACGGTGAACGACGCGACCGGCACCAGCCCCACCGCCTCGGCCCAGGCCGGGCCGCCGCCCAGCTCCGCGGTGAGGTCGCGGGCGGCCTGCGCGGACCGGGTGTCGTTCCACAGCAGCGCCGGCCGGACCACCCGGCCGTCGTCGTCCAGGCAGACCATGCCGTGCTGCTGGCCGCCCACGGCGACCGCCGCGACGTCGTCCAGACCACCGGCCTGCGTCAGCGCCTGCCGCAGCGCCGCCTCCCAGGCGGCCGGGTCGACCTCGGTGCCCTCCGGGTGCGGCGCCCGGCCCTCACGGACCAGGGCGCCGCTGTCGGCGTCGCGCACCACGACCTTGCACGCCTGGGTCGACGTGTCGACCCCCGCCACCAGCGCCATGGCTCAGCGGGCGCCGAGGAGGTGTTCCACGGCCAGCTGGGACAGCCGCACCGCGCCGGCGCCGCGGCGCCCGGCGGCCTCGGCGTCGAAGTCCTCGAACGCCGAGCGGTCGGCCAGGAGGTCCTCGTAGGACTCGCCGTCGGCCAGCGTGGGCTGCGACAGCTCGGGCACGCGGGCGGCCGCCAGCGCCTCCTGCACCTCGGGGTCGGCGCGGAAGGCCGCGGCGCGCTCCTTCAGCAGCAGGTAGGTGCGCATGTTGGCCGCGGCCGACCGCCACACCCCGTCCATGTCCTCGGTGCGCAGCGGCTTGTAGTCGAAGTGCCGCGGGCCCTCGTAGGCCGGCCCGCCGCCGACCCCGCCGTTCTCCAGCAGGTCGACGGTGGCGAAGGCCGACAGCAGGTCACCGTGGCCGAACACGAGGTCCTGGTCGTACTTGATGCCGTGCTGGCCGTTGAGGTCGATGTGGAAGAGCTTGCCCTGCCACAGCGCCTGGGCGATGCCGTGGGTGTAGTTCAGCCCGGCCATCTGCTCGTGGCCCACCTCGGGGTTCACGCCCACCAGATCGGCGTGCTCGAGGGTGGAGATGAAGGCCAGCGCGTGCCCGAGGGTGGGCAGGAAGATGTCGCCGCGCGGCTCGTTGGGCTTGGGCTCGAGGGCGAAGCGCAGCCCGTAGCCGCGGTCCTCGGAGTACTGGACGAGGGTGTCCAGGCCCTCGCGGTACCGGTCGAGCGCGGCCCGGAGGTCCTTGGCGGCGTCGACCTCGGCGCCCTCGCGGCCGCCCCACAGCACGTAGGTCTGCGCGCCGAGCTCGGCGGCGAGGTCCATGTTGCGCATGACCTTGCGCAGCGCGAAGCGGCGGACGTCGCGGTCGTTGGCGGTGAGCGCGCCCTCCTTGAACACCGGGTGGGTGAACAGGTTGGTCGTCACCATGGGGACGACGAGGCCGGTCTCCTCCAGCGCCGCACGGAACCGCTTGATGTGGTTCTCCCGCGCGCTGTCGTCGCTGCCGAACGGGATGAGGTCGTCGTCGTGGAAGGTGACCCCGTAGGCGCCGAGCTCGGCCAGGCGGTGCACCGACTCCACCGGGTCGACCGGCTCGCGGGTCGCGTCGCCGAACGGGTCGCGCGCCGGCCAGCCGACGGTCCAGAGACCGAAGGAGAACTTGTCGTCGCGGGTGGGCTGCAGCGCGCTCATGGGGAATCCCTCCGTCGGGTTTTGTTCCGCCATGGAACATAAAGCACCGTCCCGGCTAATCTCAAGGGGTGCGGACCGTCGAGGACACCGGGGCGCGGCAGTCGACGCTGCGCAGCAGCAACCTCGCCCTGGTGCTGCGCACGGTCTGTGCCGCAGCGGCGCAGCCGCTCTCCCGCGCCGACGTCGCCGCCCGGACCGGGTCCAGCCGGGCCACCGTCGCCCGGCTGGTCGACGAGCTCGTGGCCGGCGGGCTGCTCGACGAGGGCGAGCGGGTGGCGCCGCCCCGCCGCGGGCGCCCGGCCACGCCGCTGCTGCCCGGCGCGCGCGTCGGCGCGCTCGGCCTGCAGGTGGACGCCGGCCTGCTCGCCGCGCGGGTGCTGGACCTGCGCGGCCGGGTGGTCGCCGAGGCCGTCGAGGACGGCGACCTCGTGGGCAGCGACCCGGCGGCGACGCTGGACCGGCTCGGCGCGATGACCACCGACCTCCTCGCGGGCGTGGCCGGACGGCTGCGCCTGGTCGGCGCCGGGTTGGCCCTGCCGGGCATCGTCAGCGTCGCCGACGGCGTGCTGCTGCGGGCGCCGAACCTGGGCTGGTCCGACGTCCGGCCCGCGGAGCTGCTGGCCGCCCACCTGCCGGCGGACCTGCACCCGACCCCGGGCAACGAGGCCGACCTCGCCGCCCGCACGGTCGCGGAGGTCGCGCCCGGCCGGCCCGGGGGGCTGCGCGACTTCCTCTACCTGTCCGGCCAGATCGGCATCGGCGGGGCCGCCGTCCTGGCCGGACAGGTCATGACCGGCAGCGCCGGGTGGGCCGGCGAACTGGGGCACGTGTGCGTCGACCCGGACGGGCCGGCCTGCCGGTGCGGCTCGACCGGCTGTCTCGAGCAGTACGCCGGCCGGCACGCCCTCCTGGCGGCCGCCGGCCTGCCCCTCGACACCCTCCCGACCGAGCTGGCGGCGCGGGCCGCGGCCGGGGACCCCGACGCCGTGCGGGCCGTCGGGACCGCGGCGGGCGCGCTCGGGGTCGCGCTCGCGGGTGTGGTCAACGTGCTGGACATCCCGACCGTCGTCCTCGGCGGGCACCTCGGCGCCCTCGCCGACCTGCTGCGCCCGGACGTCGAGGCGCTGCTGGCGCGGCGGGTCCTCTCCGCGCGGTGGCGGCGGCCCACGATCGAGGCGGTGTCGGCGGCGCCCGCGGCGGGCGCGACCGGCGCGGCGCTGCGCGTGCTCGGCGACGTCCTGGCCGACCCCGTGCGCTGGCTGCCCTGACGCCGTGCCGGTCCCCGCGGGAACCGGCACGGGCAGGTCGGCTAGAGGCCGACCTGCTCCTGCAGTGCGCCGACCTCGGCGCGGGTGAGCCGGCGGATCGAGCCGACCCGCATGCGCTCCAGCTTCACGGGGCCGACCGCCGTGCGGGTCAGCCGCGACACCGGCAGGCCGACCGACGCCAGCAGCCGCCGGACGATGTGCTTGCGGCCCTCGTGCAGGACCACCTCGACCACCGACTGGCCGGCGTGGGTGTCGACCACCCGGAAGGAGTCGACCTTGACCGGGCCGTCCTCGAGCTGGACGCCGGCCCGCAACCGCTTGGCCAGGTCGCGCGGGACCGAGCCCGACACCTGGGCGAGGTAGGTCTTGCGCACCTCGTAGGAGGGGTGGGCCAGCCGGTGGGCGAGCTCGCCGTCGTTGGTGACCAGCAGCAGGCCCTCGGTGTCCTGGTCGAGCCGGCCCACGTGCACCAGGCCCGGGGCCAGGTCGCCGACCATGTCCCCGACGGTCGGGCGGTTGCGGTCGTCGCTCATGGCGGTGATGACGCCGGCGGGCTTGTTCAGGGCGTAGGTGACGCGGTCGTCGCGCAGCTCCAGGCGGGCGCCGTCGACGGCGATCTTGTCCCGGCGGGGGTCGACGCGCATGCCCTGCACGGTCACGGTGCGGCCGTTCACGCTGATCCGGCCGGCCTCGATCATGTCCTCGCAGACGCGGCGGGAGCCGACCCCGGCCCGCGCCAGGACCTTCTGCAGCCGCTCGCCCTCCCCCTCCTCGCCGGGCCCGGTGGGCTCACGGTCGCCGGGGTGGACGGGGGCGAGGTCCATGTCCTCCGACCAGCCCTCGCCTGCGTCGGTGGTGTTCTCGTCGTGCGGGGCGGTGTTCATCGCCGTCCAGTCTCCCACCCGGCGGCGCGCCGCCGGGCGGGAGCGGACGGTCAGCAGTTCTCCTCGCCCCAGTCGTCGACGGCCGCGCCGGTGGACACGAGGTCCTCCTGCAGCCGGGTGGCCTCGCCGACGAACTCGGTGTTGGCCGACGGGTCGGTGAGGTCGACCTCGCCCAGCAGGTCGCGCATGCCGGTCCAGGCCTGCACCAGGGCCTGCCACTCGTCGGCGACGTCCTCGGGTGGCTCGACGGCCTCCAGCCGCTCGACGGCGTCGCCCACGATGGCCGGCGCCTGCTCCGGCTCGGCGGTGACCCCCTCGAGCTCGGCGGTGACGTCGGAGAGCAGGTCGGGGACCTCCTCGCAGAAGGCGGCCCGGCGCTCCTCCTCCGCGGAGCCGCCGCACCCGGCCAGGACCAGGGCGACCGCGGCCAGCGGGGCGCCGAGCGCACGGACGGAGGGTGAGCGCGTCATGAGCCGACCGTAGCCTCCGCGCCGGTCACCGGCCCGGCCCCGGCCCGGACGGCGGACTCAGGCATCGGGGTGCTCGTCGAGGACCGCGGCCGCGTCGGGCAGCAGCGGGCCGAGCTCGGGCAGCTCGTCCAGCCCGGTCAGACCGAGCCGCTCCAGGAACAGCGGCGTGGTCCCGTACAGGCCGCCACCGGTGTCGGGGTCGCTGCCGACCTCGTGCACCAGCCCGCGGCTGACCAGCGTCCGCATGACGCCGTCCACCCCGACACCGCGGATCGCCGACACCCGGGCCCGGGTCACCGGCTGGCGGTAGGCGATGACCGCGAGGGTCTCCAGCGCGGCCTGGGTGAGCCGGCTGCGCTGGCCGTCGACGAGGTACCGCTCCACGACCGGGGCGTACTCCTCGCGGGTGTAGAGCCGCCACCCCTCCCCCACCCGGCGCAGGGTCAGACCCGCGGCACGGCGGTCGTAGTCGCCGGCCAGCTCGGCCAGCGCCGCGCGCACCCGCGGCACCGGGCAGCGCAGTGCACCGGCGAGGGTGACCTCGTCGACGGGGGTGTCGACGACGAACAGCAGCGCCTCCAGCCCGCCGCGCAGCACGACCGGGTCGAGGTCCCCGGCGTCCGGTTCCGGCTCCGGCCCGGGCTCCGGCTGCGGCTCGGGCCGGGCGGCGCTCGGCGGTGGCAGCGGGGCGGGCTCGACGACCGGCGCGGGGGCGGCGTCCTCCGGGGCCGCCGGCCGCTCGGCCACCCGCGCGGCCAGCTCGGCGGCGACGGCGTCCCAGGTGTCGGCGTCGGGGCCGCCGCGCTCCTCGGCCTCCTCGCGGGTGGCGTCGAGCTCCGCGGCGAGGGACTCCCAGGAGATCGGCGGGCGCTGGTCGCTCATGCGTACTCCTCGTCCGCGTCGTCGTCCGGGTCCGGCTCGGGCCCGGCGCCACCGGTCCACCGGACGTGCAGGTCGCCGAGCGGGGTGAGCTGCTCGAAGGTCACCCGCTGCTGGCGGTAGAGCTCCAGCAGCGCCAGGAACCGGGCGATGACCTCGAGGGTGTGCCCGCAGTCGGCGGTCAGCGCCCGGAAGGTCGCCGTCCCGGCGGAGATGAGCTGGTTGCGGACCAGCAGCAGCTGCTCGGAGACGCTCACCACCGGCGCGTGCAGGTGCGAGACGCCGACCACGGCCGGCGCCCTCGGGGTCAGCGCCCTGGTGGCCAGGGCCGCGAACTGCTCGGGGGTGAGGCCCAGGAGCACCTCGGGCAGCAGCTCGGCGAAGCGCGGCTCGAGGGCGGCGTCGCGCGGGTGGCGGCGGATCGCCTCGGCCTCGCGCTCCCGCAGGAACGCCGCGGCCTGCTTGTAGGCCCGGTACTGCAGCAGCCGGGCGAACAACAGGTCGCGGGCCTCGAGCAGCTCGAGGTCCTCCTCGTCCTCGACGTCGGCGGCCGGCAGCAGCCGGGCGGCCTTGAGGTCGAGCAGGGTGGCGGCGACGACGAGGAACTCGCTGGCCTGGTCCAGGTGCAGCTCGTCGCCCAGCGCCCGCAGGTGGGCGATGAACTCGTCGGTGACCCGTGACAGCGCGATCTCGGTGACGTCGAGCTTGTGCTTCCCGATCAGCTGCAGCAGCAGGTCGAACGGGCCCTCGAAGTTGGTCAGCCGGACCGTGAAACGCGACGGCGCGGCATCCGGGGAGGCGGTGTCGTCACCCACCCGCCCCACCGCGCCGGGACCGCTGCTCACGGACGCGAGGGTAGGCCCCGCGCGCTCACCGCCCCCGCAGCCGGCGGACCAGCACCGAGTCCTCGCCGCGCTCACCGAGGTCGGCGAGCAGCACGGCGATCGCCTCGCGCACGATGCGGCCGCGGTCGGCGGCCACGCCGTGCTCGGCCCGCAGCGACAGCCGGGCGCTCTCCAGCGCCAGCAGCTCCTCGGCGGAGATGTAGACGGTGATCTTCTCGTCGTGCTTGGTCCGCTCGGTGCGGGTCGCGCGCCCCCGGGTCGGCCGCGACGGCGTCCGCACGGGAGCCGGCGCCGGGGCACGGTAGGCGGCGAGGGCGTCGTCGGCGTCGGCGGCACCGCCGGGGACGAGGGTCAGCGGGGCGGTCGTCTCGGCGGGCGACGGCTCGCCGCGCCGGGCCGCGGCACCGCGCAGCGCGGGCGAGCTGACCGTGGCACTGAGGTCGGGGAGCTCGGTGACCTCGGGGGTGGCCGCCGCGGTGTCGGTGCGGCGGAACAGCTCGGCCGCGCCGGGGAGGACGGGACGCCGGGTCACGCGGCCACCCCGCGGGCGCTCGGCACGAGCGGGACCGGGCGTGCAGCGCTCATCGGTGAGCTCGCGAGCTCCCTCACAGTGCCAGGACCTCCTTGGCCAGGTCGCGGTAGGCCGACGCGCCCGAGGAGGTCGGCGCCCAGGTGGTGATGGGCTGGCCGGCCACGGTCGTCTCCGGGAAGCGCACGGTGCGGTGGATGACGGTCCGGAAGACGGTGTCGCCGAACGCCTCGACCACGCGGCTGAACACCTCGCGGCAGTGCACGGTCCGCGAGTCGTACATCGTGGCGAGGATCCCGGAGATCTCCAGGTCGGGGTTGAGCCGCTCCTTGACCTTCTCGATCGTGTCGACGAGCAGCGCCACGCCGCGCAGGGAGAAGAACTCGCACTCCAGCGGGATCACCACGCCCTGCGCGGCGGTCAGCGCGTTGACCGTGAGCAGGCCGAGCGAGGGCTGGCAGTCGATGAGGATGTAGTCGTACTCGTCGCGCACGTCGGCGATCACCCGCAGCAGCGTCTGCTCGCGGGCCACCTCGCTGACCAGCTGCACCTCGGCGGCGGACAGGTCGATGTTGCTCGGCACGAGGTCCAGGCCCGGGATGTCGGTGTGCACCCGGACGTCGGCCAGCGTCGTCCGCCGCTCCATGAGCGCGTTGTAGATCGTGCGGTCCATCGTCTGGGCCGGCACGCCGAGTCCGACGGACAGGGCGCCCTGCGGGTCGAGGTCGATGAGCAGCACGCGACGGCCGTACTCCACCAGCGAGGCACCCAGGTTGATGGTCGACGTGGTCTTGCCGACGCCGCCCTTCTGGTTGCACATCGCGATGATGCGGGCCGGGCCGTGCTGCGTCAGGGGCTTGGGCTCCGGCAGCGGGCGCACCCGCGCGCGGGCGGGGTCCAGCCGCGAGGCGGCGGCGCCCATCTCCGGTCCGGTGTCGGTCGGGAGCGCGACGGCCGGGCCGGCCGCGTCCCCTCGCATCGCCATCGGTCAGGTTCCTCCACCTCGTGCCCGTTCCGGCCCGCAGCCGGGTGCGGTCAGCCGTTCTGTCCGCGCGGGTGACCCTGACGCTAGGGAGCGTTGCCGGGTTTACCGAGGAGGCACGCCGCGCGCCGTGTCGACATGGCGATCACTGCCAACGTGGAACGCGCGTCGAGCCGGATCTGCTGGCAAGTGCCGCCCAAGCGACCCGCCATCCCCTGTCAGGTCAGTGCACGCGGGTGGGTACTGGCGTAGACCTCGCGCAGCCGCTCGACGGTGACCAGCGTGTAGACCTGGGTGGTCGTCACCGAGGCGTGGCCGAGCAGCTCCTGCACCACGCGGACGTCCGCGCCGCCGTCGAGCAGGTGGGTGGCGAACGAGTGCCGGAGGGTGTGCGGCGACACGGTCCGGGCGAGGTCCCCGCCCACCCCGCCGGCCCGCTCGGCCGCCGTCCGCAGGATCGCCCAGGCGCTCTGCCGGGACAGCGAGCCGCCGCGGGCGTTGAGGAACAGGGCGCCGCCGCGCACGCCGGTGCGGCCGGCCGCGGCGAGGGCCGGGCGGGCACGCACCAG
This sequence comes from Geodermatophilus sp. SYSU D00742, assembly GCF_054049935.1. Lineage (NCBI taxonomy): Bacteria > Bacillati > Actinomycetota > Actinomycetes > Geodermatophilales > Geodermatophilaceae > Geodermatophilus > Geodermatophilus sp. SYSU D00742. Next base: position 133,147 of record NZ_JBJGYJ010000011.1, read on the forward strand.
GTACTCCTCCACCGCCCGGACGGCGAAGCTGCCCACCGGCACGATCCGCTGCTTGCCGCCCTTGCCGGCCAGCCGCACCACCTGCTGCCCGCGGTCCAGGTCGTCGACGGCCAGCCCGACGGCCTCGGAGATGCGGGCGCCGGTGCCGTACAGCAGCTCCAGCAGCGCGCGGTCGCGCAGCCCGCGCGGACCCTCCACCGAGCCGGCCGCCTCGATCAGGGCCACCACCGACTCGACCGGGATGGCCTTGGGCAGCCGCCGCGCCGGCGTGGGCGGGCGCACCTCGTGGGCGACGTCGTCGGGTACCAGCCCGTCGAGGAGGGCGAAGCGGTGCAGCCCGCGGACGGCGACCACCGCGCGCGCCGCCGAGGTGGCCGACAGCGGCGGGTGGGCGTCGTCCCCCTGACGCAGCGCGGTCAGGAAGGCGGCGACGTCGGACTCGGCCACCTCGGCCAGCCCGTGCACCCCGGCGGCCTCGAGGAACTCGGTGTACCGGCGCAGGTCGCGCCGGTAGGAGGCGATCGTGTTGGCCGCCAGGCCCCGCTCGACGGTCAGGTGGTCCAGGTACCCGGAGACCACCCGGCCGACACCGGTCGCGGTCGTCGCGGTCGTCAGGACAGCACCTCCTCGAGTCCGGCGGCGGTCATGCCGTGGGCCGCCGCGACCTCGGGCAGCACCACCTGCCCGGCGACCACGTTGACCCCGTGCGCCAGTGCCCGGTTCCCCCGCACCGCCGCCACGGTGCCCTCGCCGGCCAGGGCCATCACGTAGGGCAGCGTCACGTTGGTGAGCGCGTGGGTCGAGGTGTTGGGCACCGCGCCGGGCATGTTCGCCACGCAGTAGAACACCGACTCGTGCACGCGGAAGGTCGGCTCGTCGTGCGTCGTGGGCCGCGTGTCCTCGAAGCACCCACCCTGGTCGACGGCGATGTCGACCAGCACCGAGCCCGGCTTCATCCGCGACACCAGCTCGTTGCTCACCAGCGTCGGGGCCTTCGCCCCCGGTACCAGCACCGCGCCGATCACCAGGTCGGCGTCGAGCACCGCACGCTCGATCTCGTAGGCGTTGGAGGCCACCGTCTGCAGGTGGCCCTGGTAGATGCGGTCGGCGGCGCGCAGCTTGTCGATGTCCTTGTCCATCACGACGACCTCGGCCTGCATGCCCAGGGCGATCGCGGCGGCGTTCATGCCGGAGACACCGGCCCCGAGGACGACGACCTTGGCCGCGTACACGCCCGACACGCCGCCGAGCAGCACCCCGCGGCCACCGTGGGCCCGCTCCAGGCTGTACGCGCCGACCTGCGGGGCCATCCGGCCGGCCACCTCGGACATGGGGGCCAGCAGCGGCAGCGCGCCGTCGGCCGTCTGCACCGTCTCGTAGGCGATCGCCGTGGTGCCGGAGGTCACCAGGGCGTCGGTGCACTCCTTGGACGCCGCCAGGTGCAGGTAGGTGAACAGCGTCTGGTCCGCGCGCAGCCGCCCGTACTCCTCGGCGACCGGCTCCTTGACCTTGAGCAGCAGGTCGGCCGCGCCCCACACGTCGTCGGCGGTGGGCACGATCCGCGCGCCGGCCGCGACGAAGTCGTCGTCGGGGATGGAGGAGCCCTCCCCCGCGCCCTGCTCGACCAGCACCGTGTGCCCGGCGCGCACCAGCTCGGTCACCCCGGCAGGGGTGAGCGCCACCCGGTACTCGCGGTTCTTGACCTCTCGGGGGACCCCGACCTGCATCGTCCGCTCTCCTGCTCCCGGTCCGGGGGCGCCCGAGGGTGGCGGGGCCCCATCCCGCGTCGTGGGCCGCCCGGTCGGGGCGCACCTCGCGCGGAGTGTAAGGGGGGTCACTGCCGGGCCGCGGGGGACGGCCGCACCGCCACCGGCGCGGGTGAACGCCGTCCCCCGCCGGGTAGGGGCCTGCGGCCTGCCCCGACCCGTCCGGAGGAACTCCGATGCGCCTGTACGCCACCCGGCCCCGCCTGCGGGCGCGGCAGCTGGCCGCCGACGCCGGCCTGCTCGCCTGGCTGGTGGTCTGGGTGCTGGTCGCCCGGACCGTGCACGGTGCCGTCCTCGTCCTCGCCGAGCCGGGGAGGGCGGTGGCGGACCTCGGCTCCTCGGTGGCCGGCTCCATGGCCGCGGCGGCGGAGGCGGCCGGCGACGTCCCCCTCGTCGGCGACGACCTGGCCGCCCCCTTCGACGCCCTGGGCGCGGCGGGCGGTTCCGCGGGCAGCGCGGGCCAGGCCGCGCAGGACGCCGTCGGCACCCTCGCCACCGTGCTCGCCGTCGTCCTCGTGGTGCTCCCGGTGGGCTGGCTGCTGCTGCGCTGGCTGCCGTGGCGGCTGCGCTGGGCGCGGGAGGCCGGCGCGGCGCAGGCGCTGGCCGGGACCGACCCCCACGTCCTGGCCGCGCGGGCGCTGGCCACCGCGCCGCTGTCCCGGCTGGCCGGGCTGCCGCGGGGGACGGCCGCGGCCTGGCAGGCCGGCGACCCGGCCGCGACCCACGCCCTGGCCGCGCTCGAACTGGACCGCCTCGGGCTCGGCCCGCCCGTTTGGCGTTGAGGACCGCCCCGCCGGTGCCGATGGTCCTCCCGGACAGCGGAGGTGGGCATGGCCGGAGGGCGGCGGGGCGGTCGGCAGCGGAGCCGACGCAGCGGTGGGCGGCGGCGCGGCCGCGGCGGGCGCCGGTACGGCACCGCCGTCGGGGTGGTCGCCGCCGGGCTGGTCACCCTGAGCGCCCCGGCCACCCAGGTGGCCGCCCAGCTGACCGCGGTCAGCACGCCCTCACGGCCGTCGGCACCGGTCCCCGTCGTCCCGCCGGCCGCCGCCCTGGCCGCGGACACCGCCACCGTCGCCGTGCCCGTCGCGCCGCCGATCATCGCGACCGGCCCCGCGCCGCCGGCACCGCGCGGGGTGGACGTCGACGTCCCGCACCCGATGGTGCCCCGCGGCATGCCGTTGGAGACCGAGCCCCGCGAGGACCTCTGCGGCGGCTACCCCAGCCCGCGGCGGATCAGCCCGGCCGTCGTGCCCGGACCCGGGACGGCGGCGGTGAGCTGGCAGGCCGACGGCCACGCCGACGTGCGGCGCTACCGGGTCCAGGCGGTGAGCCAGCGGCTGGTGACCGGCGTCCAGCCCGCGCCCCCGCAGCAGGTGGTCGGCCGGCCGGCCGGCTGCGAGCAGGTCGGCGTCACGTTCACCGGCCTCGAGCCCGGGGTGTCCTACGTCTTCTGGCTGGAGGAGGAGGTCGAGGACAGCCTGTCCCCGCGCTGGGTGCAGGTGGGCTCCACGACCCCCGTCACCATCGGCTGAGGCGGGCGGCCCACGACCCGGTGCGCGGACGGGCGGGTCCCGGCGGGGGGACCCGCCC